>NZ_JAAGNI010000366.1 GCF_010550605.1 Streptomyces sp. SID9727
TCCATCGACGCCGGACACGCCTCCAGCAACAAGGCCAACGCATCACCGCCCGAAGCACCCGAAGCGCCCGAAGCACCCGAGGCCAAGGTCACCTCGCGCACCGGAAGAGCCGCCTCCCGCACGACGACCTGCAAAGGCGTCGACAGGCCCTCCCACAACACCGCAGTACGCAAAATGTCGTGCCGCCCGATCACCTGCTGAAGCGCACCGGCGAACGCGTCCACCCGCTGCCGAGAGTCGAAACCCAGCACCGTCGGCAGGACATACACGTCACGACCCTCGTCGGCGCCGAGCAGGTGGTGGAAGAAGATGCCCTCCTGCAAGGGTGCGAGCGGGTAGATGTCCGCGATGTTCGCCGCGCCACCCGGAACCGCCTCGACGATCCGCTCAAGATCGTCCTCGGTGACCTCAGCGAGCGTCACCATCTCCGGCGTCAGCACCGACGCGCCCGCCGGAATACCGTTCGCCGGCACCACGAACGACGCACCCGTGTCACCGGCGGCCGAGGCGAGCCCGGCCGGAGTCGGCGCCTGGAACAGCGCACGTACCGACACCGGAACACCGCGCACCCGCAGGCGCTCCGCTAGCCGTACGGCCAACAGGGAGTGGCCGCCGAGTTCGAAGAAGTTGTCGTCGATCCCGACCCGGTCCAGGCCCAGGACCTCGGCGAACGCCTCGCACAACAGCTGCTCGTCCGGTGTGCGCGGAGCACGGTAGGACGCTTCCAGTTCGGCGGTGCGGTCCGGGGCAGGCAGGGCACGCCGGTCCAGCTTGCCGTTCGCGGTCAGCGGCAGCGCGTCCAGGAGCACGATGGCCGAGGGCACCATGTACTCCGGCAGCACCGCCCCGACGCCCGTGCGCAGCAAGGCTGTGTCCGGGACCGCGCCCGCGGCGGGTACGACGTAGGCGGCGATACGCTTGTCTCCGGGGACGTCCTCGCGGACGAGCGCCGCAGCCTGCGCGACGCCGGCCTGGCCGAGCAGGGCCGTCTCGATCTCGCCCAGTTCGATGCGGAAGCCGCGTACCTTCACCTGGTCGTCGGTGCGGCTCAGGTATTCCAGTGTGCCGTCCGTGTGCCAGCGCACCAGGTCGCCGGTGCGGTACATGCGCCCGCCGTCCGGGGTCCCGAAGGGGCAGGCGACGAAGCGTTCCGCCGTCAGCCCCGGGCGATTCAGATAGCCGCGCGCCAGTCCGCTGCCGGCGATGTACAGCTCGCCCGGTACGCCCACCGGCACCGGGTGCAGGGCTGCGTCCAGGACGTACACCTGGGTGTTGAGGATGGGGCGGCCGATGGAGACAGGGGTGTCCGTCGTGACGGTCGAGGCCGTGGACCAGATGGTCGTCTCGGTCGGGCCGTAGAGGTTGGTGACGGAGGCGCTGTTGGCGGCCAGCGTACGGGCGAGTTCGGCGGGGAGTGCTTCACCGCCGACGAGAACGCGTACGGACTTCAGTACGTCGTCGCCCGCCAGGGCCTGCCACAGGCTGGGTGTGGCCTGCATGACGGTGACGGATTCGCGTGCGGCGAGGGAGCGGAGGGCTTGCGGGTCGCGTACTTCGTCCCGGTCGGCGAGCACGACCGTGGCTCCGGACAGGAGCGGCAGGTGCAGTTCGAGTCCGGCGATGTCGAAGCCGATGGTGGTGACGGCGAGCAGACGGTCGTTCCGGGTGAGCTGCAACCGGTGGTTCATGGCGTGCAGGAAGTTGTTCAGCGCGGAGTGCGGAACGACGACGCCCTTGGGGCGGCCGGTGGAGCCCGAGGTGAAGAGGGCGTAGGCAGGATGTGCCGGTCGGTGGCCCTTGCGTGTGTAGTCCGACACGGTTTGCCGCGCGAGGAGTTCGCTGACGGCGGGGTCGTCCAGCTCGATCCGCCGGACGCCGGTGTCCGTCCCCAGGTTCGTGTCGGTGGTCGAGCTGGTGGTGATCAGGGCCGTGGGGTGTCCGTCGGCGAGGGTCGTCGTCAGGCGGTCGGCCGGGTAGTCCGGGTCGAGCGGGAGGTAGGCGGCGCCCGTCTTGGTGACGGCCAGCAGTGAGACGACCAGTTCGGTGGAGCGCGGCAGGCACACGGCGACCAGGTGCTCGGGGCCGACCCCGTCGGCCGCGAGGAGCTGCGCCAGCCGGTTCGCCCGTGCGTTCAGCTCCGCGTAGGTCAGGCGGTGGTCCGCGTGGACCAGCGCGATCGCGTCCGGGGTTCGGGAGGCCTGCGCCTCGAACAGGTCCGGCAGCGTCTGGTCCGATACGTCGGAAGCCGTGGCGTTCCAGGTGGCCAGCAGCTGTTCGTGCTGCCGGTCGTCGAGGACGGGTATCCGGTCGAGCGGAGTGGGAAGGTCCTGCTCGGCGGCGCCGATGAGGTTCTCGACGGTGGTGTGCAGCAGCGTACAGACGGTGTCCGGGTCGATCGGGTGGCCCGACTGTACGGAGAGCCGGAACCCGGTGCCGGTGTCGTCGACGGACACCGTGACCGGGTAGTTGGTGCGCTCGTGCGAGTGCAGGAACTCCACGCCTGTGAGGGCGCTCTCCTCGGAGGCGACGCCGGGGCTGTGGCGGTAGTTGAGGAGTGAGGTGAACAGGGGGCTCTGCGCGGGGAGGCTGGTGGCCTGCTGCGCGAGGGTGAGCGGTGCGTGCTCGTGGGTGAGGAGTTCACCCAGCTGGCGCTGGGTGGCGCTGAGTCCGCCGAGGACGCTTTGGGTGGCGTCGATGCGGATGGGAAGGGTGTTGATGTAGAGACCCGGAGTGCGGTGGGCGGTGCCTCCCGCGTCCATGCGTCCGAGGAGGACGGTGCCGAAGACCGGGTGGGTCTGGCCGGTGGTCGCGGCGGCGACCCGCGCCCACGCCAGGTGGAAGAACGCCGCCGCACTCACCCCGTGACGCCGCGCCTGCACCCGGAGGCGCTCGGCGGCCTCCGCCGCCAACTCCACCACGGCCTCGCCGGTACCGCTGCCGTCGCCGTGGGTGTCGAGCACCCCGTAGGGTGCGGTCGGCTCCTCGACCTCGCCCAGCTCGCGCGCGAAATAAGCCTGGTGCTGCTCCGCGGACACGGCAAGACGCGCGTGAGCGACGAAGTCACGGTACGGCGCAGGCTCCGGCAGCCGGGCCTCTTCCTGCTCCAGATGCGCACGCACCTCCTCCAGCAGGATCTCCAACGCCTGGTGGTCACGGATCAGATGGTGGCTGCGCAACGCCACCAGCCAACGGTCCCGCCCGGGGTCCTGCGCCAGGGTGATGTCGACCATCGGCGCACGCCTGATGTCGATCGCCACCGGACAGCCGGTCAGCAGCGCGGACACCGCATCGTCACCAGCGGTGTCCGAAGGCAGGGCCACCTCGTGCACCGGAAGGGTCACCTGCCGCAGGACAACCTGCAACGGCTGCGGCAGGTTCTCCCACAGCACAGCCGTACGCAGAATGTCGTGCCGGTCAATCAC
>NZ_JAAGNI010000377.1 GCF_010550605.1 Streptomyces sp. SID9727
GCGGGCCCGCCGCCCTCGACAGCCCGCCCGACCTCCCCTACGCGCTGCTGCCCGTCTGCGCGGCGGCGCTCGCCTTCAGCGCCGTGCTCGCCGCCCTCGACGGCTCGATCCTGCTCGTCGCGGAACAGCTGCCCGCCCGGCGCGCCTGGCGCGGGCTCCTGCCGCGCTCGCTCGCCCCGCACCTGGTGCACGGCCTCGCCGGGCTGATGATGGCCGTCCTCTGGAACAGCTCGTACGGGCCGCTCGCCGCGCTCTTCGTGCTGCTGCCCATGTACATCTCCTGCTGGGTCTACGCCCAGTACCACCGCGAGCACGCCGCGCACCGGGCCACCATCCGGGCGCTCGTCCAGGCCGTCGACATCAAGGACACCTACACCCGCGGCCACAGCGAGCGCGTCGGCCGCGCCTCCGTCCTCATCGCGCACGAACTGGGCCTGGACCGGGAGCGCGTCGAGGTCCTCCGGTTCGCCGGCATCCTCCACGACGTCGGCAAGCTGGGCGTCCCGACCCGCGTCCTGCGCAAGGACGGCCCGCTCACCCCCGAGGAGCGGCGCGTGATCGAGCTCCACCCGGAGTACGGGCACGAGATCGTCCGGGGCATCGGCTTCCTCGGCGAGGCCAGGGCCGCGATCCTGCACCACCACGAACGCCTCGACGGCAGCGGCTATCCGTACGGGCTCTCCGGCCGGGGCATCCCCGAGTGCGCCCGCATCGTCGCGGTCGCCGACGCCTTCGACGCCATGACCTCGACCCGCTCCTACCGGCGGGGGAGGCCGGTGCCGGCCGCCGTGGAGGAGCTGAAGCGGTGCGCGGGCACGCAGTTCGACCCGCAGATGGTGCGGGCCCTGGCCCGCGGCCTGGAGCGGTACGGCTGGTCCGGGGCCGTCACGGCGGACGACGCGCGGCTGCCGCCGGCCCGCGAGGAGGCCGCCGGGCCCGTCCCCGCACCGCTGAGCCCACGGCCGGACGGCGCCG
>NZ_JAAGNI010000396.1 GCF_010550605.1 Streptomyces sp. SID9727
GAAGATGAACGTCCGGGCCGTGTTGACCAGATGGTCGATGACCCGGGCCGGTCCGAGGACCGCGCCGCCCTGGCTGCCCAGGGACTTGGACAGGGTGAGCGTGGCGACCACGTCCGCGTCGCCCGCCAGCCCCGCCGCGTCGGGCGCGCCCCGTCCGCCCTCGCCGAGCACCCCGAGTCCGTGCGCGTCGTCGACCAGGAGCGCGGCGCCCTCCGCCCGGCAGACGGCGGCCAGCGCGGCCAGCGGCGCCGCGTCGCCGTCCACGGAGAACACCGAGTCGGTGACGGCCAGCTTCCGGCCCCCGTGCCCGCGCAGCGTCTTGCGAACGGCCTCCGGGTCGGCGTGCGGGACGACGGCGGTCTCGGCCCGGGAGAGCCGGCAGCCGTCCACGATGGAGGCGTGGTTGCCCGCGTCCGACGCGATGAGGGCGCCGCGCCCGGTGAGCGCGGTGAGGGCCGCGAGGTTGGCGGCGTAACCGGAGGAGAGGACGAGCGCGGCCTCGAAGCCGCAGAACGCGGCGAGTTCGCGTTCGAGCTCGGCGTGCAGCGCGGTCGAGCCGGTGACCAGGCGGGAGCCGGTCGCTCCGCCGCCCCAGCGGCGCGCCGCGTCCGCCGCGGCGGAGGTCACCTCCGGATGCCGGGTGAGGCCGAGGTAGTCGTTGCTCGCGAGGTCCAGCAGCTCCGCTTCGGCCGCGCGGGGCCGAAGCCGGCGGACCAGCCCCGCGTCCGCGCGCCGGCGCGCCTCGTCTTCGATCCAGTCGAACGGGGTGGCGGGCATGAGCGGTCCCTTTTGTAGGCAGCTCACAGACCCTAACCGGGCCCATGCCAAGACACGGTGTGGCAATGCACACACCCCGCGTCAGCTCTGTTGTCCGGTTCCTCCTTGGCTCCGGGCGGTGCGGTGCGTCAGGATCATCGCCATGGACCTCCTGAACACGCTGGTGGACAAGGGGCTGCGGCGCGAGCTGCCGACCCGTGAAGAAGCGCTCGCCGTACTGGCGACCCCGGACGACGAACTGCTCGACGTGGTGGCGGCGGCCGGCAAGGTGCGCCGTCAGTGGTTCGGGCGGCGGGTGAAACTGAACTATCTGGTCAACCTGAAGTCCGGGCTCTGCCCCGAGGACTGCTCGTACTGTTCGCAGCGGCTCGGCTCCAAGGCCGAGATCCTCAAGTACACCTGGCTGAAGCCGGAGGAGGCGTCGAAGGCGGCGGCGGCCGGGGTGGCCGGCGGCGCCAAGCGCGTCTGCCTGGTGGCCAGCGGCCGGGGCCCGACGGACCGGGATGTCGACCGGGTCTCCCAGACCATCGAGGCCATCAAGGAACAGAACGAGGGCGTCGAGGTGTGCGCCTGCCTCGGTCTGCTCTCCGAGGGCCAGGCCGGCCGGCTGCGTTCGGCGGGCGCCGACGCGTACAACCACAACCTCAACACGTCCGAGGGGACGTACGGGGAGATCACGACCACCCACACCTACGCCGACCGTGTGGACACGGTGCAGCAGGCGCAGGCCGCCGGGCTGTCCGCCTGCTCGGGGCTGATCGCCGGGATGGGTGAGAGCGACGAGGACCTGGTCGACGTGGTCTTCTCGCTGCGCGAGCTGGACCCGGACTCGGTGCCGGTCAACTTCCTGATCCCGTTCGAGGGAACGCCGCTCGCCAAGGAGTGGAACCTGACGCCGCAGCGCTGTCTGCGGATCCTGGCGATGGTGCGGTTCGTCTGCCCGGACGTGGAGGTGCGGCTCGCGGGCGGGCGCGAGGTCCATCTGCGCTCGATGCAGCCGCTCGCCCTGCACCTGGTCAACTCCATCTTCCTGGGCGACTACCTGACCAGTGAGGGCCAGGCCGGACAGGCGGATCTGGACATGATCGCGGACGCCGGTTTCGAGGTGGAGGGGGCGGGGACGACGACGCTCCCCCGGCACCGCGCGGACGCGGCGGCCGGCTGCGGTTCGCACGCGAGCGGTGGCTGTGCCTCCGAGGCCGAGGGCTGCGGTCCGCACGCGGGCGCCGGTTGCGGGCCGTGCGGGGAAGGCCCGGAGGCGGAGGCCGTACCCGCCGCCGAGGTGCCGGAAGCCCTCGGTGCCCGGACGGATCTGGTGGCGGTCCGCCGCCGTGGCGCGGGCACGGACCTCGCTCCCAATGCCTGAACCGCTCTCCCCCGCCGCGCTCCGGGAGCTGGACCGGGCGCACGTCTGGCATCCGTACGGACCCATGCCGGGCCGGCAGGAGCCGCTGGTCGTGGAGTCCGCGTCCGGGGTCCGGCTGCGGCTCGCCGAACCCGTCCACGGGCACACCGAGTTGGTCGACGGGATGTCCTCGTGGTGGTCGGCCGTGCACGGCTACAACCACCCCGTGCTGAACGAGGCGGCGCGCGGCCAGCTGGACCGGATGAGCCATGTGATGTTCGGCGGGCTCACGCACGAGCCCGCCGTCCGGCTGGCGGCCCGGCTGGTGGAGATCACGCCGGAGCCGCTGCGCCACGTCTTCCTCGCCGACTCGGGCTCCGTGTCAGTCGAGGTCGCCGTGAAGATGTGCCTCCAGTACTGGCGGTCGGCCGGGCGGCCGGCCAAGAGGCGGCTGCTGACCTGGCGCGGCGGCTACCACGGGGACACCTGGCAGCCGATGTCGGTGTGCGACCCCGAGGGCGGGATGCACGAGCTGTGGTCCGGCGCCCTGCCCCGCCAGGTCTTCGCCGCCGAACCGCCCGCCGGTTACGACTCCGAGCCCGACCCGGCGTACGCGGCACATGTGCGCGAACTGATCGAGCGGCACGCGGACGAGCTGGCGGCCGTCATCGTGGAGCCGGTGGTCCAGGGGGCCGGTGGGATGCGCTTCCACTCCCCCGGCTATCTGCGCGTGCTGCGCGAGGCGTGCGACGCGTACGGCGTACTGCTCGTGTTCGACGAGATCGCCACGGGGTTCGGCCGTACGGGGAAGCTGTTCGCCGCCGAGCACGCGGGGGTGTCCCCCGATGTGATGTGCGTGGGCAAGGCGCTGACCGGCGGCTATCTGACGATGGCGGCGACGCTGTGCACGAGCGAGGTGGCCGACGGCATCTCGCGCGGCGAGGTGCCGGTGCTCGCCCACGGGCCCACGTTCATGGGCAACCCGCTGGCGGCCTCGGTGGCCTGCGCCTCCATCGACCTGCTGCTCGGCCAGGACTGGCAGCAGGAGGTCAAGCGGATCGAGGCAGGGCTGAACGAGGGCCTGGCGGTGGCGCGGGAGCTGCCCGGGGTCCGCGAGGTGCGGGTGCTCGGCGCGATCGGGGTGGTCCAGCTGGACCACGAGGTGGACATGGCCGCGGCGACCGCCGCGGCGGTGGGCGAGGGGGTGTGGCTGCGGCCGTTCCGGGACCTCGTCTACACCATGCCGCCGTACGTGACGGGTGAGGACGATGTGGCGCGGATCTGCCGCGCGGTGTGCGCTGCGGCGCGGGAGGGCTGAGGCATGAGCGTTCTGGTGGTGACCGGCACCGGCACGGAGATCGGCAAGACGATCGTGACGGCGGCCGTGGCGGCGGCGGCCGCGCACCGCCGCGTCGCCGTCCTCAAGCCGGCCCAGACCGGCCTGGAGCCGGGCGAGCCCGGTGACGTGGCGGAGGTGGCGCGGCTGGCGGGCGCCCATGTGACGGCGGTCGAGCTGGCCCGCTTCCCCGAGCCGCTG
>NZ_JAAGNI010000412.1 GCF_010550605.1 Streptomyces sp. SID9727
CGAGCTGGGCGCCGACGACGGCCGCACGGCCAAGCTGCTCACCCGGGCGGGCA
This sequence comes from Streptomyces sp. SID9727, assembly GCF_010550605.1. GTDB lineage: Bacteria > Actinomycetota > Actinomycetes > Streptomycetales > Streptomycetaceae > Streptomyces. The sequence goes on from NZ_JAAGNI010000412.1 coordinate 54, forward strand.
TGGGCTGGTGCCAGGGCCGCACCTGCGGCTTCGCCGTCCGCGCCCTGGCCGCCCCCGACGGCGAAGCGCCTCCCGACCGGCGCCCCCTCGCCTGCCCGGTCCCGCTCGCCACGCTCGCCCGGGCCGCCCGGTCCGAGGACGTCTGAGCCCCGTACGCCCGTACCCACTCCGAAGGAGCCCGTATGACAGCCGAACCCACCCGCACCGGCGCCCCCTGGCGGGGCGTCATGGTCGCCACGCCGCTCACCCTCCGCGAGGACCGGTCCGTCGACTTCGACGCGTACGCCGCACACGTCCGCGACCTCCTCGACGCGGGGTGCGACGGGGTGGTGCCCAACGGTTCGCTGGGGGAGTACCAGACCCTCAGCGACCGGGAGCGCCGGGAGGTCGTGCGGGTCGCGGTCGAGGCGGCCGGGGACGGCGCCAGGGTGATGCCCGGCGTCTCCTCGTACGACAGCGCGCAATCCCGCCGCCGCGCCGAGGAGGCCGCGGAGGCCGGGGCCGGGTCCGTCCTGCTGCTGCCGCCGAACGGCTACCCGTGCGAGGACGTGGCCGTCCGCGCGCACTACGCCGAGGTGGCGGCGGCCGGGCTGCCCGTCGTCGCCTACAACAACCCGTACGACACCAAGGTGGATCTGAGGCCCCGGCTGCTCGGGCAGCTCCACGCGGAGGGCTCGGTCGTGGCGGTCAAGGAGTTCAGCGGCGACGTCCGCAGGGCGTACGAGATCGCGGAGGAGGCACCCGGCCTCGACCTGCTCGTGGGCGCCGACGACGTACTGCTCGAACTCGCCCTGGCCGGGGCGGTCGGCTGGATCGCCGGCTGCCCCAACATGCTCCCGCGCGGCTGTGTCGAGCTCTACCGGGCGGCCGTCTCGGGGGACCTGGAGCAGGCCCTGCCGCTCTACCGGCGGCTGCACCCGTTGCTGCGGTGGGACTCCAAGCCGGAGTTCGTCCAGGCCATCAAGGCGTCCATGGACATCGTCGGCCGGCACGGCGGGCCCACCCGGCCGCCCCGCCTGCCGCTGGACGCCGACGCTCTGGCCGCCGTACGCGCCGCGACGGAGAAGGCACGCGCCGAGGGCCTGGACTGAGGGGAGGAGGGACGATGCGCAGCCGCCACGTCTTCCACGCCGTCGACTCGCACACCGAGGGGATGCCCACCCGGGTGATCACCGGCGGGATCGGCACGCTCCCCGGCGCCACCATGGCCGAGCGCCGGGCGTACTTCATGGCCCACCGGGACGCGGTGCGCACCCTGCTGATGTACGAGCCGCGCGGCCACTCCGCGATGAGCGGGGCCGTCCTCCAGCCGCCGACCCGGGCCGACGCCGACTTCGGGGTGCTGTTCATGGAGGTCTCCGGCTGCCTGCCGATGTGCGGGCACGGCACGATCGGGGTGGCGACCGTGCTGGTGGAGACCGGCATGGTCCCGGTCACCGAACCGGTCACCACGGTCCGGCTGGACACCCCGGCCGGGCTCGTCGCCGTGGACGTCCGCGTCGAGGGCGGGGCCGCCACCTCCGTCACCCTCACCAACGTCCCGGCCTTCAGCGCGGGGCTGGGACTCACCGCGAAGGTCCCCGGGTTCGGCGAGGTTCCGTACGACCTCGCCTACGGCGGCAACTTCTACGCGATGGTGCGGCTGGAGGACCTGGGCCTGCCGTTCGACCGGGCGCGCAAGGACGAACTGCTCGCGGCCGGGCTGGCGTTGATGGAGTCCGTCAACGCCGCCGACCGGCCGGTCCATCCGGTGGACCCGGCCATCCACGGGCTCAAGCACGTCCAGCTGATCGCGCCCGGCTCCGACGCGGCGCACTCGCGGCACGCGATGGCCATCCACCCCGGCTGGTTCGACCGCTCGCCGTGCGGCACGGGCACCTCCGCGCGCATGGCCCAGCTGCACGCCCGGGGCGAACTCCCGCTGGACCGGGACTTCGTCAACGAGTCCTTCATCGGCACCCGGTTCACCGGCCGGCTGGTCGGTGAGACCACCGTGGGCGCGCTGCCCGCCGTCGTCCCGACGGTGACGGGGAGGGCCTGGATCACCGGGACCGCGCAGTACTTCCTGGATCCGGACGACCCCTTCCCGGAGGGCTTCCTGCTGTGAGCCCGCGCCGGATCCAGGTCCAACGTGACATTGTAGTCTTGCCCTCCGCACGGTGCTGGAGGAACAGACATGGCCCGCCTGACGTCGCTCAACGCCATCTCGGCCCAGGAGCACCTGCGCGACCAGGTGGGGCACGCGCTGCGGGCGGCCCTCGTCTCCGGCGAGCTGCGGCCAGGCACGGTCTACTCGGCGCCCGCGCTGGCCGCCCAGTTCGGTGTCTCGGCCACGCCCGTCCGTGAGGCCATGCTCGACCTGGTCCGCGAGGGCCAGGTCGAAGCCGTCCGCAACAAGGGTTTCCGGATCACCGAACTGACCGACCAGGACCTGGACGACTACACCGAACTGCGCGCGATGATCGAGGTGCCCACGGTCGGCCGGATCGCGCGGATGGGGCTGACGCACGAGCTGGAGGCGCTGCGGCCGGTCGCCGAGGAGATCGTCGAGGCCGCGCGGCGGCACGACATCCTCGGTTACCTGGAGGCGGACCGGCGCTTCCACCTGGCGCTGCTGGGGCTGGCCGGCAACCGGCGGCTGGTCGAGGAGGTCGGCGAACTCCGCAAGCGCTCCCGGCTCTTCGGGCTGAACCGGCTCTCCGAGTCCGGTCAGCTGACCGCGTCGGCCGAAGAGCACATCGAACTGCTCGACCTGGTGGTCGCCGGCGACGCCGAGGGCGCCGAGAACCGCATGCTCGGCCACATGTCGCACGTCCGCTCGCTGTGGGCGGACGGCCGCCGGGGCGAGCCGGCGAGCCGGGCGTAACGCCTCAAGCCCTCCCGCGACCGAGGACGTTGGCCCGCCCGCGAATGTCGTCACGGTCGCTTCCTAAAGACATGTGACATGTGCCATTGTACTGACGGTCGCGCTTGAGGTCGTGTCCATGTCACTTCGCTGGCCGCTCCGGTCGCCCGCCGTCCCCGTCCGGCCTCACCCGCGCGCCATCCCCCACGGCCGCGCAACGGCGCGCGGCCCTCACACCGCTGGGAGGCGGCACGTGAAGAAACGAACGGTCCGACAGAGAGTCACCGGACTCACCACCGCGGCCCTGGCGGCCTGCCTGGGCATCGGCATGCTCGCCGCACCGGCCCCCGCCGCCGAGCCCCGGCCCGCCGCCCCGGCCGCCGCTCACCGGGCGGCC
>NZ_JAAGNI010000041.1 GCF_010550605.1 Streptomyces sp. SID9727
GGCCGGCGGCCCGCCCGGCCGCGGTCTGCAGCAGGGTCGGCGCGCCGCCCCATCCCAGGCCCCACACGACGGCGGCGGCCCAGACGACCGGGTGCGCCCCGGTGACGGCGAGGGCCGCGGTGGCAAGGGTGAACAGGGCCGCGCCCGTCACCATGAGGGCGCGCGGGCGGCGGTCGACACGGCGCCCGACACCCCAGATGCTCAGCAGGGACGCGGCCCCGAAGGCCAGGAGAACCGCGTCGGTCCGCGGCCCGAGCCCCGCGTGCCGGAGGTAGGGGGCGACGTACGCGTAGACGACCGTGTGCCCGAGGACGAAGAGCGCCACCGTCGTCATGACCGCCGCGACCCCGGGCACCGCCAGGGTCCGGCGCAGGCCGGGCCGGACCCCATCGGCCTCCTCGGCGGGCCGCCCCACCGCCGGGACGGACGCGCCGATCCAGCCGAGGACGGCGAGGGTGGCCAGCGAGACGGCGCCGAACGCGGCCCTCCAGCCCACCTGTTCGCCGATCAGGGTGCCGGCGGGGACGCCCAGGGACAGCGCCACGGGGATACCGGTCATCGCGACGGCGATGGCGCGCCCCTCCGATCCGGCGGGGGCGACGCGCCGGGCGTACCCGGCGAGGATTGCCCACGCCAGGCCGGCGGCGACCCCCGCGGGGAAACGGGCGGCGAGCAGGACGGCGTACCCCGGCGCGGCGGCGGTGAGCGTGTTGGCCAGCAGGAAGACGGCCATGGCGCCGAGCAGCAGGGGCTTGCGCGGGACGGACGCCGTCGCCCGGGCGAGCGGGATCGCGGTCAGGGCGGTACCGGCCGCGTAGACGGTGACGGACTGGCCGGCGGCGCCCGGGCCGACGTCCAGGGAGTCCGCCATCCCGGGCAGCACACCGGCGGGCAGGGTCTCGGTCAGGCTGGTGATGAAGACGGCGGTCGACAGGGCGAGGAGCGCCGGCCAGGGCAGGCCGCCCGGCCGCGTACGAGGCCGGGCCTCGGAAGGCGTGATGGTCATGACGGCATCCTGAAACGTTCACATCGGTGTGATGGTCAAGCCGTCAGGTGCCGGGTAGTTTCGGCGAGATGAGGATCGGTGAACTGTCCCACCGCACGGGCGCGTCCCGCCGTCTGCTGCGCTACTACGAGGAGCAGGGGCTGATCGTCCCGGACCGGGGTCCGAACGGATACCGCGAGTACGACGAGCGTTACGTGGACCGGGTCAACCAGATCCGCGGCCTGCTGGAAGCGGGGCTCCCCACGCGCGTCATCAAGCAGATCCTCCCCTGCCTGGACAAGCCCCGCTCGATCCATTTCCCGGACGCCACACCGGAGATGCTGGCCCTGCTGACCAGCGAACGGGACCGGCTGAGCGAACGGATCGACGTTCTCGTCCGCAACCGCGACGCGATGAACGAGTACCTGGCCGAGGTCGAACAGTGCCGCGCGCCGACACCCTGAGGCCGCCGGCAACGCCCCCACCTGCGCTCATGTGCTCGAAGGACACCTGTAGGCCAGTCATAACCGGCCATTGAATGGCCGAAGAATGATCTCCAGTCGCCCCGTCCGGCCTGCCGATGCAGGAGGCACCGCCCTCCCGAAGGAGGCTGCCATGGGCGACACACTCCTGACCCTGTCCATCCCCGCGCTGCTGCTCGCCAGCGGCCTCTGCACAGTGGCGCGCACCTGGTGGCGGCGCAGGCATCCCGCGCCGCCCTCCCCGTACACCCAGCAGGCCGCGCGACTGGCCGAGGACCGGGAGCGCTCGTAGGATCTGCCGTCGTGGCCGGTCACCACGGCCCCCGGCGCGACACCCGGGGCATCGTCGGCGCGCCCGAGCTGTTCGCCCACGTACAGTTCCGGCGCCGCGAGCCCGCGCCCGCGCTGCGGCGCTACCTGGAGCACTACTGGCTGATCGACTGGGACCTCGCCCAGCCGTACGCCTCGCATCTCGTCCCGCACCCGAGCGTCAACCTCGTCTTCGAGCGGTACGCGGGCTGCGGCGACGAGGACGCGGGGTACGCCGAGGTCGCGGGCATCGGCCTGGAGCTGTTCACGCAGAAGCTGGAGGGGCGCGGACGGGTCTGCGGGGTGCAGTTCCGGCCGGGCGGCTTCCGGCCGTTCGCGCCCGGAGCGCCCGTCTCGCGGTGGACGGGCCGGCGGCTCCCGGCGGCCGACGTGTTCGCGCCCCCGGCACCACCAGCGCCACCGGCACCACCCGCACCACCAGGGCCACCGGCGCCGCCCGCACCACCAGGGCCACCGGCGCCGCCCGCCGCCGTACTGGACCCGGTGGCCGAGGACGACCGGGTCGCCGCGCTCGACGCGTATCTGCTGGCGCTCGGCCCCGAGCCGGACCCGCGCGCCGATCTCGCGATGGACCTGGTGGACCTGGTGCGCACCGACCGCACGGTCCTGCGCGTGGACGGGCTCGCCCGCGCCGAGGGGGTGTCGGCCCGCTCCCTGCAACGCCTGTTCGCCGCGTACGTGGGGGTCGGCCCCAAGTGGGTCATCCTCCGCTACCGCATCCACGAGGCGCTGGAACGCGCCGGCACGGAGCCGGACGTGGACTGGGCGGCCCTCGCCGCCGACCTCGGCTACAGCGACCAGGCGCACCTGGTCCGGGACTTCACGGCGACGGTCGGCGTGCCGCCCACGGCCCTGGGCACCCACTGAGAGCCCTTTGGACGGCCCGTTGCCGGTGCCGCGCCCTACAGTGCGGGCATGACCTCTGTGCAGCGCGCCGCGTCATCCTCCGTACGCATCGAGCCCTGGTCCGAAGACGATCTGGACCTGCTCCGCCGGGCCAACGCACCGGAGCTGATGGCCCATCTGGGCGGACCCGAGTCGGAGGAGCAGCTGATGGCGCGCCATGCCCGTTACGTCGCGCTCAGCGCCGACCGGACGGGCCGGGGCCGGATGTTCCGCGTCGCCCTGACCGGCGGGGCGGAGGCCGTGGGCACCATCGGCTTCTGGGAGCGGCCCTGGCGGGACCAGGAGGTGTACGAGACGGGTTGGACGGTCCTGCCGGAGTTCCAGGGCCGGGGCATCGCCTCGGCCGCGACGCGCGCGGTGGCCGACGCGGCGCGCGCCGCCCGCAAGCACCGCTATCTGCACGCCTATCCGTCCGTGGAGAACGGCCCGTCGAACGGCGTCTGCCGCACGGTGGGCTTCACGCTGCTCGGCGAGTGCGAGATCGAGTACCCGCCGGGCCATCCGCTCCTCACCAACGACTGGCGGCTGGACCTGCGCGCGGCCGGCTGAGGCGGTGATCCCGTTCGGCGCCATCCCCCTCGGCGGGGGCGGCCCGGTTATCCCGTTTGACGGTGGCTGACGCCTCCTGGATATTTATCTGCGTCGCACAACATATGCGCGACGCATTCAACCACGCCGAGGAGACCCATGCTCACGCTCGTCACCGGCTGCCGCGGCCGCGTCGGCACCGCGCTCACCGCCCTCCTGCACCAGGGCGGCCACCCCGTCCGCGCCGCCTCGCGCAACGCCGCCGAGCTGACCCCGCCGCCCGGCGTCCCCGCCGTGACCTGCGACCTCGGCGACCCCGGCACCTTCCCCGCCGCCCTGGAAGGCGTCGACTCCGTCTTCCTGTACGCGGAAGCCGCGCACGTCGACGCCTTCCTCACCGCCGCCCGGGCCGCCGGAGTACGCCACATCGTGCTGCTGTCCTCCAGCTCGGTCCTGGCCCCCGACCCGACGGCCAACCCGATCGCCGCCGCGCACCACGCGGTGGAGCGGGCGCTGCTCGCCTCACCGCTCACCACCACCCTGCTGCGCCCCGGCGCCTTCGCCACCAACGCCTACGGCTGGGCGGGGTCCTTCCGCTCCGGGCGCCCCGTCGACCTGCCCTACCCCCGCAGCGAGGGCAGCCCCATCCACGAGACGGACATCGCCGAGGCCGCCCTCGCCGCGCTCACCGACCCGGCCCTCCAGGGCGCCGCGTACCACCTCACCGGCCCCGAATCCCTCAGTGCCGCCGAGCAGGTCCGCATCCTGGCCGACGCCTCCGGCACCCCGGCCGCCGTCAACGAGGTGACCCCGGACGCCTGGAAGGAGGCCATGGCGTCCTTCATGCCGGCCGAGGTCGCCGACGGGCTGCTCGCCTACTGGGCGGCCACCGACGGCACGCCCGCCGAGGTGGCCGACGGGGTGGAGAAGCTGACCGGCCACCCGGCCCGCACCTTCGCCACCTGGGCCGCCGAGCACGCCGCCGCGTTCCGGCCCTGAAATCCACGGGCATCGCGGGACCCCCGATGGCATCCTGACCGGGTGAACGGACCGGAGATCCACCTCGAAGTCGCCCCCGAGCTCAGGCTCTTCGTGGCCCACGGGCGCCGGCAGGGGCGGACGCCGGTGATCACCGACGGCTCGTCCACGCTCGGCCATGTCGTCGAGTCCCTGGGCATCCCGCTCACCGAGGCCGGCGAACTCCTCGTGGACGGCCGCCCGGCCCCCGCCTCGCACATCCCGGCCGCCGGGGAGCTGGTCGAGGTCCGCCCGGTGTCCCGCCCGCAGCAGGTGCCGGGGGCGCCCCTGCGCTTCCTGCTCGACGTCCACCTCGGGACCCTCGCCCGCCGGCTCCGGCTGCTCGGCGTCGACGCCGCCTACGAGAGCGAGGACATCGGCGACCCGGCCCTGGCCGCGCTCTCCGCGAAGGAGCGGCGCGTCCTGCTCTCCCGGGACCGGGGGCTGCTGCACCGCCGCGAGCTGTGGGCCGGGGCGTACATCTACAGCGACCGGCCGGACGAGCAGCTGCGCGACGTCCTGGAGCGGTTCGCCCCGGCGCTCGCCCCGTGGACCCGGTGCACCGCCTGCAACGGCCCGCTGACCGCGGCCGACAAGGAGACCGTCGGGCCGCACCTGGAACACGGGACGCGCCGGACGTACGACGTCTTCGCGCAGTGCGTGGAGTGCGGGCGGGTCTACTGGCGGGGCGCGCACCACGCCCGGCTGGAGGCGATCGTCGCGGAAGCGGTCCGCGACTTCGGCCCGGTGGCGCGCTGAGGCGGGGAGCCTCAGGCCTCGCCCTCCCGCAGCCGCGCGATCTGCGCCGCGCTCAGCTCCACCGTCCGCCGCATATGGCCGAGGAGCAGGGCGACCTGGTCGTCGTCGTACGCGTCGAACAGCGCGTCCCAGCCGCCGTTCAGCCGCTTCCACACCGCGCCGAACTCCGCCATGCGCTCGGGCACGGTCGCCACGAGCACCCGCCGCCGGTCCGCGGTGTCCCGGGCCCGGGTCACGTAACCGGCCCGCACGAGCCGGTCCACCAGCCGGGTCGCCGAGCCGGTGGTGAGCCCGGTCAGCTCCGCGACGCGGCCGGTGGTGACGGGCGCCGCCTCCAGGCTGAGCAGGTTCAGGCACTGGAGGTCGGTCGGGTGCAGCCCCAGCCGGTCGGCGACGGCCTGGTTGAACAGCGCGTACGCGGCCATGTAACGCCGCGACACGACGGACATCTCGGCCAGCAGGGCGCTGCGGCGGGGGGACTGCTTCGGCGGCATGCGGAGAGTGTACGAAGTCCCAGGTCACCGCACGGGCCCGCGCGGCCGTGACACCCTGCTCCCATGTCCGTGCTCCGCTCCACCGCCCTGTTCGTCCTCGCCGCGCTCTTCGAGATCGGCGGCGCCTGGCTCGTCTGGCAGGGCGTGCGCGAGCACCGGGGGTGGGCCTGGATCGGCGCGGGGATCATCGCGCTGGGCACGTACGGCTTCGTGGCGACGCTCCAGCCGGACGGCGAGTTCGGGCGGGTGCTCGCCGCGTACGGCGGGGTCTTCGTGGCGGGCTCCATCGCCTGGGGCATGGCCGCCGACGGCTACCGGCCGGACCGCTGGGACGTGACCGGCGCGCTGGTCTGCCTGGCCGGGATGGCCGTGATCATGTACGCCCCCCGCGACCACTGACCCCGGCCCGACCGGCCTATCCTGGCCCCGTTCGACCGTACCGTTCACCCGTCCGAGGAGAGCCCGACCATGGCCGCAACCCCCATCGCCGTCGTCACCGGAGCGAGCAGCGGCATCGGCGCCGCGACCGCCCGGCAGCTGGCGGCCTCCGGCTACCGCGTCGTACTCACCGCCCGCCGCAAGGACCGCATCGAGGCCCTGGCCGCCGAGATCACCGAGGCCGGCCACCAGGCGACGGCCTACGCGCTGGACGTCACCGACCGCACGGCGGTGGACGAGTTCGCCACCGCCTTCCGCTCCCTGGCGGTCCTGGTGAACAACGCGGGCGGCGCGCTGGGCGCCGACCCGGTCGCCACGGGCGACCCGCAGGACTGGCGGCAGATGTACGAGACGAACGTCATCGGCACGCTCAACGTGACCCAGGCCCTCCTGCCGGCCCTCACCGCGAGCGGCGACGGCACGGTGGTCATCCTCTCCTCGACGGCCGGCCTCTCCACCTACGAGGGCGGCGGCGGCTACGTGGCCGCCAAGCACGGCGAACACGTCCTGGCCGAGACCCTGCGCCTGGAGATCGTCGGCACCCCGGTCCGCGTCATCGAGGTCGCCCCGGGCATGGTGAAGACCGAGGAGTTCGCCACCACCCGCTTCCGCGGCGACACGGACAAGGCCGCCAAGGTCTACGCGGGCGTGGACGCCCCCCTGACCGCCGACGACGTGGCCGACACGATCAACTGGGCGGTCACCCGCCCCAGCCACGTCAACATCGACCTCCTGGTGGTCCGCCCCCGGGCCCAGGCGTCCAACTCGAAGGTGCACCGCACGGCCTGAGGGCAGCGGGGCCGGGGCGGCCCGGCTCCGGCCTCAGCCCTTCACGCAGATGACCTGCTTCAGCTTGGCGACGACCTCGACCAGGTCGCGCTGCTGGTCGATGACCTTCTCGATCGGCTTGTAGGCGCCCGGAATCTCGTCGACGACCCCGGAGTCCTTGCGGCACTCGACGCCCCGCGTCTGGTCCGCCAGGTCCTTCGTGGAGAACCGCTTCTTCGCGGCGTTCCGGCTCATCTTGCGGCCCGCCCCGTGCGAGGCCGAGTTGAAGGACTTCTCGTTGCCGAGGCCCTTCACGATGTACGAGCCGGTGCCCATGGAGCCCGGGATGATCCCGTAGTCGCCGGAACCGGCCCGGATCGCGCCCTTGCGGGTGACCAGCAGGTCCATCCCGTCGTACCGCTCCTCCGCCACGTAGTTGTGGTGACAGGAGATGACCGGTTCGAAGGTGACCTTGGCCTTCTTGAACTCCTTGCGGACGACGTTCTGGAACAGCGCCATCATGACCGCGCGGTTGTGCTTCGCGTACTCCTGCGCCCAGAACAGGTCGTTGCGGTACTCGCGCATCGGCTCGGTGTCCGCGAGGAAGACCGCGAGTTCACGGTCGACCAGGCCCTGGTTGTGCGGGAGCCCCTGCGCCCGGCCGATGTGGAAGTCGGCGAGTTCCTTGCCGATGTTCCGCGAGCCGGAGTGCAGCATCAGCCAGACGGAACCCGACTCATCGAGGCAGAACTCGATGAAGTGGTTTCCACTTCCGAGCGTTCCCATCTGCTTTGTGGCACGTTCCTGACGGAATTTCACCGCTTCGGCCACCCCGTCGAACCGTCCCCAGAAGTCGTCCCAGCCCCCGGCCGCCAGGCCGTACAGGCCGGACGGGTCGACCGGGTCGTCGTGCATCCCGCGGCCGACCGGGATGGCCTGCTCGATCTTCGAGCGGAGGCCGGACAGGTCGCCGGGGAGGTCGTTCGCGGTCAGCGAGGTCTTCACCGCGGACATGCCGCAGCCGATGTCCACGCCCACCGCCGCCGGGCAGACCGCGCCGTGCATCGCGATCACCGAGCCGACCGTGGCGCCCTTGCCGAAGTGGACGTCGGGCATGACGGCCAGGCCCTTGATCCAGGGCAGCGTGGCGACGTTGCGCAGCTGCTGCATCGCCACGTCCTCGACCGACGCCGGGTCGGTCCACATCCGGATGGGGACCTTCGCACCCGGTACCTCTACATACGACATAACCCCTCGATTCCCCCGGAAAAGTCTGAAAGCGCAAAACCGGCGCCAAGATCGGCGAAAAGTCGGTCCGACCGGCGTTCACAGCGGCGCGTGCGATACACATTGTGTCCACCGGCCGCCATCGGGCGGCAACCGTTTTTCGCACGAAGGGAGCCCAGGACCGTGCGACGAATGGCGTACGCGACCGGCGCCGTGCTCATCGCAGCGCTCGCCGCCGGCTGCACCAGCGACTCCGGAAGCGGCGATTCCCCACCCGACAGCAAGCCGGGCACCCTGACCGTCTCCTCCGCGCCCCCGGGCAAGTACCGCACCCTCCCCGACGCCTGCCGCGCCATCCCGCGCGCCACCCTCAAGGACCTCCTGCCCGGCACCGCCGACATGCCGGAGGCCCAGCAGGACAAGGTGTTCGAGGGCTCCCCCACGGTCACGTACGACACCGACCGGCGGATCGGCTGCCGCTGGAAGTCCGACGTCCCCGAGGGCACCCGCGGCATCCACCTGGACTTCGAGCGCGTCGTCTCCTACGACCCTGCGGTGAGCGACGACGACCGCGCCCGCGAGGTGTACGCGAAGAAGGAGAGCGCCGCCGACCTGCCCGACACCGCCCTGCCGCCCGAGAGCCCCGACGCCTCCTCGTCCGGCTCCGGCGACCCGGGCTCGGCCACGAAGGGCACGGAGAGCGCGGACAGCACGGACGGCGCGGACGGCGAGGAAGGCGCAGCGGGCTCGGACGGCACCGACGACAAGGACGCGACCGGCGACGGCGGCACCGACGGCACCTCCGGCAGCCCCGCCGACAGCCTCCAGCCCCGGCTGCTGGACAAGCTGGGCGACAGCGCGTTCCTGGACGACGCGCTCAGCCGGGCCGGCTCCCCCACCCGCCACCGCACCGTGAGCGTGGTGTTCCGCACATCCAACGTCATCGTGACCGTCGAGTACACCGCCCAGCCGGCCATGTCCACCGAGGTCCCCGACAGCAAGGAACTCCAGGAGAAGGCCCAGGCACTGGCCCGTCACCTGGTCGATTCGTTCACCGGCTGACGCCGCCCGGGCCGCTTCCGTACCGCTCCCCGCACCCCCCGGCGAAGGCGGCATCCGGTCGCCGTCCGTCGTACCGTGGCCCTCCGGAGCCACCGGCGGCCGATCGCCGCGGCCTGTCTCCGCACGGTTACCGCCGCACCACCGTCCCCCGACCGCCGCGCCATCCGAGTGAAGGAACCATGCACCGAACAGCCCCGCGACTCACCCGCATACTCGCCTGCGCCGCCGTCCCGGTGATGCTCGTCGTCGCCGGCTGCTCGTCGGACTCCGGCGACAAGAAGGACGCGGAATCCTCCGCCTCCGCGTCGCCGCGGGCCACGAAGTCGGAACCGGCCGTCGAGGCGGCGAAGTTCGCCGAACTGCCCGACCCCTGCAAGGCGGTCGAGGCGAAGACCGTCAAGTCCCTGGTCCCCTCGGCCAAGAGCAAGAACGGCACCCGCAGCAAGTCCAGCGACGCGTCCGTCCGCGCCGGCTGCTCCTGGAACGGGCTGGCCGACAAGGGCGTCAAGGGCTCCCAGTACCGCTGGCTGGACGTCGGCTTCACCCGCTTCGCGTCCGACCAGACCCTGGGCAGCGGGGCCGCCCGGGCCGGCGAGGAGTTCGACAAGCAGGTCAGGAAGAGCGAGGCGACCGACGGCGCGAAGAACGTCGCGACCGGGTCCGTCACCGGCATCGGCGACCAGGCGACGAAGATCACGTACGACCAGTCCAAGACGGACGAGGACTTCCGGTTCACGACGATCGTCGCCCGTACGGGGAACGTCGTCGTGGTCGTCAACTACAACGGCGCGGGTTACGCCGGTGCGAAGACGCCGACCGCCGAGTCCGTCCTGAAGGGCGCCTCGATGGCCGCGAAGGACGCGGTCGCGGCCGTCGCCGACGCGAACGCCGGTGGCGCCGAAAGTCCGAAGGCGACCGGCAAGGCGACTGACAAGGCGTCCGACGACTCCTCCAAGAAGCCGTCCGGGAAGCCCAGTTCGCCGACCGCGTCGAAGTCCTCGGACTGACGCCCGGAGCCGCCCCGGCCCCTCCCCCCGCGACACCTCTCGCACACATGTGCCAGGCTGTGCGCGCCGGAACAAGCCACCGGCGACGAGGACAAGGGAACAGGGAGGGGATGGGGGGTGGCTGCGATGCAGCTGACGCGCACGCACCGGGTGCTGATCGGTCTGGTCGTGGCCGGCGCGGTGCTGATCGCTGCGATCGGCTTCGCCGGTTCGTACGCGGCGGTGCGCGAGCTGGCCCTGAGCAAGGGGTTCGGCGACTTCTCGCTGGTCTTCCCGATCGGCATCGACGCGGGCATCTGCGTCCTGCTGGCCCTGGACCTGCTGCTCACCTGGCTGCGCATCCCGTTCCCACTGCTGCGTCAGACGGCGTGGCTGCTGACGGCCGCGACGATCGCGTTCAACGGCGCCGCCGCCTGGCCCGACCCGCTCGGCGTCGGCATGCACGCGGTCATCCCCGTCCTCTTCGTCGTCGCCGTCGAGGCCGCCCGCCACGCCGTGGGCCGGATCGCGGACATCACGGCCGACAAGCACATGGAGGGCGTCCGCCTCACCCGGTGGCTGCTCTCGCCCATCCCCACCTTCCGGCTCTGGCGCCGGATGAAGCTGTGGGAGCTCCGCAGCTACGAGCAGGTCATCAAGCTGGAGCAGGACCGGCTCATCTACCAGGCCCGCCTCCAGGCCCGCTACGGGCGCGCGTGGCGGCGCAGGGCGCCCGTCGAGTCCCTGATGCCGCTGCGCCTCGCGAAGTACGGCGTCCCGCTCGCCGAGACCGGCCCGGCCGGCCTCGCCGCCGCCGGCATCGAACCGGCCCTCCTGCCCCCGGCCCCGGCCCCCGGACCGGCCCCGGAGCCGATGCCTGAACCGGTGCCCGCCGCCCCCGCCGCCCCCGCCGTGGAGACGGCCCAGCAGCACCCGGAGCTGCCGCAGACGGCGGCCCCGGAGCTGCCGCAGACGGCGGCCCCGGAGACGCCGCAGCAGGCCCCCGCGCAGCCCGCCGTCGACGAGAACGACAACCCCTGGTTCCCGAAGCAGGCGACCGCCAAGGTGTACGAGGGCGCCTACGACCCGGACTTCGAGGTCGACGGCCCGGTCCCGCACCAGGTCCCCACGGGCCCGGGCCGCACCCGCCCGCTGGGCAACGTGGGCACGGTCGGGAACACGGTCCCCGGCGGGCAGCCCGAGCGGATCCCCGTACCGGAACCCCTGCCGGAGCCCGTCCAGGAGCCCGCGCAGCAGTGGACGCGGGAGGACGAGGAGTTCGCGGAGATCGCGTACGAGGTGTTCTCCGCGTTCATCGCCGAGAACAACGACTACCCGAGCGTCCCGGTGCTCGACATACACCTGTCGGACGGGCACAACGTCCGCCACCCGCGCGGCGAGGCCCTGATCCGGCAGCTGATGCCGGAGTTCAAGCGGCGCTTCCACGCGGAGCTGGAAGCCGACCACATCGCGTGACCCGGCGACGCGCGAGGGGCCGCCTCCCACCCGGGAGACGGCCCCTCGACGCATGCGCGGCTACGCCCCCAGCAGCCGGCGTACCCGGTCCGCCCCCACCGCGAGCAGCAGCGTGGGCAGGCGCGGTCCCGTGTCGCGGCTGACGAGCAGCCGGTAGAGCAGGGCGAAGAAGGACCGCTGGGCGGTCTTCAGCTCGGGCGTCGGCTTGGCGTCGGGCTCCAGGCCCGCGAGGACCTTCGGCACGCCGTAGACCAGCGTGGTCAGGCCGTCCAGGGACCAGTGCGTGTCCAGGCCCTCCAGGAGCAGGCGCAGCGACTCGCGGCCCTCGTCGTCCAGCGAGCCGAGCAGCTCCTTGTCCGGCTCGTCGCGCACGATGGTGCGGGCCTCGGCCGGGACCTGGGTGGTGATCCAGCTCTCGGCACGGTCGAGGCGCGGGCGGGCCTCGTCGAGCGAGGTCAGCGGGTTCGCCGGGTCCAGCTCGCTGAGGATGCGCAGCGTCTGGTCCTCGGCGCCGGCGGTGATGTCGGCGACCGAGGCGAGCGTGCGGTACGGCAGCGGGCGCGGCGTGCTCGGGAGCGCGCCGGCGGCCGTGCCGACCGCGCGGCCGTACGCGGCGGCGTCGGCCGGGAGGACCGTGCCGTCGGCGACCTTGCGGGCCAGCGAGTCCCACTCGTCGTAGAGCCGCTGGATCTCCTGGTCGAAGGCGATCTTGAAGGACTGGTTGGGCTTGCGGCGGGCGTAGAGCCAGCGCAGCAGCGGGGCCTCCATGATCTTCAGGGCGTCGGCGGGGGTGGGCACGCCGCCCTTGGAGGAGGACATCTTGGCCATGCCGGAGATCCCGACGAAGGCGTACATGGGCCCGATGGGCTGGACGCCGTCGAAGACCTCGCGAACGATCTGGCCGCCGACGACGAACGAGGAGCCGGGCGAGGAGTGGTCGACGCCGCTGGGCTCGAAGATCACACCCTCGTAGGCCCAGCGCATGGGCCAGTCGACCTTCCAGACCAGCTTGCCGCGGTTGAACTCGCTGAGCCGGACGGTCTCGGCGAAGCCGCAGGCGGTGCAGGTGTAGTTCAGCTCGGTGGTGCCGTCGTCGTACGAGGTGACGGTGGTGAGGTCCTTCTCGCAGTTGCCGCAGTAGGGCTTGTACGGGAAGTAGCCGGCGGAGCCGCCGCTGCCGTCGTCCTCGCCGGCCGCGCCGGAACCGGCCTCGGCCTCCAGCTCGGCCTCGTCCACCTTCTTCTGCTGCGGCTTCCTGCCTCCCTTGCCGGCCGCCGCGGGGTCCTTCTTGGTGCGGTAGCGGTCGAGGATGGCGTCGATGTCCGCGCGGTGGCGCATGGCGTGCAGGATCTGCTCGCGGTACGTGCCCGCGAGGTACTGCTCCGTCTGGCTGATGGGGTCGTACTCGACGCCCAGCTCGTCCAGGGCGGCGGTCATGGCGGCCTTGAAGTGCTCGGCCCAGTTCGGGTACGCGGACCCGGCCGGGGCGGGCACCGAGGTCAGCGGCTTGCCGATGTGCTCGGCCCAGGACTCGTCGATGCCGGGGACGCCGTTCGGCACCTTGCGGTAGCGGTCGTAGTCGTCCCAGGAGATCAGGTGGCGCACGGTGTACCCGCGGCGGCGGATCTCGTCGGCGACCAGGTGCGGGGTCATGACCTCGCGGAGGTTGCCCAGGTGGATGGGGCCCGACGGGGAGAGGCCGGAGGCGACGACGACCGGTTTGCCAGGCGCACGACGCTCCGATTCGGCGATGACCTCGTCCGCGAAGCGGGAGACCCAGTCGGTCTCGGTGCTGCTCTGACTCTGAGCCACGGTCGGCACGTCCTTCTCTCGTGTAGGACTCGTAGGGGCACCGACCATTCTCCCAGGTGCGGGCCGCAGTACGAAAACGGCTTTGCACCCCGTGGGATACTGGACCGATCCTTTGTCCTCTACCGAAACGGCAGCCGGCTCATGGCCTCGGTCACTTCCCTCGCTTCCACGCTCCAGCAGCAGCTGGCGGACGCCCTGACGGCAGCACTGCCGGAAGCCGGCACCGCCGATCCGCTGCTGCGCCGAAGCGACCGGGCCGACTTCCAGGCCAACGGCATCCTGGCGCTCGCCAAGAAGCTCAAGGGCAACCCGCGTGAGCTGGCCGGCAAGGTCACCGACGCGCTCCCGGCCTCGGACCTGATCAAGGACATCGAGGTCTCCGGCCCCGGCTTCCTGAACGTCACGCTGACCGACCGGGCGATCACGGAGACCCTGGCCGCGCGCGCCGCCGACGGCGACCGGCTCGGCGTCCCGGCGAACGAGGCGGCGGGCACCACGGTCGTCGACTACGCGCAGCCCAACGTGGCCAAGGAGATGCACGTCGGCCACCTGCGGTCCGCGGTGATCGGCGACGCGATGGTGCGGATCCTGGAGTTCACCGGCGAGTCCGTGGTCCGGCGCCACCACATCGGCGACTGGGGCACGCAGTTCGGCATGCTCATCCAGTACCTCGTGGAGCACCCGCACGAGCTGGACCACGAGGGCGGCAAGGAGGACGGCGAGGCCGCGATGTCCTCGCTGAACCGGCTCTACAAGGCGTCACGGGCCCTGTTCGACTCGGACGAGGAGTTCAAGGCGCGGTCCCGGGACCGGGTCGTCGCTCTCCAGGCGGGCGACGCGGAGACGCTGGCCATGTGGCAGCGGTTCGTGGACGAGTCGAAGATCTACTTCTACTCGGTCTTCGACAAGCTGGACATGGAGATCAGCGACCCCGACATCGTCGGCGAGTCCGGCTACAACGACATGCTGGAGGAGACCTGCCGCATCCTGGAGGAGACGGGTGTCGCCGTCCGCTCCGAGGGTGCGCTGTGCGTCTTCTTCGACGACGTGCTGGGCCCCGACGGCAACCAGGTCCCGCTGATCGTCAAGAAGACGAACGGCGGTTACGGCTACGCGGCGACCGACCTCTCCGCGATCCGGGACCGGGTGCGGAACCTCAAGGCGGACGCCCTGCTGTACGTGGTGGACGTACGGCAGTCGCTGCACTTCAAGATGGTCTTCGAGACGGCCCGCCGGGCGGGCTGGCTGAACGACGACGTGAAGGCGCGGCAGCTCGCGTTCGGCACGGTGCTCGGCAAGGACGGCAAGCCGTTCAAGACCCGTGAGGGCGTCACGGTCCGGCTGGAGGACCTGCTGGACGAGGCCGTCGAGCGGGCGACCGCCGTGGTCCGGGAGAAGGCCGAGAAGGTGGGCCTGTCCGAGCAGGAGATCGTGGAGAACGGCCGGTACGTCGGCGTGGGCGCCGTGAAGTACGCGGACCTGTCGACCTCCGCCGTGCGGGACTACAAGTTCGACCTGGACCAGATGGTGTCGCTGAGCGGCGACACGTCGGTGTACCTCCAGTACGCGTACGCGCGGATCCAGTCGATCCTGCGCAAGGCGGGCGACGCGAAGCCGGTGGCGCACCCGGAGCTGGAGCTGGCCCCGGCCGAGCGGACGCTGGGCCTGCACCTGGACCAGTTCGGCGAGGTGCTGGCCGAGGTGGCCGCGCAGTACGAGCCGCACAAGCTGGCCGCGTACCTCTACCAGCTCGCCTCGCTCTACACGACGTTCTACGACCAGTGCCACGTGCTGAGCGAGGACAACCCGGCCGAGGTGGTCGAGAACCGGCTGTTCCTCTGCGACCTCACCGCCCGCACCCTGCACCGGGGCATGGCGCTGCTCGGCATCCGGACTCCCGAGCGGCTCTGAGCGTGGCAGCTCGCGAAGGGGTGGGGCCCGGCGGCACTTCGGGGGCGCCGGGGCCGCCCCTCAGCGGCTCTACTCCGGCCGTCCCAGCGTCCATCCCGAGACGTCGGACAGCCGGCCGCGCCACAGCGGCAGCCGCAGCGGGGCCGCGCCGCCGCAGACGAGGGTCGCGTCCCGCAGGTGGATCCACCGGGGCAGGAAGGCGGCGTCCTCGTCCGCCTGCGCCTCCTTGATCCCCTGGTCCACCGTCTCGGGGAACTCCGCGAGGAGGTTCGCTCCTTCGCCCTCCACCTGGCGCAGGCCGCGCGCCCATTCCGCCTTCCACGCCTCGTGGCCGATCACCTCTCCGTGCAGGACCCCGGGGGGTACGGCCAGCGTCAGCGGCAGGCCGGACCGGGGCTCGCGGTCGAGCAGCTGGATCAGCAGCTGGAGCTGGAGGTCGGGAACCGGCTGGGTGACCAGGAGGGTGTCCCGGGCGGAGTCGGTGGAGTCGGTCATGGGCTGTTCCCTTCGGCCACGGCCTCGTTCCGGCGCCGTGGTGGGCCGGAATTTCTTGCCCCGTCTGCCCGCGAATGGGCGTGTCCAATCCTCCGCCCGGCGTCCGGGAAAAAGGCCGGATACGCGTGGGACCCGAGGGAAGAAGAAGAATTCAGACCGTTCGACGATCATTTCTCCGGGGGAGAAAATGACTGAACTCGATTCCACCGCGGTGTCACCGTCGCCGCGGACGATGACACCGGCAGAGCCCCCGCCGACCAGGGCCGCCGACGCCCGGGCGGCGGCCAAGGCGTTCCTGGCGACGCTCCACCCGCGGCCGGCGGCGACGACCATCCAGGACCTGCTGCTCCTGGTGTCCGAGCTGGTGACGAACGCGCTCCGGCACGCGGGCGCGGTGACCGCGCTGGCCTTCGGGGCGGACGCGGACACGCTGTACGTACAGGTCGCCGACCCCAGCTCCGACCGTCCGCGGCAGCGGACGCCCGACCTCCGCGGCGGTACGGGAGGATTCGGCTGGCCACTGGTCCTGAAGCTGGCCAAGAAGGCCGACATTCGCCCCCACGCTCCCTCCGGCAAGGTCATCGTCATCTCGATGGCCCGCTGAGACCGTCTCGACGGCCCGCTGAGACCGCGTCTCGACGGCCCGCTGAGACCGTCTCGACGGCCCGCTGAGAACAGTGCGCTGTCAGAGGAACCGGCGCAGCGGCAGCACCGACGCCTCGCGGAGCCGTTGCACGACGGGCCTGCGCCGCCACCTCCGGCCCTCGATGCGCTCGCTCACTTCCAGGTCCTCCTCGAAGTGGGCGTCGAGCGTCGCGGTGAGTCCCCGGTCCAGGACCGCGAGCATGACCTCCTCGTCGTGGTCCAGGGAGCGGCGGTTGATGTTCGTGGACCCGATCAGCGCGGCGACCCGGTCGACGGTGACGACCTTGGCGTGCATCATCGTCGGCTGGTAGTGGTGGATCTTCACGCCGCAGGCCGTCAGCCGCTCGTAGTACAGCTGCCCGGCGAGCTGGCAGACCCGTTTGTCGGTGTGCGGGCCCGGCAGCAGGATCTCGACCTCGACCCCGCGCCGCGCCGCCGCGCACATCAGCTCCACGAAGAAGGCGTCCGGGGCGAAGTAGGCCGTGGCGATCCTGACGCGTTCCTCGGCGGTCTCCAGGATGACCCGGAGCAGGGTCTGCATGTCCTGCCACCCCATGCTGGCCGAGCCCCGCACCACCTGCACCACCGCGTCGCCCTGCGGCGGGATGTTCCGGAACCGGTCGCGGGCGTCGAACAGTTCGTCGTGGCACTCGGCCCAGTTCTGCGCGAAGGCCGCGGCGAGTCCGTCGACGGCCGGACCCCGTACGCGGACGTGCGTGTCCCGCCACTCGTTCTCGTTGCGCGCGTCGCCGCACCACTCCTCCGCTATCCCGACGCCGCCGGTGAACGCGGTCTCCTCGTCCACCACAAGGACCTTCCGGTGGCAGCGGTGGTTCTGCTTCAGGGGTGACAGGTAGAGCGGCTTGCGGAACCACGCGACCTGGACGCCCGCGTCCTCCATGGCCCGCAACTGGTCCTTCTCTATGAGTCTGCTGCCGAACCCGTCGAGCAGCAGCCGCACCCGTACCCCGGCGCGGGCGCGGTCCGCCAGCGTGGCGGCGAACTCCCGCGCGATGTCGCCGCGCCAGTAGACGAACGTCATCATGTCCACGGTGTGCTCGGCGCGGCGGATGGCGTCCAGCATCGCGGCGAAGATCGCGTCCCCGTTCCGCAGCGGGACCAGCTCGTTCCCCTCGGTCGCGGCGATCCCGATGAGCCGCTCCAGCCGCCGTCTGAGGCGCTGCGCGCGCTCCACGAGGACGGCGTCCTCGTGGTCCACGGGCGCTGCCGTCCGCAGTTCCGGTCTGTCGTCGGTGCCGCTGGTCATGTCGTCGCTCCTCGAAGGTATGCGGTCGCTCGGGGCAGAGACCACCTTCCCTGGGACGGGGGCGATATGACGGTCATCGCGCACCGTGAGCGCCCGTACACGCAGCTTGTACGGGTCGGGCAGGCGTGCAGTGGGCGCCCGGGCAGGGAGCGGGCACCGGGTACGCGGGGCGCTGAACTCCGTAACCGATGGGGGCCGATGCCCTCATTGGTCTTGACCAATTTCCCCAAGTATGAGAATCATGGCCGGAGTCGCCACAGAACCTTCATAACCGCTCCGCAGGAGACCCACGCACCATGCGCATACCGACCTCCGCCGCCCTCGCGGCGCTCGGCGGTGCCCTCGTTCTCGGGCTCACCGTCGCTCCGGCCGCTCAGGCCGCCCCCGCCGCCTCGGCGGACTGCACCACCGACGCCTTCGGAATCGCCGGGAAGTACGGTGAGTTCGTCCTCGGAGACGACGTCCACTCCCCCGACGCGGAAGGCGCCGTGGCGGTCGGCGGGAACGCCGACTTCAAGGGCGGGTTCAGCGTCGGCAACGAACTGACGGCCGCCCAGGTGGACGCGCTGCCCGGCCGGGCCTCGCTCGTCGTGCGGGGGGACCTGCTCAACGGCGGTTCCGCCACCGTCGTGATGAAGGGCAACGCCGTCGTCGGCGGCGAGGTCAAGGACCGCGCGGTCGAGTTGCACAACGGCACCTTCGGCAAGAAGGCCGACCTGATCGACTTCGACGGCGAGTTCGCGAAGCTCCGGTCGTACGCGGACGCGCTGGCCGGGGAGTCGGCGACCTCCGGTGCCACGGTGAGCCTGGAGGGCAACCGGCTGACGCTGACCGGCACGGACACCGGCCGGAACGTGTTCTCGGTCGAGGCGTCACAGCTGGAGAAGGCGAAGGAGGTCTTCGTCAAGGTCCCGGCCGGAGCGACGACGATCGTCAACGTCACCGGCCAGACGTACGACATGGCGACCGCCGGTACGACGGGCTTCTTCCTGTCGGGCGGTCAGGACTTCGTCCTGGACGACAAGACGCAGAGCGCGCAGGACGGCGCGGTCCGCGCCAAGCTGCTGTGGAACTTCCCGAACGCCACGAAGATCGTCAAGAACAGCCAGGCCGCCTGGCCGGGCAGCGTGCTCGCCCCGTACGCGCACCTGGAGCTCGGCAACGCCGCCCCGGTCAACGGCTCGGTGTGGGTGGCCTCGCTGCACGGCTCGGGCGGCGCGGAGACGCACCACTTCCCGTTCACCGGCTGCCTGCCCGAGGTGCCCGGCACCCCGAAGCCCGGCACGACGCCGAGCGGCACGCCCTCCTCGACGCCCCCGGCCACCCCGTCCGGCACCCCGTCGTCCTCGGCCACCCCGTCCGGCACCGCGACGCCCTCCGGCACCCCGTCGGGCACGACGACCCCGGGCGCCCCCGCCCCGTCCGCCAGCCCCTCGCAGCCCGAGGGCGACCTGGCGACGACCGGTAGCGGCAACATGGTCCCCATCACCGTCGGAGGCGCCGTGGTCGTCGCCGCCGGTGCGGGCCTCGTGGTCATGGCCCGCCGCCGCAAGCGCGCCTGACCCGACTGAGCGGCACGCGGCCCGGGAAGGGCCGCGTGCCGCTCAGCGCTTTTCCCAGACCGAGGTGTCGTAGCGGTAGTAGTACTCCGGGCGCCCCGCGATGCTGCTCGTACGGAACGGCTTGCCGCCGTCGTCCACGCGCAGGGTGCCCGTACGGCCGCCGCTGGACCAGTCCAGCTCCAGGTACCAGCTGACGTCGTGGCCCTCCACGTGCGCGTCGAGGTCGAAGACCTCCACATCGCTGGAGGACACCCGGAACGGGAAGTCCTTGGCGGGCACGGTCTCGTCGCCCTGCTTCCCGGCGACGGGCTTGAGCGCCGGGCGGCTGTCGTCCAGGTCGACGTCGAAGGACTGGGGTTCGATGCCGCTGCCGCACCCCTCGCCCATCGAGAAGGCCGGCTGCTGCACGGGCGCCCGCTGGCTCAGCACCTTCACCCGGAGCCCGGTCAGGACGACGGCCTGCGCGGAGGTGCCCTGCACGGTCAGCTCCAGCTTCATGGCGCCCCCGTCCACCCCGCCGAGCGCCCGCGCCCAGCCCCGGGTGCCCTTGGGCGGCGGCGGGGGCGGCACGGTCGCCGGGTCCTGGCCCAGCAGGTAGAACTGCCCGCACGGTTCCTCCCAGTTGTACGAGCTGATGGTCACCGTGGGAGGGCGCCCGGTCCCGCCTTCCGGCGCGCCGGTGGTGCGCGAGGCGGACGGCGACGTGCGTGCGGAGGGACTGGCCGAGCCCGTGGTGGCGGAGGCGCTGGGCCGCTTCGACGCGCTGACCGAGGGCGAGGGGCTGTACGGGGACGGGGAGACGGCGTCTGCGTCCTGGCCGGCCGTCGTTTCGCTCGCACCCGGGGCGCCCGTGGCCGCGTCGGAACCGGTCTGCTTGAGCTGGCCGATGACGACGGCGGTGGGCACGGTGAGCGCGACGACGGCCGCGGCGGCGAGGAGCACCCGCGTACGGGCGGAGGCCCGGCGCCAACGGGAGGGGGCGGGGGCCTCTTCCCGTACGGGCTCCAGGGCCACGGGCTCGGTCTCCCGGCGCGCGGGCTCAGCGGGCACCGGCTCCGCGCGCGAGGGCTCCACGACCTCCGGCTCCGCGCGCGAGGGCTCCACGACCTCCGGCTCCACGGGCACGGGCTTGACGGCCTCCGCCGGAACCGGCGCTTCCGCCTTACCCCGTCCGCGCGCCGCGTCCGCGAGGATCCACCGGCGGTGGACCTCCACCATCTCGTCGGCGGTCGCCCCGCACAGGCGCGCGAAACGCTCCACGGGGGCGAACTCCCCCGGAACGGCGTCCCCGTTGCAGTACCGGTGGAGCGTCGACGTACTGACGTGCAACCGGCCCGCGAGCACCCCGTAGCTGCGCCCCGAACGGTCCTTCAGTTTCTTCAGCAGGGCCGCTAGTTCCTCGGCCTCCGGCGTCGCCACTACGGCGTTCCCCCTCCTGGTCCGTCCCGGATCACCGTTCCAGGGACGTGGAATCTGCCCAGGTCACAGTACGCGCAGGCATTCCAGCATCCCCAATGGTGTGTCGGGCGTTGCGGCCGGAATCCGTCGTGCCACAAGCTCGGACCACACCGCAACGACCACGGGGGCCGACCAGTGCGAACCCTCTTCCGCATCGAGCTGGCCGATGCGCTGGCGATCGGGGTGCTGATCGTGACGACCGCGATCGTCCTGCTCCTGATCTGCCGGAACTGACCACGCCGGCCCGACCGCACACCTGACACGACCGAACACATGACACGACCGAACACACTCACGGGGAGTACCACCATGCGCAGCAACCGCATCCGCAACACCGTCCTCGCGGCGACCGCCGTCCTCGCCGCCCTCTCGCTCACGGCGTGCGGCGGGGACGACGGCACCGACGCGAAGAAGCCGGCGGCGTCCGTCCAGGCGACGGGTGACGCGCCGTCGGCCGCGCCGGAGAAGGACTCGACGGCCGCCACGGACACCGAGCCAGCCGCCGACACCACCGAGCCCGCCGAGAAGCCCGCCGCCGACCAGCCCGCGGAGTCCGCCGCGAAGCCCGCGTCCAAGCCGCAGCCCAAGCCGAAGCCGAAGTCCCCGGTGACCTGCACCGGCGCGAACACCAAGGTCACCGTCACCAAGGTGAGCCGCCCGATCAACCACCTGCTGCTCACGGCGACCAACACGGGCGACCGCCCCTGCTACGCGTACCACGCGCCGATGCTCCGCTTCGACGGCGCGCAGGCGGTGTTCCAGGTCCTCCGGTCCAGCAAGCCGCAGGCCGTGGTGACGCTCGCGCCGGGCCAGTCGGCCTACGCCTCCATCGGTCTGACGGGCGAGCCGAACGGCCAGAAGCCGTACCCGAGCAAGCACCTCGGCGTCACCTTCGCCGACCGCAACGACGGGCCCGTCAACTCCGCGTCGACCGAGCTGACGCTGCCCGCCGGGACCTCCTGGGACGACAACGGCTTCGTCACGTACTGGCAGAGCGAGATGGACCAGGCGCTCGTCTACTGACCGCCCAGCTCGAAGTCGAACCAGATCCGGTGCGTGCCGTCCTCATCGACGGCGAGCCCGCCGCCCCCGCTGATCCCGGCGAGGGCGGCGGTCCCGCTTCCCGGCACGACCGAGAAGAACTCGTTCGCCCGGTCACTGCCACTGGTGGCGGCCGAGTGCACGAAGTTGAACGTCCCCTCCCGCCCGGCGAGCGCCCCCTCGAAGGACTCCATGGCGACATACGTACCGACCCCCGACGCCTGGTCGAAGGCAGCGGTGAACAACGTCGTGGACCGCCCCGCCACCTCCCCCTGGAAGGTCTTCACGATGGTCGCCACTCCGACGGGCAGCGCGGTGGCCACCTCGGGCTCGGGCTTCAGCTCGGAGGGGACGAAGGAGTCGACGATGAAGGTTCCGGAAGCTCTCATGCACCCGAGCGTAGGGGCGGGGTACGACAGTTGGGGTTCTAGGTAGAACAACTCATGCGCGGCGGTCGCACACCTGATGGAATCGCCCCCATGTCACAGACCGACGCCCCGGACGACACCCTGGACAACTTCCCCCGGACCCCCTGGATCGCCCCACTGGCCTCGACGGTCATCACGCTCCCGGCCGTGTTCTTCGCTCTCCTCTTCAGCATGCTGACGCCGATGGCCTGCGACTCGTGCACGGAAGAGGAGAGCGCCCGCTTCGACGCGAGCTTCGGCCCGGCCTTCGTGGTCTCCTGCTGCGGCCTCGCCCTGAGCCTCGGCGTGCTGCTCGCGAGCTGGGTGTGCATGCGGAAGAGGCCGGCGGCCTCGGTCCTCCTCGCCGTGGCCGCCCCCCTCACCGTCGTGTTCACCTGGATGCTCTTCATGGGCCTGGTGCACACGCCGTAACGCTTCTCCGCTCAGCCCCGCAGGCGCTGCGCGACCTCCGTCGCCCAGTACGTCAGGATCAGCTGGGCGCCCGCGCGGCGGATACCCGTCAGGCTCTCCATGATCGCCGCGTCGCGGTCGATCCAGCCCTTCTCGGCGGCGGCCTCGATCATGGCGTACTCGCCGCTGATCTGGTACGCGGCCACCGGTACGTCCGACGCCTCCGCGACCTTGGCCAGGATGTCCAGGTAGGGGCCCGCCGGCTTGACCATGACCATGTCCGCCCCCTCTTCGAGGTCGAGCGCCAGCTCGCGCAGGGACTCACGGATGTTGGCCGGGTCCTGCTGGTACGTCTTGCGGTCGCCCTTGAGCGAGGAGCCGACGGCCTCGCGGAACGGGCCGTAGAACGCCGAGGAGTACTTCGCGGTGTACGCGAGGATCGAGACGTCCTCGTGGCCCGTCTGGTCGAGGGCGTCGCGGATGACGCCGACCTGGCCGTCCATCATCCCGCTGGGGCCGACCACATGGGCGCCCGCGTCGGCCTGGACCTGGGCCATCTCCGCGTACCGCTCCAGGGTGGCGTCGTTGTCGACGCGGCCGTCCCCGGTCAGCACACCGCAGTGGCCGTGGTCGGTGAACTCGTCCAGACACAGGTCCGACATGACGATGAGATCGTCGCCCACCTCCTCGCGCACCGCGCGCAGCGCGACCTGGAGGATGCCGTCCGGGTCGGTGCCCGCCGTGCCCCGGCCGTCCTTCTTCTCGTCCAGCGGGACGCCGAACAGCATGATCCCCGACACTCCGGCCGAGACCGCGTCCACGGCCGCCTTCCGCAGGGTGTCCAGGGTGTGCTGCTGCACGCCGGGCATGGCCGAGATCGCGACCGGGGCGTCGATGCCCTCGCGGACGAACGCGGGCAGGATGAGGTTGGCCGGATCGAGCCGTGTCTCGGCGACCATCCGCCGCATCGCGGGGGTCGTCCGCAGCCGACGGGGCCGCGAGCCGGGGAAGTTTCCGTACACAGTCATCCTTCGAGCGTAGACCCGCGCGGACCGGGCTCTTACCGACACCGGTGCCGGAAAAGCGGCGGGCCCGGCCGCCTCCGAAGAAGTGGCCGGGCCCCGCGTCACAGCACCGCTCAGGTCGTCGTACGCCGCCTGCGCGCACCCGGACGCCGCTCGCTCGGCCGGGTCACCGGGTCGCCGGCCTCCCGCGCCGCGTCCCGGCGCCGCGCGCCGAACTCCGCCAGCGCCTCGGCCAGCTTGTGCACCGAGGGCTCCGGCGACAGCACGTCCACGCGCAGCCCGTGCTCCTCGGCGGTCTTCGCCGTGGCGGGGCCGATGCACGCGATGACCGTCACGTTGTGCGGCTTGCCCGCGATGCCGACCAGGTTGCGCACGGTCGAGGACGAGGTGAAGAGCACCGCGTCGAAGCCGCCGCCCTTGATCGCCTCCCGGGTCTCGGCCGGCGGCGGCGAGGCGCGGACCGTGCGGTACGCGGTGACGTCGTCGACCTCCCAGCCGAGCTCGATCAGCCCGGCCACCAGGGTCTCCGTGGCGATGTCGGCACGCGGCAGGAAGACGCGGTCGATCGGGTCGAAGACCGGGTCGTACGGCGGCCAGTCCTCAAGGAGACCGGCGGCGGACTGCTCGCCCGACGGCACCAGGTCCGGCTTCACGCCGAAGTCGATCAGCGCGGCGGCGGTCTGCTCGCCGACCGCGGCGACCTTGATCCCCGCGAAGGCCCGCGCGTCGAGCCCGTACTCCTCGAACTTCTCCCGGACGGCCTTCACGGCGTTCACGCTGGTGAAGGCGATCCACTCGTACCGGCCGGTGACCAGGCCCTTGACCGCCCGCTCCATCTGCTGGGGCGTACGCGGCGGCTCGACGGCGATCGTCGGCACCTCGTGCGGCACGGCGCCGTAGGACCGCAGCTGGTCGGAGAGCGAGGCCGCCTGCTCCTTCGTACGCGGCACGAGGACCTTCCAGCCGAACATCGGCTTGGACTCGAACCACGCCAGCTGGTCGCGCTGGGCGGCGGAGCTGCGCTCCCCGACCACGGCTATGACCGGCTGGTGCCCCTCCGGCGAGGGGAGCACCTTGCCCTGCTTGAAGACCTGGGCGATCGTCCCGAGGGTCGCCGTCCAGGTGCGCTGGCGCGTCGTCGTGCCGCCGGCCGTCACGGTCAGCGGGGTGTCGGGCTTGCGGCCCGCCGCGACCAGCTCACCGGCTGCGGCGGCCACCGCGTCGAGCGACGTCGAGATGACGCACGTGGCGTCGCTCACGCCGACCTCGCTCCAGCAGCGGTCGGTGGCCGTACGGGCGTCGACGAACCGCACGTCCGCGCCCTGCGCGTCCCGCAGCGGCACCCCGGCGTACGCGGGCACCCCGACGGCGTTCGCGACGCCCGGGACGACCTCGAAGGGGATGCCGGCCGAGGCGCAGGCCAGCATCTCGGCGGCGGCGTTCCCGTCCAGGCCGGGGTCTCCGGCCACGGCACGGACGACCCGCCTGCCGCCCTTCGCGGCCTCCATGACAAGATTGGCGGCATCCCTGAGAACGGGTACCCCGGCGGCTGTTGACTGCGCGTCAAGAACCGCCAGCTCAGGGGTGCTTACCCCTGCCCGCGCATGGCAGCGGACGACGCCGAGAACATCCGGTTCGGCGACAAGGACGTCCGCGCTCGCGAGCGCCTCGACGGCGCGCAGGGTCAGCAGTCCCGGGTCGCCGGGACCGGCGCCGAGGAAGGTGACGTGCCCTGCGGAGTGGACCGGGAAATCGGATGCGGCGGGGCCGGTGGGGCTCAAAGTGCTCGCTCCCCCATAAGACCGGCCGCACCCTTGGCAAGCATGTCGGCCGCGAGTTCGCGACCGATCGCCGCCGCGTCGTCGTGCGACGTGGGAACGGGACCGGTGGTGGACATCTGCACCAGCGAGGCACCGTCGGTGGAACCGACGACACCGCGCAGGCGCAGTTCGTTGACAGCCTGACCGTCGGCGAGGAGGTCGGCCAGCGCACCCACGGGTGCGGAGCAGCCGGCCTCCAGGGCGGCGAGCAGGGCACGCTCGGCGGTCACGGCGGCCCGGGTGTACGGGTCGTCGAGCTCGGCGAGCGCGGCGGCGAGGTCGGCGCTGCTCGCAGCGCACTCGATCGCCAGTGCTCCCTGGCCGGGAGCGGGCAGCACGGTGTCGACCGACAGGAAGTCGGTCACCTCACCGCTGCGGCCCAGGCGGCTGAGCCCGGCCGCGGCGAGAACCACCGCGTCCAGCTCGCCGTCGCGTACGAACCCGATCCGGGTGTCGACGTTGCCGCGGATCGGAACGGTCTCGATGTCGAGGCCGTGGCTTCGGGCGTACGCGTTGAGCTGGGCCATGCGCCGCGGCGAGCCGGTGCCGACGCGGGCGCCGGACGGCAGCTCCGCGAAGGTCAGCCCGTCCCGGGCGATCAGCACGTCGCGGGGGTCCTCGCGCACCGGCACGGCGGCCAGCACCAGGCCCTCGGGCTGCGCGGTCGGCAGGTCCTTGAGCGAGTGGACGGCGAAGTCCACCTCGCCCCGCAGCAGCGCGTCGCGCAGCGCGGCGACGAACACGCCGGTCCCGCCGATCTGCGCCAGGTGCTCCCGGGAGGTGTCCCCGTACGTGGTGATCTCCACGAGTTCGACGGCGCGCCCGGTCACCTCGCTGACCGCATCGGCGACGTGGCCGGACTGGGCCATGGCGAGCTTGCTGCGCCTGGTCCCCAGTCGCAGGGGTGAGTTGTCGGTCATGACCGCCCTCGATTCGGGTCGTTCAGGTCTGCCCGGGAGACGGCGGCGACCGTCTGCGGGTCGAGGTCGAAGAGTTCGCGCAGCGCGTCCGCGTACCCGGCGCCGCCGGGCTCGCTGGCGAGCTGCTTGACCCGCACGGTGGGCGCGTGCAGGAGTTTGTCGACCACGCGGCGCACGGTCTGCGTGATCTCGGCGCGCTGCTTCTCGTCCAGGTCGGGGAGGCGTCCGTCCAGCCGGGCGATCTCGTCCGCGACCACGCCGGCGGCCATCGTGCGCAGGGCGACGACGGTCGGGGTGATGTGGGCGGCGCGCTGGGCCGCCCCGAAGGCGGCGACCTCGTCGGCGACGATGGTGCGCACCTGGTCCACATCGGCGGCCATCGGGGCGTCGGCCGACGCCTCCGCGAGCGACTCGATGTCGACGAGGCGCACACCGTCGAGGCGGCCGGCCGCCACGTCGATGTCACGCGGCATCGCGAGGTCCAGCAGCGCCAGGCGGTCGGGCCCGGTGGACTGGGCCGGGATCAGGCCGCTCGCCGGATCGGGCACGTGGTCGAGGCCGAGCGCCCCGGCGACGGTCTCGGCGGTGAGCACGAGTCCGGTGGCACCGGTGCAGGAGACGGCGATGTCGGCACGTGTCAGTTCACCGGTGACCTCGGCCATCTCCACGGCCCGGGCGCGCACCCCCGTGCCGCCGGGCTGGTTCAGGATCTCGACCAGGCGGTCGGCGCGGGCCCGGGTGCGGTTGGCGACGGCGATCTCGGCGACGCCGGAGCGGGCCAGCGTGGCGGCGGCCAGCGAGGACATGGAGCCGGCGCCGATGACCAGGGCGCGCTTGCCCTTGGCCCAGGCGGCGGTGTCGGGGCCGTCGGCGAGCTGTTCCAGGCCGAAGGTGACGAGCGACTGCCCGGCCCGGTCGATCCCGGTCTCGCTGTGGGCGCGCTTGCCGACCCGCAGGGCCTGCTGGAAGAGGTCGTTGAGCAGCCGCCCCGCGGTGTGCAGCTCCTGGCCGAGGGCGAGCGCGTCCTTGATCTGGCCGAGGATCTGGCCCTCGCCGACGACCATCGAGTCCAGCCCGCAGGCCACCGAGAACAGGTGGTGGACGGCCCGGTCCTCGTAGTGCACGTAGAGGTACGGAGTCAGCTCGTCGAGCCCGACGCCGCTGTGCTGGGCGAGGAGCGTGGACAGCTCGGCGACGCCCGCGTGGAACTTGTCCACGTCGGCGTACAGCTCGATGCGGTTGCAGGTGGCGAGGACGGTCGCCTCGGCGGCGGGCTCGGCCGCCAGGGTGTCCTGGAGCAGCTTGGCCTGGGTGTCGGCGGCCAGCGAGGCGCGTTCCAGGAGGGAGACGGGGGCGCTGCGGTGGCTCAGACCCACGAGGAGCAGGCTCATGCCGGCATCACGGCGGGCATGTCCCCGTCGGGTCCCTTCCGGCCGGTGGTGGTGGCGCGCACGGGCGGCGCGGCCGGGTCGGGCGCGGTGTCGACGCCCTCCTCACCGGCCTTGCGCTGCTCGTGGAAGGCGAGGATCTGGAGCTCGATGGACAGGTCCACCTTGCGCACGTCGACGCCCTCGGGCACGGAGAGGACGGTCGGCGCGAAGTTCAGGATCGAGGTGACCCCGGCGGCGACGAGCCGGTCGCACACCTGCTGGGCGGCGCCGGGCGGAGTGGTGATCACACCGATGGAGACGCCGTTCTCGCTGATGATGCGGTCGAGGTCGTCGGCGTGCTGCACGGGGATGCCCGCGACGGGCGTCCCGGCCATCGCCGGGTCGGCGTCGATGAGCGCGGCGACGCGGAAGCCGCGCGAGGCGAACCCGCCGTAGTTGGCGAGCGCGGCGCCGAGGTTTCCGATGCCGATGATGGCGACCGGCCAGTCCTGGGTGAGGCCGAGCTCGCGCGAGATCTGGTAGACGAGGTACTCGACGTCGTAGCCGACGCCGCGCGTCCCGTACGACCCGAGATAGCTGAAGTCCTTGCGCAGCTTCGCGGAGTTGACCCCCGCCGCCGCGGCGAGCTCCTCGGAGGAGACCGTGGGGACCGAGCGCTCGGAGAGCGCGGTCAGCGCGCGGAGATACAGCGGAAGTCGGGCGACGGTGGCCTCGGGAATTCCTCGGCTACGGGTCGCCGGTCGGTGATTTCGGCCAGTTGCCACGGTGCTCCTGCGGGATGAGCGGGGCTTTAGGCGGCCGTATGTCCCAAGACCGCCCCGTCGAATGCAGGCTATGTCTTTGTGAACGCGTGCACAAAGATTGTGTCCGGTTTGTCCGGTCAAAGTGACCGGGGTCACGCACATTCGTCGCGCGATCCAGGAACCATGGATCGCATCAGCCCGTTGCAGGCCCGAAGGGGGCAAAGCGGTACACACTCCTCACGACTACGCCCCCGAGACCACTCAAAACGCCCACGATGGTAACCGGGTTTCCCTCAGGAAAGCAGCGCGCTGCGCAGTCTCGCCGGGTCGACCCGCCAGAACGTGTGCTGTTCGTCATCCACGAGCACCACCGGGATCTGCTCCCAGTACTCCCGGTACAGCTCCTCGTCCCGGGTGATGTCCTTCTCCTCCCAGGAGGCGCCGGTCTCCTCGCAGACCGCCCGGACCACCGCCCGGGCGTCGTCACAGAGGTGGCAGCCGGGCTTCCCCACCAGGGTCACCACGCGCTCGGCGGGGTTCTTCTTCCTACGACGCAGCAAGGCACTCATGCCTCTCATTCTCGGCCCCGTCCCGGAGCCCGCGGACACCAGGAGTTCACACCACGGCACCACGGTGGAACCGGAACGACCCGGCCGACTGGCTATGCTCGACCGCATGGCCGCTCTTGGATGGCTCACCCCCCGCAGGCGTTCCGCCACGGCTCGCAGTGTGCTGGCCGGCGAGGCGGCGGCGGAGGCCGCGCGGAAGCTGGAAGCCGGGTCCGCCGCCGCGGAGACCGGTCCGGAGGAGCCCGAGTTCCCCGTCGTCGGCGACGAACGGGCCGCCGCCTTCTTCGACCTCGACAACACCGTGATGCAGGGCGCCGCGCTCTTCCACTTCGGCCGCGGCCTCTACAAGCGGAAGTTCTTCGAGCGCCGCGAGCTCACCCGGTTCGCCTGGCAGCAGGCGTGGTTCCGGCTGGCCGGAGTCGAGGACCCGGAGCACATGCAGGACGCCCGCGACAGCGCGCTGTCCATCGTCAAGGGCCACCGCGTCTCCGAGCTGATGTCGATCGGCGAGGAGATCTACGACGAGTACATGGCCGACCGCATCTGGCCCGGCACCCGCTCCCTGGCCCAGGCCCACCTGGACGCCGGCCAGCGGGTCTGGCTGGTCACCGCGGCCCCGGTGGAGACCGCCACGATCATCGCCCGCCGGCTCGGCCTGACCGGGGCGCTCGGCACGGTCGCCGAATCGGTCGACGGGGTGTACACCGGACGCCTGGTCGGCGAACCCCTGCACGGGCCCGCGAAGGCCGAGGCGGTCCGCGCCCTGGCGGCGGCGGAGGGCCTGGACCTGGCGCGCTGCGCCGCGTACAGCGACTCGCACAACGACATCCCGATGCTGTCGCTGGTGGGCCACCCGTACGCGATCAACCCGGACACCAAGCTCCGCAAGCACGCCCGCGCCCGCGACTGGCGGCTGCGCGACTACCGCACCGGCCGCAAGGCGGCCAAGGTCGGCATCCCGGCCGCCGCCGGAGTCGGCGCCCTCGCGGGCGGCACGGCCGCGGCCGTCGCCCTGCACCGCCGCCGCCGCTGACTCTCCGCGCCCGCGTGCGTCAACACGGCACACCCTTGTCACCGGCCACAACCCGTCGCCCCCGCAGACAGATTCCGAAGCGAATCGATCAACAAGCGGTCACGATGTGCGACTTGTTGCGTCGAAAAGTTGGTCCAGAAGCGACGCAATCGATGATTTGTGCAACTGGGCGTAGCGCGGCCTGTACGAAGCGTTATTCTCCTCAGACGCATTCCGGACCCGCCACTCACTACGTCGAGTGACGGTTCCGCACTGCTCGTGATGGAAGCTCTGCCTCTGGGAGTCCCGTGTACCCACACGTCGGGGTTGACGCCTCGGGCCTGGCTACGCTGCGCGCATCAGTAGCCGAACGCATGCGCGGCTTCGTCCCCACCGCGTACGCCGTACCCGCATTCGCCGCCCCTGTACCTGCCGGCCCCTGCTACGCCCTGGCCGAACGCGCCGCGGCGGTCGGAAGACGCGGCAGCCGCGGGGCGGCGACCGCCGCCCCCGTGCGGCGGCCCGCCGCCGACAGCGACAGCGCGCGCATGATGGAGCTCGTCGAGCGCGCCCAGGCCGGCGAGGCCGACGCCTTCGGACGCCTCTACGACCAGTACAGCGACACGGTCTACCGATACATCTACTACCGCGTGGGCAGCAGGGCGACGGCGGAGGACCTCACCAGCGAGACCTTCCTGCGCGCCCTGCGCCGCATCTCCACCTTCACCTGGCAGGGCCGCGACTTCGGCGCCTGGCTGGTCACGATCGCGCGCAACCTGGTCGCCGACCACTTCAAATCCAGTCGTTTCCGGCTGGAAGTGACCACCGGCGAAATGCTCGACGCCAACGAGGTCGCCCGCAGCCCCGAGGACTCCGTCCTCGAATCCCTCTCCAACGCCGCGCTCCTCCAGGCCGTGCGCCGCCTCAACCCCCAGCAGCAGGAGTGCGTGACCCTGCGCTTCCTGCAAGGGCTCTCCGTCGCCGAGACCGCCCGCGTCATGGGCAAGAACGAGGGCGCGATCAAGACCCTCCAGTACCGCGCCGTCCGCACCCTCGCCCGGCTCCTCCCGGACGATGCCCGCTGACGGCTCCCCCGCCGGACCGGCCCCGGCGTCGCGTTCCCCACGCACTGGTCCGATCATCTTTCGTGCGTAACCCAAGTGCCGCGCCACTCGTTGTGCCGGTTGCAGGCCCCCTGTCGTCACACCATGTCCGCAGACGCTCACTCGTTCGTGTGGAAGCGCTCAAGGTGTGCAACCTTCCGGATCCCCAGGGGAGTCGACCGTCATGACGAGAGGAGGTGCCGCCAGTGATCGCAAACGTCTCGGCACACCGGCGGGCGAACGCCTTCGCCCAGGCCCTGGAGGAGCAGTCGCTCCGCGGTGCGGCGGCCGTACAGCCCGAGGACCCGGCCGAACAGGCCGACCAAGGACCGCTGTTGGCCCTGGCGAACGGCCTCGGTGAGCTGCCGAAGCCGGAGTTGGACCCCGAGGTCAAAGTGGTGCAGCGAGCCCAGCTCGTCGCCGCCATGGAAGCCATGTTCGCCGAGGGGGGCGCGTCCGCGGGCCCTACGGTGCCCGAACAACGGAGCAGGGGCAGCCACCGCGCCTCCCCGCTCCGCAAACTGCGCCCCAGATCCCGCTGGTCCAAGGGCCTCGCTGCGGGCGGGCTCACCGTCGGGGTGGCCGCCGGCGCCTTCGGCGGAGTGGCCGCCGCCAGCTCCGACGCCCTCCCCGGTGACTCGCTCTACGGCCTGAAGCGCGGCATGGAGGACCTCCACCTCGGCCTCACCCGCGACGACACCGACCGCGGCGAGATCTACCTCGACCAGGCGTCCACCCGCCTCGGCGAAGCCCGCCGGCTCATGGAGCGCGCCCGCTCGGGCCACCTCGACCACGAACAGCTCGGCGAGATCAGGCGCACGCTCAACGGCATGTCGCACGACGCCACCGAGGGCCACCGCCTCCTCCACGCCGCGTACGAACGGGACGGCGCCCTCGGTCCGATCCAGACCCTGGACTCCTTCTCCCGCTCCCACCGCGACACCTGGGCCGGCCTCCGCGACCGCCTCCCCGTCCAGCTGACCGACGTGGGCAACCAGGTCAGCTCGGTGTTCGACGCCATAGACGAAGAGGTCGCACCGCTCCAGTCGCTGTTCCCGCGCGCCCCGGAGAAGGGTCCCGAGGCCCGCCGCTCCGACTCGGCCGGCACCGGCGCGGGCCCCTCCACCGACACGCGCACCCCGTCGCCCTCGTCCTCCGCCCGCCACGAGGACAGCGGTACGGGTTCCAGCTCATCGCCGCGCCCCTCGGACGCGGGCTCCAGCCCGGCCGGCGGCCTGATCGGCGGCGGC
The DNA here is from genome assembly GCF_010550605.1 of Streptomyces sp. SID9727. GTDB lineage: Bacteria > Actinomycetota > Actinomycetes > Streptomycetales > Streptomycetaceae > Streptomyces. Next base: position 32,301 of record NZ_JAAGNI010000041.1, read on the forward strand.
ACGGACGGCCTCCTCGACCCGCCGTCCCCGGACGCGACCGGCCCGTCGAAGGAGGCGCCGAGCTCGACGCCGTCGCCGGACATCACCATCCCGCCGCTGCTCCCGGGGCTCATCGGCGGTCTCGGCATCGACGCCGAGGACGAACGGGGCTGATCCTCCGGCCCGGACAGAACGGTGCGGCGGCGGTCAGAAGAAGACCGACCGCCGCTGCACCAGCAGCTTGTACAGCGTGTGCTGGATCTGCTCCCGAACCTGGTCCGTCAGGTTGAACATCAGCATCGGGTCCTCCGCCGCCTCCAGCGGATAGCCGTCCGTCGGGATCGGCTCGCCGAACTGGATCGTCCACTTCGTCGGCAGCGGCACCGCACCCAGCGGCCCCAGCCAGGGGAACGTCGGCGTGATCGGGAAGTACGGGAAGCCCAGCAGCCGCGCCAGCGTCTTCGCGTTCCCGATCATCGGGTAGATCTCCTCCGCGCCCACGATCGAGCACGGCACGATCGGCACCCCGGCCCTCAGCGCCGTCGACACGAAGCCGCCCCGCCCGAAGCGCTGGAGCTTGTACCGCTCGCCGAACGGCTTGCCGATCCCCTTGAAGCCCTCGGGCATCACCCCGACGACCTCGCCCTTGCGCAGCAGCCGCTCCGCGTCCTCCGCGCACGCCAGCGTGTGCCCCGCCTTCCGGGCCAGCTCGTTGACCACGGGCAGCATGAAGACCAGGTCCGCCGCGAGCAGCCGCAGATGCCGGTCCGCCGGATGGTGGTCGTGCACCGCGACCTGGAGCATCAGCCCGTCCAGCGGCAGCGTCCCGGAGTGGTTGGACACGATGAGCGCCCCGCCCTCGGACGGGATGTTCTCGATGCCCTTCACCTCGACCCGGAAGTACTTCTCGTACACCGGCCGCAACAGCGACATCAGGACCTGGTCGGTCAGCTCCTCGTCGTACCCGAACTCGTCCACGTCGTACTCGCCGGTGACCCGCCGCCGCAGGAAGGCGAGCCCGCCCGCGATCCGCCGGTCCCAGGCGCCCCGCCCGGACGCGTCGCCTCCGCCCGGGCCCCCGGCCTCCGGCGCGGCGTCCTGGGCGCCCGAGGGCCCGGGCAGGGCGCTCACCGACCCCGTGCCGCGTACCGGAGCCCGCCGGCGCGCGGCACGCGGTACGCCCCCCGGCCGCGAACGG
>NZ_JAAGNI010000428.1 GCF_010550605.1 Streptomyces sp. SID9727
CGGGGCCGCGTGGGCGGGCGGGGCGAGGAGCGCGGCGGCGCCGAGCGCCGCGGCGAGCAGTCCGGCGAGTGTCCGCTGCCGCACGGGTCAGCTCCCCTGGAGGTGGGCGCCGATGATGCGCGCGTAGGCGGCCTCGCCCCGCGCGTTCGGGTGCAGCGGGGCGGCCGAAGCGGTCGGCACGTATCCCTCGACCCACTTGTCGGACGGTGCCTGGCAGGCGTCGTGGCCCTTGCTGGGGGTGGCGACGTCGATGTACTCGGCGCCGTGCGCGGCGCTCCGCTCGGCGATCACCGCGTTCATCCGGTTCACGCTGCCCTGGAGGAAGTCGGCGTCGACCGGCAGCACGGGCTGCAGCGGCCAGCAGCCGCCCGGCTTGATGTAGAGCCCGTACCCCGTCACCAGGACCCTGGCGTGCGGCGACCGCTGGTGGATTCCGTCCAGTACGGCTCCGAGGCGCGGCGCGAAGGCGTCGATCCGCTGCGCCACCTGGTCGACCCCGCCCTCGGCCAGCTTGTCCCTGCACGGGGTCGCGGTCGGGTCGAGCTGCATGCAGTCCTGCGCGATGCCGACGAGACCGGCGTCGTTGCCGCCGATGGTGAGGGTCACCAGGTCGGTGTCGGCGCGCAGCGCGTCGAACTGGGGCGCCGCCGAGCCCATCGGCACGTCGAGCAGCGACAGGGACTGCTTCTCCGTCATGTGCTTGGACTGGGCCCCGCTGCACGTGACGTCGCGCAGCGAGGCGCCGATGCTCGCCGCGAGCTCGTGCGCGTAGTTGTGGGTGGAACGGCCGCAGGCCAGCGGTCCCGTGATGCCCGGGATGAGCGGCCCGGAGGCCATCGAGTCGCCGAGCGCCACGTACTGCACGGGGTCGTCCGCGCTCGCCGCCCAGGCGCCGGAAGCGGTGGTGCCCACGGCCAGGGAGGCCAGGGCGACGGCGGTGGCGGCTCCTCCGACAGTACGACAGAACGCCTTGTTCCAGGACGATTTCACGACGACCTCCGGTGCGCTGTGAGTGGGGGCATGGCGGGTGTCGTCGGTCATCATGCAGACTCGAACGCCGTCGTTTAACTGGTGGGTAACGCAGACTTCGCCGGGGGCTTTTGTGACGCGTGACAATGAACGGGCCGTCAGGCAGGGGTCGTTGGTCATTTCCGGGCGTCCCGTGGCGGTGCGGCTGCGGGCCCGCGTCCCCGCGTTGACCACCCGGGTGGTCGCCCGTCTTCTCAGTGACCTCCCGGTCTACGCGGAGCTGCCGCACGAGGAGATCGCGGGCGACATCGCCGACATCGTCCAGCACAACCTGCGGCTCTTCGCGGACGTCCTCGAACACCGCAGGGCCGCCACCGACGGCGAACTCGCCCAGCAGCGCGACTCGGCCGCCCAGCGTGCCGAGGAGGGCGTGCCGCTGGACGCCATCCTCACCGCCTACCAGGTGGGCGTCGCGATGTGCTGGGAGGAGACCGCGCGGGACGCCGGGCCGGGGGACCTGCCCGCCGTGCTGGAGATCATGGACCGCATCCTCGTCCTCCAGCAGCAGCTGACCTCCGCGGTGAGCGGCGCCTATCTGGAGGCCCGGCAGATCCTGGACAGCCAGGAGCACGGCGGCCGGCACGCGCTGATGGCCGCGCTGCTGACCGGTGAGGACCTGGACGGCTTCACCCGCCGCACCGGCCTGCGCCCGGCCGCCCGCTATCTGACGATGACGCTCGCGCTGGCCCCGCACCCGGACGAGACGGGGGCGGGTCTGCCGCAGGGCCCCGGGGCCGGTGCCGCGTCCGGTCCCGGCTCCGGGGCGGGCGCGGGCGTGGCCGCCCGGCGGAAGATACGGCGCATCCGGACGGCCCTCGACCGGTTCGCCGGGACGCCCGCGCTGACCGCCCTCGACGCGTCCGGC
>NZ_JAAGNI010000452.1 GCF_010550605.1 Streptomyces sp. SID9727
CGCCGACTACCTGGTCGTACCGAAGGTGGACGCCCTCCAGGCCGCTTTCGACGCCGTGTCCCCGGCCGCCGTGCTGCTGTCCTCCTCCGCGGAGGCCAAGGAGATCGCGGCCCGTCTCGCGGTCCGGATCGGCTCCGGCATCATCACCGACGCCGTCGACCTGGAGGCCGGCGACCAGGGCCCGGTCGCCACGCAGTCCGCGTTCGCCGCCTCGTACACGACCAAGTCCCGTGTCTCCAAGGGCGTTCCGGTCATCACGGTCAAGCCGAACTCCGCCCAGGTCGAGCCGGCGGCGGCCGCCGGTGCCGTCGAGACCCTCGCGGTCTCCTTCTCGGCTCAGGCCACCGGCACCAAGGTGCTCTCGCGTACGCCGCGTGAGTCGACGGGCCGTCCGGAGCTGACGGAGGCCGCGATCGTGGTCTCCGGTGGCCGCGGCGTCAACGGCGCGGAGAACTTCGCGGTCATCGAGGCCCTCGCCGACTCGCTGGGTGCCGCGGTGGGCGCCTCGCGTGCCGCCGTGGACGCCGGCTGGTACCCGCACACCAACCAGGTCGGCCAGACCGGCAAGTCCGTCTCCCCGCAGCTCTACATCGCCTCGGGCATCTCCGGCGCGATCCAGCACCGGGCCGGCATGCAGACCTCGAAGACGATCGTCGCGGTCAACAAGGACGCCGAGGCCCCGATCTTCGACCTCGTCGACTACGGCGTCGTCGGCGACCTCTTCGACGTCGTCCCCCAGCTCACCGAGGAGATCAACACCCGCAAGGGCTGATCGCCGGACGGTTCGTACGAGCAAGGGCCCGGGGCCGCACGGTGCACGCACCGTGCGGCCCCGCGGCGTATCCGGTCACCGTTGACTCCGATGCGACCGCCTTATAACTTCACTATACGGATTGTTGTTTCCGGGAAGCGGAAACAGCCGGAGCGTGGAGGGTGCGGACGATGGGTCAGCAGGAGAACGTGGCGACGAGCCTCGCCGGTGCGGTCAGCGACGGGATCAGCGCGTCCCTCGCGCCGGTGGACGCCGAACTCGCCCGCCGCTACCCGGGCGACCCCGGCACCCGCCAGCCCGTGCACACCGTCTACGTCCCGGGCGACACCTTCACGGCAGGCACCCTGCGTACCTGGGGCGACGAGGCACTGAAGGCGCTCGACGAGCACGCCCCGGACGCGGCGGCACTCGCCGAGGTGCTCGGCATCCCGGACGAGCTGGCCGGACCGGTTCACGACCGCGTCCGCGCCAAGCTGGAGCGCGAGCCGGTCGAGGACCTGAGGATCGACTTCGAGGACGGCTACGGGCCCCGCTCCGACGCGGAGGAGGACGAGGCGGCCTCCCGCGCGGCCCGGCTCGTCTCGGAGGCGTACGCCGACGGCACCGCCGCCCCGTACATGGGCATCCGGATGAAGTGCATGGAAGCTGCCGTCCGGGACCGGGGCATCCGTACCACGGACGTCTTCCTCACCGGCCTCATGCGGGCGGGCGGGCTCCCCGACGGGCTCGTCCTCACCCTGCCGAAGGTGACCTATCCCGAACAGGTCACCGCCTTCGTCCAGCTCCTCGAAGCCTTCGAGCGGGCGCACGGGCTGCCGGACGGGCGCCTCGGCTTCGAGATCCAGATCGAGACCAGCCAGTCCATCCTGGCCGCCGACGGCACCGCGGCCGTGGCCCGCATGATCGACGCGGCCCAGGGGCGGGCCACCGGGCTGCACTACGGCACCTTCGACTACAGCGCCTGCGTAGGCGTCAGCGCCGCTTACCAGGCGAGCGACCACCCGGCCGCCGACCACGCCAAGGCCGTCATGCAGGTCGCCGCCGCCGGGACCGGCGTACGCGTCTCCGACGGCTCGACCAACGTCCTGCCCGTCGGCCCCACCCCGCAGGTCCACGAGGCGTGGCGGCTGCACCACGGCCTCACCCGCCGCGCTCTGGCCCGCGCCTACTACCAGGGCTGGGACATGCACCCCGGGCACCTGCCGACCCGGTACGCGGCCGTCTACACGTTCTACCGCGAGGGCCTGGAGCAGGCCGCCGCCCGGCTCGCCGCGTACGTCTCCAAGGCCGGCGGCGACGTGATGGACGAACCGGCCACCGCCAAGGCGCTCAGCGGCTACCTGCTGCGCGGCATCGACTGCGGCGCCCTGGACACCGAGGAGGTCGCGGAGCTGACCGGGCTGACCCGCGCGGACCTCGACGCCTTCGCCTCGCCCCGGCGCGGCACCCTGACGGTCACCGCGCCCTGAGGGCCCTCCTTCAGGCGGGAGGGATCTCCCCCGAGCCGCGGGCGATCAGACGCGTCGGGAGCTCCACGCGGGCCGGGGGGTGACCGGCCCCGTCCAGGCGCCGGAAGAGGTGCTCGGCGGCGGTGCGGCCCGCCGCCGCCGCGTCCTGGGAGATGACGGTGATGCCGAGCAGGTCCGCCAGCTCGATGTCGTCGAACCCGACCAGGGCGACCGGCCGCTCCCGGTCAGCGAGGACGCGGACCACCGTCACGGTCACCCGGTTGTTGCCGGAGAAGAGCGCCGTCACCGGTTCCGGGCCCGCGAGCATCGCCTCGGCGGCGGCGCGGACGCGGCCCGGGTCCGTGGAGCCCAGCGAGACCCAGGAGTCCTCGACGGTTATCCCGGCCTCCGCCATGGCCGCGTGGTACCCGCGCAGTCGCTCGGTCGCGGTGTGGATGCGCGGCTGGTCGCCGATGAAGCCGATACGGCGGTGGCCGTGCGCGATCAGATGGGCGACGCCCTCGCGGGCGCCGCCGAAGCTGTCCGAGAGCACCATGTCCGCCTGGATCTGCCCGGCCGGGCGGTCCACGAACACCGTCGCCACCCCGGCCTTGATCTCCGGTTCCAGATAACGGTGGTCGTCCGCGGCCGGGATCACGATCAGCCCGTCGACCCGGCGCGCGCACAGCGCGAGGACCAGCTCCTGCTCGCGCTCCGGGTCCTCGGCGCTGGATCCGTTGATGAGCAGGGCTCCGTGCGCGCGGGCCACTTCCTCGACCGCGCGGCTCAGCGGCCCGTAGAAGGGGTCGGCCAGGTCCTCCAGGACCAGGCCGATGGAGGCGGTGCGGCCCTTGCGCAGCACGCGCGCGCTGTCGTTGCGGCGGAAGCCCAGCGCCTCGATGGCCTCCTGCACACGGCGCTCGGTGTCCGGGGTGACCCCCGGCTCGCTGTTGACCACGCGGGAGACCGTCTTCAGGCCCACCCCGGCCCGGGCGGCCACGTCCTTCATGGTCGGCCGGTTGCCGTAACGGGGCTCGGGATGACGGGCGGTCTCGGCCACGGTGCGCTGTCCTGTCGTCGGTCGGGCGGTTCCGGCGGGCCACGGCGGCTGCCGTGGGGCTCCCAGAGGGTGTGGCGTCGAGCATAGGCCCTGGACAACGTTGTCAAGGGGATGGAGACTGGGCAGACTGTGCACTGAGCCGCAGGTCCCGTCCACACCCCGGAGCCACACCGATGCAAACCGACCTCGTCGCCGCCCTGGACATCGGGGGCACCAAGATCGCCGGCGCGTTGGTGGACCGGTACGGCACGCTCGTGGCGCGCGCGCAGCGGCCGACGCCCGCCCGGGAGAGCGGCGAACGCGTCATGGAAGCAGCCGGCGGCGTCCTGGCCGATCTGGCGGCCTCCCCGCGCTGGGGCGACGCGACGGCGGTCGGCATCGGCAGCGCGGGTCCGGTGGACGCCGCCGAGGGGACGGTCAGCCCGGTCAACGTGCCCGGGTGGCGGCGCTTCCCCCTGGTCGAGCGGGTCGCCGACGCCACAGGCGGCCTCCCGGTCACGCTGGTCGGCGACGGCGTCGCGATCACCGCGGCGGAACACTGGCTCGGCGCGGCCCGCGGTCATGACAACGCGTTGTGCATGGTGGTCTCGACCGGTGTGGGCGGCGGGCTCGTCCTCGGCGGCGCCCTGCACCCCGGCCCCAGCGGGAACGCCGGCCACATCGGGCACATCAGCGTGGACCTCGACGGCGACCTCTGCCCGTGCGGGGCGCGCGGCTGCGTCGAGCGCATCGCCAGCGGGCCCAACATCGCGCGCCGCGCGCTGGACGCCGGCTGGCGGCCCGGCCCGGACGGCGACGCGACCGCGG
>NZ_JAAGNI010000465.1 GCF_010550605.1 Streptomyces sp. SID9727
ACGAGCACCGGAACGGCGGCCGGCAGCGCGGCCCAGGCCGCCGCTGCCACGAGGAGCAGCCGGGCCGCCACCTCCCCCAGCCCCCGCCACAGCGCCCGCTCCGGGGTGGTCCCGCGCTCGCACCACAGCCGCAGCCGGTCGAACGACCAGGCGGTCGCCCAGCCCATCAGCGGCCGGAAGAGGAGGCGGTCCGCGAGCCGGCCCGGACGGCCCCAGCGCGGCTCGTAGTCGTACCCCGTGAGGAAGCGGAGGCCGCCCTCCGGGCAGGGCACGTAACGCCAGTAGCCCCGGCCCTCCGTCAGGAACGACAGCGGATGCGCGCAGGCGAACCGGAGGGCCGACGTCCGCGTCCCGTCGGGGCGGTGGCGCTCGCCGGCGGAGATCCCCGTACCGGAGACGAGGAGCCCGGGCAGCACCCGCACTCCGTACGTGAAGCGCCGCGGCTGCCCCTCCGCACCCGGCAGGTACGCGATCCGCGTGAACCGCAGGTCCCAGCGCTGGTGCTGGGCCGGGTCCTGGCTGCGTTCCCAGAGGCGGTCCAGGTCGGTCCTGATCCGGGTCTCGACGTACAGGCCGCCACTCACGATTCCCCACCCCCGGGCATTTTGAGCAGTCGCTCAAACGGCGACGGTGCAGACAGTAGAGGAGTTTGAGCGACTGCTCAAGTAGCGGTCCGGATGGCCGCCAGTGGGGGGACTTCGGCGGGCGTGCGGGTGGTCGACGGCCTCGCCGCCCAAGGACCTCCGAGTTCGCGGGCTTACGTTCCCGGGCATGAAACGCACCGCTGCCTTCGCCGCGACGGCCTGCCTCCTGTGCCTGGCCGCCGCCACCGCCGCCACCGCCCCCGCCGCGGCCGACTACTCCGGCAACCCGCTGGCCGGGGACAACGGCTTCGGGGTGCTCGTCCAGGACGACGCCGTCCTGGGCAGCACGGAGACCGAGGGGTCCGTGGCCATCGGCGGGAACCTCACCTACGGGCCGGGGTACAACGTCGCGCTGCACACCCCCGGCACGTTCACCGCGCCCGGCGACGACCACCCGACCGCCCTGCTCGTCGGCGGCAGAATCGATCACGCGGCCAGTTCGCCGCAGGGCGTGCTCCAGGTCCTCAACGACGGCTACGTGAAGGTCGGCGACCCGACCGGCTCATCGGTCCTGGACGAGGACTCCAACGGCGCCGAGGTGAACACGCACATCGTCGCCGAGGGGTCCGGGTACGACTCCACGCCCCGCGTGCAGCAGACGGTGCACCAGCCGGTCGAGTCCGTCACCGACACCACGGGCCTGCCGGACCTCGACGCCCTCTTCGCGGACTTCCGCGACCGCTCGGACGCCATCGACACCTGTGAGACCAACGTCGTCCTGCGCGACGCCTCAGGCACCCCGCTGCCCGACCAGACCGGCTTCCCCGCCGGGACGAGCGCGCACATCACCCTCACCGAGGGCGAGACGAACGTGCTCCGGCTGACCGGCGAGCAGCTGAACAACCTGTCCGAGATCGTCTTCGACAACCAGCCGGACGCGAACACCCCGTTCGTGGTCGACGTCGACACGACCGGCACGGACGGCACTTACGTCTGGCACATCCCGAACCTCGCGGGCGTCTCGGGCGACCAGGCCCCGTACATGCTGTGGAACTTCCCCGACGCCACCGACATCACGATCGCCGACGGCGACTCGCTGGAGGGCACGGTCTACGCGCCCCGCGCCCACCTCACGGACCTCGACGCCTCCAACATCGAGGGCTCGATCGTCGTCCGGGAGCTGACGGCCGGGCCGCTCGACGCCGACGGCTCCTCGGTGGACGCGGGTGAGATCCACGAGTTCCCGTTCGCCACCGACATCGACTGCGAGGGGACGGGACCCTCCCCGTCCCCGAGCCCGACGGGCCATACGGAAAGTCCCACCCCGACCCCGTCCCCGACGGACTCCACGGAAAGCCCCACGCCCACCCCGTCCCCCACCGGCGCCACGGAAAGCCCCACACCCACCCCGTCCCCCACCGGCGCCACGGAAAGCCCCACACCCACCCCGTCCCCCACCGGCGCCACGGAAAGCCCCACACCCACCCCGTCCCCCACCGGCGCCACGGAAAGCCCCACACCCACCCCGTCCCCCACCGGCGCCACGGAAAGCCCCACACCCACCCCGTCCCCCACCGGCGCCACGGAAAGCCCCACACCCACCCCGTCCCCCACCGGCGCCACGGAAAGCCCCACACCCACCCCGTCCCCCACCGGCGCCACGGAAAGCCCCACACCCACCCCGTCCCCCACCGGCGCCACGGAAAGCCCCACACCCACCCCGTCCCCCACCGGCGCCACGGAAAGCCCCACACCCACCCCGTCCCCCACCGGCGCCACGGAAAGCCCCACACCCACCCCGTCCCCCACCGGCGCCACGGAAAGCCCCACACCCACCCCGTCCCCCACCGGCGCCACGGAAAGCCCCACACCCACCCCGTCCCCCACCGGCGCCACGGAAAGCCCCACACCCACCCCGTCCCCCACCGGCGCCACGGAAAGCCCCACACCCACCCCGTCCCCCACCGGCGCCACGGAAAGCCCCACACCCACCCCGTCCCCCACCGGCGCCACGGAAAGCCCCACA
>NZ_JAAGNI010000482.1 GCF_010550605.1 Streptomyces sp. SID9727
CCGCGGAGGCCGCCAAGGCCGCCGCCGCTGCCCCGGCGCCCGCCGCCGCCGCTCCGGCCGCCGCCAAGGCGCCGAAGCTGGAGGCCAGCCCGCTGCGCGGTCAGACGGTCAAGATGACCCGCATGCGCAAGGTCATCGGCGACAACATGATGAAGGCGCTGCACTCGCAGGCCCAGCTGACCTCGGTCGTCGAGGTCGACGTCACCAAGCTGATGAAGCTGCGCGCCAAGGCGAAGGACGGCTTCGCGGCCCGTGAGGGCGTCAAGCTCTCCCCGATGCCGTTCTACGTGAAGGCCGCCGCCCAGGCGCTGAAGGCCCACCCGGTCATCAACGCCCGGATCAACGAGGACGAAGGCACCATCACGTACTTCGACTCGGAGAACATCGGCATCGCCGTGGACGCCGAGAAGGGCCTGATGACCCCGGTCATCAAGGGCGCGGGCGACCTCAACATCGCCGGCATCTCGAAGAAGACGGCCGAGCTGGCCGGCAAGGCCCGCGGTGGCGGCCTGACCCCGGACGACATGTCCGGTGCCACCTTCACCATCAGCAACACCGGCTCGCGCGGCGCGCTGTTCGACACCGTCATCGTGCCGCCGAACCAGGCAGCCATCCTGGGCATCGGCGCCACCGTGAAGCGTCCCGCGGTCATCGAGACCGAGGAGGGCACCGTGATCGGCGTCCGCGACATGACGTACCTGTCGCTCTCCTACGACCACCGTCTGGTGGACGGCGCGGACGCCGCCCGCTACCTGACCGCGGTCAAGGCGATCCTGGAGGCCGGCGAGTTCGAGGTCGAGCTCGGCCTGTAACCAGCCTCACGATCGGCGCCCCCGTCCGGAACCCTTCCGGGCGGGGGCGCCGCCGTATTGTCTAGACACCACCGGTCGCCCCGGCCACCGTGCCCGGTGCAGGCGTACCGGTCTGTCCGAAGGAGCCCGTCATGACCCCGCCCGTCGTCCACTCGCTGCGCGAACAGATCCGCGAGCACATCGTGGAGGGGATCGTCAGCGGGCGCTGGAAGCCGGGCGAGCGGATCGTGGAGCGGCGCATCGCCACCGAGCTGGAGGTCAGCCAGACGCCCGTGCGCGAGGCGCTGCGGGAGCTGGAGACGCTGCGGCTGATCGAGTCGGCGCCCAACAAGGGCGTCCGGGTCCGCAACCTCACCGCCGCGGACCTGGAGGAGAGCTACCCCGTGCGGGCGGGCCTGGAACAGATCGCGGCCGAGCTGGCGGCCCCCGGGCTCGGCGAGGACTGCTCGCTGCTCGCGCCGCACGTGACGGCGCTGTACGAGGCGGACCGGCTGGCGGACGGCGAGGCCCAGGTCCGGCACACGGTCGGCTTCCACCGCGCGATGGTGCGGGCGGCGGGGAACGCGGTGCTGCTGCACACCTGGGAGGGGCTGGGCATCGAGGTGTTCACGGCCCTGTCGATCCGCTGGCTGGGGACGGTCCAGAAGTCGTACGCCGAGGAGCACGAGGCCCTCATCGACGCGTTCCTGCGCAAGGACCCGGACATCGGGACGCTGGTCAAGGCCCACGTCCTGGGGTGCGCGCCGCGCGCCTGAGGCACCGCGCACGTGACGCACCCCCCGCTCTTCTGTGCAGGTCAGCGCCCGTTTTAGACGGGTAAATCCCGTCACTCGGTGCCCCATTTCATGGCACCGCATGCCACTTTCTTCATATCGAGAAGTTTTGCCTTTCATCCTTTGATCGATCATCGATCGGGGATCTACAGTTCACCTCGCGGGCCCACCGGCCCCATCGCCCTGTCCTGCCAGTCAGGGACTTCTCCACCCCCCTCCTCACCGGAAGGCGGCGATCATGACCGACCCCGTAGGAAAGCTTCCGAGCGAGCTCGACCAGCTCCCGGACCGCGACCCGGAGGAGACCGCTGAATGGGCGGCCTCCCTGGATGCCGTCACCAAGGCCGCGGGCCCGCACCGTGCCGCGTACCTGATGCGGCGCTCGCTCCAGCACGCCGAGGGCGCCGGTCTCGCGCTGCCCAAGCTGCTGGAGACCGACTACGTCAACTCCATCCCGACCGCCGCGGAGCCCGACTTCGCCGGTGACCTGGAGATGGAGTCGAAGATCACCGCGTGGAACCGCTGGAACGCGGCCGCGATGGTCACCCGTGGCGCGCGCTTCGGCGTCGGCGGCCACATCGCCACCTTCGCCTCGGCGGCCTGGCTGTACGAGACCGGCTTCAACCACTTCTTCCGCGGCAAGGAGGGGGACGGCTCCGGCGACCAGCTGTACGTGCAGGGCCACGCCTCCCCCGGCATCTACGCCCGCGCCTTCCTCGACGGCCGGCTCAGCGAGCAGCAGCTCGACAACTTCCGCCAGGAGGCGGGGGGCAACGGCCTGCCGTCCTACCCGCACCCGCGGCGGCTGCCCTGGCTGTGGGAGTTCCCCACGGTCTCCATGGGCCTCGGCCCGCTCTCGGCGATCTACCAGGCGCGCTTCAACCGCTACCTGGCCAACCGCAACATCAAGGACACGTCGAACTCGCACGTCTGGGCCTTCCTGGGCGACGGCGAGATGGACGAGCCCGAGTCGACCGCCGCCCTCGCCCTCGCGGCCCGCGAGAAGCTCGACAACCTGACCTTCGTCATCAACTGCAACCTGCAGCGCCTCGACGGTCCGGTCCGCGCCAACTTCCGCGTCGTACAGGAGCTGGAGGGCGCCTTCCGGGGCGCCGGCTGGAACGTCGTCAAGACGCTCTGGGGCAACGCCTGGGACGAGCTGTTCCAGCTCGACACCACGGGCGCGCTGGTCCGCCGCCTCCGCGAGGTCCCGGACGCGCAGTTCCAGACGTACGCCACCCGCGACGTCGCGTACATCCGCGAGCACTTCTTCGGCGCCGAGCCCGCACTCGCCGAGCTGGCGAAACTGCTCACCGACGCGAAGATCGCCGAGTGCTTCTACACCTCGCGCGGCGGCCACGAGGCCCGCAAGGTGTACGCGGCCTACCGCGCGGCCGTCGAGCACAAGGGCGCGCCGACCGTGATCCTCGCCCAGACGGTGAAGGGCTACACGCTCGGCAAGGGCTTCGAGTCCAAGAACGCCAACCACCAGATGAAGAAGCTGTCGATCGACGAGTTCAAGGGCATGCGCGAGCTGCTCGGCCTCCCGATCCCGGACAGCGCCTTCGCCGACGGCCTGGTGCCCTACGGCCACCCGGGCGCCGACTCCCCCGAGGTCCGCTACCTCCAGGAGCGCCGCGCCGCCCTCGGCGGCCCCGCCCCGGCCCGCCGGGTGCACGCGGTGGCGCTTCCGCAGCCCGAGGAGCGCGCGTTCGCCGCGCTCAAGAAGGGCTCCGGCAAGCAGGAGATGGCCACCACCATGGCCTTCGTCCGCCTGGTCAAGGACCTGATGCGGGACAAGCAGACCGGCAAGCGCTGGGTGCCGATCGTCCCGGACGAGGCCCGCACCTTCGGCATGGAGTCGCTGTTCCCCTCGGCCGGCATCTACTCGCCGCTGGGCCAGACGTACGAGCCGGTCGACCGCGACCAGCTGATGTACTACAAGGAGGCCAAGGACGGCCAGATCCTCAACGAGGGGATCACCGAGGCCGGCGCCATGGCCGACTTCATCGCCGCCTCCACGTCGTACGCGACGCACGGCGAGACGATGATCCCGTTCTACATCTTCTACTCGATGTTCGGCTGGCAGCGGACCGGCGACCAGTTCTGGCAGCTCGCCGACCAGCTCGGCAAGGGCTTCATCGTCGGTGCCACCGCCGGCCGTACGACCCTGACGGGCGAGGGCCTCCAGCACGCAGACGGCCACTCGCACCTGATCGCCGCCACGAACCCGGCGTCGCTCAACTACGACCCCGCGTTCGCGTACGAGATCGCGGTGATCGTCAAGGACGGCCTGCGGCGGATGTACGGCCCCGACGCCGAGGACGTCTTCTACTACCTGACGGTCTACAACGAGCCGAAGCCGCAGCCCGCGATGCCGGAAGGCGTCGAGGAGGGCATCGTCAAGGGCCTGTACCGCTTCAAGGAGGGCACGCCCGCCACGGCGGACGCGCCGCGCGCCCAGCTGCTGGCCTCCGGCACGGCGATCCACTGGGCCCTGGAGGCCCAGGAGCTGCTCGCCGCCGACTGGGGGGTCACGGCCGACGTCTGGTCCGCGACCTCCTGGGGCGAGCTGCGCCGCGAGGCGCTGGAGTGCGACGAGGCCCTGCTCCGCGGTGAGCAGCGGGTGCCGTACGTGACGCAGGTGCTGGAGGGCGCTCCGGGCCCGGTCGTCGCGGTCAGCGACTGGATGCGCGGGGTCCCGGACCAGATCAGCCAGTGGGTCGAGCAGGACTGGACCTCGCTCGGCACGGACGGCTTCGGCCTCTCCGACACGCGGGACGCGGCCCGCCGCCACTTCGGCGTCGACGCCCAGTCCGTCGTGGTCGCCACGCTGGCCCAGCTGGCCCGTCGCGGCGAGGTGCCGGCGACCGCCGTCAAGGAGGCGCGGGACCGGTACGGTCTCTGACCGTCCCATGGGGCCCGTCCGGCGCGTGAGGTCTTGTCCTCACGCGCCGGACGGGCCTGTTCTCCGGCCACAATGGCCGCATGCGTGCTGCCCGGCTGATCCGAATGGTGCTGGTCCTCCAGGCCCGCCCCGGCATGACCGCCGCCGAGCTGTCCCGGGAGCTGGAGGTGTCCGAGCGGACCGTGACCCGGGACGCGCAGGCCCTCTCCGAGGCCGGTGTCCCGGTGTACGCGGAACGCGGCCGGGCCGGCGGCTACCGGCTCGTCGGCGGGTACCGCACCGGGCTGACCGGTCTCGCCCGCGACGAGGCGGAGGCACTGTTCCTGTCCGGGCTGCCCTCCGCGCTGCGCGAGATGGGGCTCGCGGACGCCGCGTCGGCCGCCCGGCTGAAGGTGTCGGCGGCCCTGACGCCCGCGCTGCGGGACGCCCCGGCGGGGGCGGGGCGGCGCTTCCACCTGGACGCGCCCGGCTGGTACCGGGAGCCGGCCACGCCGGAGCTGCTGCCCGCCGTGGCCGAGGCGGTGTGGCGCGACCGGCTGCTCCTCGCCCGGTACCGGGGGGCCGGCCGGGACACCGACGCCGAGCGGGAGCTCGCCCCGTACGGGCTCGTCCTGAAGGCGGGCGTCTGGTACCTCTGCGCCCGCGCGGGCGACGACACGCGGGTGTACCGCATCGACCGGTTCACCGCCGCCACCGTTTCGGACACCCCTTTCGTCCGGGACGAGGGTTTCGACCTGCCCGGCTTCTGGGAAGAGCGGTCCGCCGCGTTCGCCCGCTCCCTGCTGCGTACGGAGGTGACGCTGCGGCTCTCGGAGACGGCCGCGCACCGGCTGCCGCACCTCGTGGACCGGGCCGCCGCCACGGAGGCGCTGGAGGCGGCCGGGCCGCCCGGTGACGACGGCCGGGTCACGGTCACCCTGCCGGTGGAGTCCCTGGACGTCGCCTACGGCCAGCTGCTGGGCCTCGGACCGGAGTTGGAGGTCCTGGCCCCGGCCGGGCTGCGGGAGAGGTTCGCGACCGCAGCCGCCCGGCTGCACGCGCTCTACGGGGGCACGCCCTGACCGCTCCGTATCGACGTCTGGGCGTGCGTCGGCCGCCCTGAGGGCAGATGCTGGACCCGTGATGGACGAGACCGAGTTCTGGGAGCTGATCGACAGCACGCGCGAGGCCGCCGACGGCGACCCCGAGGACCACGCCGACCTGCTGATCGACAAGCTGGTGCTGCTGGACCCCGAAGCGGTGCTGGACTTCGCCCGGCACTTCGAGGCCCGCTTCAACCGCGCCTACCGCTGGGACCTGTGGGGAGCCGCCGCCGTCCTGCTCGGCGGTGCGGACGACGACGCCTTCGACTCCTTCCGCTGCTGGCTGATCGGCCGGGGCCGGGAGGTCTTCGAGGGTGCCGTGCACGACCCGGACGCCCTGGCCGAGCTGCTCGACTCCTTCGACGAGGAGCTGGACGGCGACGGCGAGGAGCTGGGGTACGCGGCCGACGAGGCGTACGAACAGCTCACCGGCGTCGTCGCGCCCGGCCTCGGCCTCCCGCCGCAGCCCGACGAGCCGGAGGGCACCCCGCTCGACCCGGACGACGACGCGGCCCTGGCGGCCCGGCTGCCCGCCCTCTGGGAGCGGTTCGGCGGCTGAGCGCGCCCGTCACGGGGCGAGCCGTTCGGCACCTGAGCGCACCCCTCACGGGGCGAGCGGGCGGCCCATCATCACGTCGTCCACGTACCGCCCGTCCAGGAAGAACTCACCCCGCAGCACGCCCTCGACGGCGAAACCCTCCGCTTCGTACAGCGCGCGGGCGGGCGCGTTGTGGCCGAGGACCCGCAGGGTGATCCGGTTCGCCCCCTCGCCGCGTGCCGCCACGCAGGCCGCGCGGACCAGGGCGCGCCCGACGCCCCGGCCGCGCGCCCAGTGGGCCACGGCGAGGCCCTGGATCTGCCGGACGTGCGTGTGGCAGGCGAGCGCGCTCGGCGACACGACGCGTATGTAACCGGCCGGCACCCGCTCCCCCGCCTCGTTGACCGCCTCCGCCACCAGGATGTCCCGGGGCGTGTGCCGCTCGTCGAAGAACGGCGCGTACGGCGGCTGCGGGCGCGGCTGCACCGCGTGCAGCGTCGACCAGGTGGCGCGGTCCAGCGCGCCGAGCGCGGGCTCGTCCGTGAGAACGGCGCGGCGGACGAGAGGTTCGGCGGATGCGGCGGAATCGGTCATGGCCGCCACTGTGCCACGGCCGTGTACGGCGGCTCCGGTGGGGCAGGATGGACGCCATGCCGCACTCCCGTATCGCCGTCAGCGGATCGACCGGACTCATCGGAGCGGCGCTGGTGCGCTCGCTGCGGGCCGACGGGCACGAGGTGGTCCGCCTGGTGCGCCACCCGGCCCGGGACGGTGACGAGGTGGAGTGGGACCCGAAGCGGGGGTACGTGGACGTGGCCGGGCTCGTCGGCTGCGACGCGGTCGTCCACCTCGCCGGGGCGGGGGTCGGCGACCACCGGTGGACCGAGGCGTACAAGAAGGAGATCCGGGACAGCCGGGTGCTGGGCACCGCCGCGATCGCGGACGCCGTCGCCTCGCTCGACACCCCTCCCGCCGTGCTGCTGTCCGGCTCCGCGATCGGCTTCTACGGCGACACCGGCGACCGCCCGGTCGACGAGGAGGCGCCGCCCGGGGACGGGTTCCTGCCCTCGGTCTGCGTGGAGTGGGAGGAGGCCACGGCGGCGGCCGAGGAGGCGGGGGTGCGCACGGTGCACGCCCGCACCGGCCTGGTGGTCGCCCGGGAGGGCGGCGCCTGGGGGCGGCTCTTCCCGCTGTTCCGGGCGGGCCTGGGCGGCCGGATGGGCGACGGGCGGCAGTACTGGAGCTTCATCGCGCTGCACGACCACATCGCGGCGCTGCGGCACGTCCTGGACACCCCGGAGCTGTCCGGCGCGGTGAACCTGACCGCCCCGACGCCCGTCACCAACGCCGAGGTGACCGCCGCCAT
Source organism: Streptomyces sp. SID9727 (assembly GCF_010550605.1). GTDB lineage: Bacteria > Actinomycetota > Actinomycetes > Streptomycetales > Streptomycetaceae > Streptomyces. The sequence goes on from NZ_JAAGNI010000482.1 coordinate 7,480, forward strand.
GGGCCGGGTGCTGCGGCGCCCGACCCTCTTCACGGCGCCCGCGCCGGCCCTGCGGCTCGCACTGGGCGAGTTCGCCGGGGATGTGCTGGGCAGTCAGCGGGTGCTGCCCACGCGGCTGCTGGGCTCCGGCTTCTCGTTCGCCTTCCCCTCCGTCGACGCCGCCATCCGCGCCGCCCTGCGCTGACGGGCTGTCCGGACGGCCCGGTTTTCGGACGGGCGTGCGACCCCGTGCATCGGTGCACCGGTCCGCGCGCGACTGCGCACGATCGGGCCACTCTCCTAGCCTCCTGACGAACTCAGGCATTCCGGTGGGCGGTTGAGGGCATGAGCCCCCCACCACTCGCGTCGAACCGGGGAGGGTACGTGCTCAGCACGGCACACCACGCGGACGTCGTCATCATCGGAGCCGGAATCGCCGGCCTGTCGGCGGCCCACCTACTGACCAGCGCCGGGGTCAGTGTCAGCGTCCTGGAGGCCGGCCCCGGCGTCGGCGGCCGGATGGCCACCGACGAGGTGGACGGGTTCCGCCTCGACCGCGTCGGCCCGCTGCTCAACACCGCGTATCCGGAGCTCCGCACCACGCCGGGGCTCGACGGCCTCGTCCTGCGCGCCTTCGATCCCGGGGTCCTCGTGCACAGCGAGGGCCGCCGCCACCGGACCGGCGAGACCCCCCGCGTACCGGGCGCACGCGGCGCACGGGGCGCGCTCAAGGCGGCGCGCGCCCTCGCGCACGCCCCCCGGCCGCCG
>NZ_JAAGNI010000507.1 GCF_010550605.1 Streptomyces sp. SID9727
GCCGAGCGCCACCGCCAGGCCCACCGCGACCGCCGTGTCCCCGAGCGTCACCAGGCCGGTCAGCGCCACCGGTATCCACAGCAGCCCGAAGGCGGTCCGCGCGGTGCGGGTGAAGCCCGTCCGGTCGTCGCCGCCCAGCACGGAGGGGAGCGCCGCCGCGACGAGCAGCAGGGCCGCCGCGCGCAGGTCCAGGGCGTGCGGGGCGATCCACGCCAGCACCGGGAGGGCGGCCGACGCCACCGC
>NZ_JAAGNI010000520.1 GCF_010550605.1 Streptomyces sp. SID9727
CTCGGTGAGGTGGGCGCCGGGGGCTACGGGCAGGGGCGCCAGCAGGATGCCGTCCAGCCCGGGGCCGGTCGCCAGCCGCAGCCGGGCGGCCAGAGCGGCCGTATCCGTGTCGGCGGCGTGGGCCTTGGCGACGAGGGGGCCGCTGCGGACGACGATCCCGTCGTCGCGTTCGGCGAGCACGGCGGGGGGCGGGCAGGGGCGGCGCCCGCAGCCTGCCGGGTGGGCCGCACGGTGGGCGAGGTCCCCCAGCGCGCGGACGAGTGCGGCGGTCACGGGTCTCCCCCGGTGCTACGGACGGGCTGTGGCGGTCACGCCCCGGCAGAGCGTACGCGGACGGGGTGACGGCAGGGCCGTGTCCGGCCCCGGAAAGCGCGATGTCCGGCCAGCTCCCCAGCTGACCGGACAAACGCTGCCGTCCGCCGCACCCCCGTCCCCACGGGGTTGTTGGCCGGATGTCCCGGTCCGGACCGCTCTTCCGGACCCGGGGCGCCGCTCAGCGCCCCAGCATCACGCCCACGGACGACGCCTGTGTGACCACTGCGTCCCAGCCGCCGAAGACGACGGCGAGCAGGGCCGCCAGGGGAAGGACCATGGCGGTCGCCACCAACGGGTGGCGACGGCCGGACGCGGCGTACGAGCCGCGTGACCGCGTGCGGACCACCGTCCGTGCTGCCGTGTCAGCCATGATTCCTCTCCTGACCTGATGTGGAGCGGCGGGCGTTTGACCTCGGGGGACGAGTACGACGCCCGCCGCTTGGACTCAACATTAGGGATTCGGGGGGCGGGCGGCGTCATGCCCGCGTACCGAATCCCGGGCCTCCCGGAGGATGAGCCGTGCCCGCTCGGCGTACTCCCCTGGGTGGAGACCGGGCTACGCGGGGTTGGGGTCTTCCCGGAGGGGGTGCTCGGAGGCGTCCTCCCTGGGCACCGGCTGTTCGACCAGGGCGAGGACCCTGGTCGCCATGAAGCGGGCCGTGCGCACCACGGACCCGTTCCGGGTGACTTCACTCACTTCGACCACGCCCCGGCGGACCGCGGTCTCCACCCGGCGGCCGGCCCGGGAGGCCACCACCTCGTAGGTCCGGGTGCTGTCCCCGGCGTCCACCACTATCTCGACTCGATCGCCCTTCACTGACCCAATCCCCCTTCTGCGACGAACCTTTGAGATCTCGCACGGGCCGGGGGGCCTGGATCCGCGGCTCCCTGACCACTCCTCAAGTCTCCCATCCGGCACTGACAATCGAATGCCCCGCGAGGGCGCGGCCTCTGAGCACCCCGGGCGGCGGGTACGTAAGCTGTGCCTCGTCAGGCGTACCAGGCAGCGGGGATGGGCAGACATGGCGATGATGCGGCTCCGGCGCGAGGACCCGCGTGTCGTCGGCTCGTTCAGGCTGCACCGGCGGCTCGGAGCCGGCGGGATGGGTGTCGTCTACCTGGGTTCGGACCGGCGGGGCCAGCGCGTGGCGCTCAAGGTGATCCGGCCGGACCTGGCGGAGGATCAGGAGTTCCGGTCGCGGTTCGCGCGCGAGGTGTCCGCCGCCCGGCGCATCCGGGGCGGCTGCACGGCCCGGCTGGTCGCCGCCGACCTGGAGGCGGAGCGCCCCTGGTTCGCCACGCAGTACGTGCCGGGGCCCTCGCTGCACGACAAGGTGGCCGAGGAGGGCCCGCTGTCGGCGGCCGAGGTCGCCTCGATCGGGGCGGCGCTCTCCGAGGGTCTGGTCGCGGTGCACGAGGCCGGGGTGGTCCACCGGGACCTGAAGCCGTCGAACATCCTCCTCTCCCCCAAGGGCCCCCGGATCATCGACTTCGGGATCGCCTGGGCGACGGGCGCGTCCACGCTGACCCACGTCGGTACGGCGGTGGGCTCACCCGGCTTCCTCGCGCCGGAGCAGGTGCGCGGCGCGGCGGTGACACCGGCGACGGACGTGTTCTCGCTCGGGGCGACGCTGGCGTACGCGGCGATGGCCGACTCCCCCTTCGGGCACGGCAGTTCCGAGGTGATGCTCTACCGCGTGGTGCACGAGGAGCCCCAGCTCTTCGATGTGCACGACGCGCTGGCGCCGCTGGTGAGCGCCTGCCTGGCGAAGGACCCCGAGGAGCGTCCGAGCACGCTCCAGCTGTCGATGCGGCTCAAGGAGATCGCGGCGCGCGAGGCGCAGGGGCTGCACGAGAGCCGGCCGCCCGTCCAGCGTTCTCAGGAGGCGGACCGCCCGACCGGCCGGCTGGACGGCCCGTACACCGAGCAGCAGACCCGTCGGGCGGCCGGCCCGGCCCCGGGGTCGCGCCCGCAGAACCGGCCGTCGGCGGCG
>NZ_JAAGNI010000534.1 GCF_010550605.1 Streptomyces sp. SID9727
CCCTCGCCCGCCTCCTCCGCCCCGCCGGCCCCGGCCGCCTCCTCCGGCGCCTCCCGCACCGCCCACGGATCCGGCCCCGCCGCGACCGGCGCCGGACCGTACCTCGACGTCAGCCCCGGCTCGCCCCTGACCACCCGGCGGAACGCGGCCGTGCCCCGGGTCAGGTCGTGGCCCACCGCCACCGCCTCGATGTCCACGTAGGTCCGGCGCTGCCCCTCCAACTCCTCCTCGCGCACCTTCAGCCTGCCGTGCACCACCAGCGGCTCCCCCACCGCGACCGAGCCCGTCAGGTTCGCGGCCAGTGCGCGCCACGCCCACACGGTGTAGAAGCTCGTGTGCCCGTCGGCCCAGACCTCCTTCGCCCGGTCCCACCGCCGGGGCGTCACCGCGAACCTGAAGCGGGCCATCCCGCCGCTCGCCGTCTCCCGGAACTCCACCGCCGTCGCCGCGTTGCCCACCAGCGTCACCAGGGTCTCGTTCATGACTCCGCCTCCCCTTCGCCCGGATCCCGTGGCCGCGCCGTGCGCGCGGTCACCGGTTCCATGCTGGAGGGGAGGCGGGATTTCCGCTGGGAGCTGTGGACTAGCGGCCCGTTGTGGAAAACTCCGTCACCGCCACGTAGCGTTCCCGCACTTCGCGGTAGCGCATCAGCTCGGCGGCGACCGGGTCGAGCACCCGGGCCCGTCCGCAGGCCGCCGCAGCCTCGCGCAGCCGCCGTTCGGCCTCCTGCCCGTACCTCCGGGCGGGCCCCCGGGCCGCCGCCGCGCACGACCACTCGACGAGCGGGCCGCCGACGATGCCCGCGAGCATCACCAGGGCGGGCGTCAGCAGTCCCGGCTCGAGCACCCCGATGATCTGGCCGGCCAGCCACAGGCCGCCGAACACCTGCAACAGCGTCATCGCGACCTGCGCCAGCACCGCGGCCGGCCACCACGCGGGCCGGGGCGGTCTCC
>NZ_JAAGNI010000057.1 GCF_010550605.1 Streptomyces sp. SID9727
CGCCGCCGCGCGCTGGACGGCCCGCCGGCTCGACGCCCGCAGGGACCGGCTCGCCGCGGAGCTGAAGCTCGGCCGGGCCGCCGAGGTGCTGCCCGAGCTGACCGCGCTCTGCGGCGAGCACCCCCTGGACGAACCCCTCCAGGCGCTCCGCCTGCGCGCCCTGCGCGACGCCGGGCGCACCGCGCAGGCCCTGGCCGCGTACGACGAGGTCCGCACCCTCATGGCGGACCGTCTGGGCACCGACCCGGGGCCCGAGCTGACCACTCTGTACGGGGAGCTGCTTCGGCAGGAGCCTCCGGCCCCCGTGAAGGAGTCCGTCCCCCTGGGCAACCTCCGAGCCCGGCTCACCAGCTTCGTCGGCCGGGAGCGCGAGATGGAGGCCCTGCGCGGCGACCTCTCCCGGGGAAGGCTGGTCACCCTGCTCGGGCCCGGCGGCGCCGGCAAGACGCGGCTCTCGCAGGAGGTCGCGGACACCGTCGACGCCGGCACCTGGCCGGACGGCGTCTGGCTCGCCGAGCTGGCACCCGTGGACGACCCGGAGGCCGTGCCGGAGGCGGTGCTCGCCGCGCTCGGGGCCCGGGAGACCGTGCTGAGCGGGGCCGGGTCCGGGGAGCTCCGGGCCGCCGAGCGGGCCTCCGGTGACGAGCGCGCGGCCGGTGAGTCGCTGGCCCGGCTCACCGAGTACTGCTCGCGCCGCCGCATGCTGCTCCTCCTCGACAACTGCGAGCACGTCATCGGTGCCGCCGCAGCCCTCGCCGACCATCTGCTGGCCCGCTGCCCCCGGCTCACCGTCCTCGCGACCAGCCGGGAACCCCTCGGCGTGCCGGGTGAGTCGGTCCGGCCCGTGGACCCGCTGCCGGACCCGACCGCGCTGCGCCTGCTCGCCGAGCGCGGCGCCGCCGCCCGCCCCGGCTTCCGGGTGGACGCGGACGAGGCGACGGCGGCGGCCGCCGCCGAGATCTGCCGCCGCCTGGACGGCCTCCCGCTCGCCATCGAGCTCGCCGCGGCCCGGCTGCGGATGCTCACGCCGCAGCAGATCGCGGACCGGCTCGACGACCGCTTCCGCCTGCTGACCAGCGGCAGCCGGACCGTGCTGCCCCGCCAGCAGACCCTGCGGGCGGTCGTGGACTGGTCCTGGGAGCTGCTGGACGACGCGGAGCGGGTCACCCTGCGCCGCCTCTCCGTCTTCGCCGGCGGCTGCACCCTGGAGGCCGCCGAGGCCGTCTGCGCCGACACGCCCGGTGGGTCCGGCGAGGTGGCCCTCCTCCTCGGCTCGCTCGTGGACAAGTCGCTCGTGGTCGCCGCCCCGGCGGACGACGGCCGGATGCGCTACCGGCTCCTGGAGACCGTCGGCGAGTACGCGGCGGAGCGCCTGGAGGAGTCGGGCGAGCGGGACGCCGTGGAACGCCGGCACCTCGTGTTCTACCGCGAACTGGCCCGTACGACCGATCCGTTGCTGCGCGGCTCCGGACAGCTCGCCGCGATCAGGCTCCTGCAGCGCGAGTACGAGAACCTGCGCATCGCGCTGCGCCACGCCGTCGCCGCCCGCGACGAGCAGGAGGCGCTGTGCATGGTGCTGTCCCTGTCCTGGTACTGGCAGATCCGCAATCTGCGCGGCGACGCCCTGCACTGGGCCGACGCGGCGGCGTCCCTCGGCCCCGACCCGTTCGCGGAGCCCGTACGGCCCGCGCCGTCCCTCCACGACCGCTGCACCGACGCGCCCCCGCCCATGCGGCAGGAGCTGCTTGAGGAGGCCCGGCGGCAGGTGACCCTGATCCAGCTGGTCAGCATGGACCACGCGATGGACGAGTGGACGAACGAGGCCAGCATGGCCAGGCTGCGTGCCGTCGTCGCCACCTACCGGGCCGGCCAGCCGCAGACCTGCCGCAGCCCCGCCTCGCTCTGGTTCTACGCCGTGATGCTCACCGGCGGCGTCTCGGATCTGCGCCACCTGCTGGACGAAACGGTGCGCGGCGCGCGGGAGTTCGGTTACGAGTGGGAGCTGGCCGCGGCCCTCCAGATGCGGGCCAACGTGCTGGCCAACCGCCCCGACTGGGCCGGCGAGGCCCACCGGGACGCCGACGAGAGCCTGGCGATCTTCAGCAGGCTCGGCGACGACTGGGGCATCGCCGAGGCGATCTCCTCGCGCGGCGAGGCCAACGAGAAGCAGGGGGAGTACGCGCAAGCGGCCGAGGACTTCCAGGCCGCCATCCGCTCGGCCGAGAAGCTGGGCGCCCTGGCCCAGGTCTCCGTGCTCCGCGTCCGCCACGCCTCCGTGCTCACCGAGCTCGGCCGGGGCGACGAGGGCGAGGCGATGATGCGCGAGGTGCTGGCCGACGAGCGCCAGACCGGGCACGAGGCGAGGCCCGCGGCGCGGCTGTTCCTCGCGATGTGGCTGGGCCGGTGCGGCCGGACCGACGAGGCGCGCGAGCAGTTCGCGCGCCTCCAGGAGGAGTTCGCGTCCGAGACCATGGCGGTCTTCGAGGGCTTCGTCCTCGGCGGCCTGGCCTGGCTGGACAACCAGGACGGTGAGTACGCCCGCGCGCTGGAGAAGAGCCGCCGGTCGCTGAAGGGCGTACGGGACCCGCTGACGCAGATGGTCGCGCCGCAGATGGCGGTGATCAACCTGGTCATCCTGGCCTGGGCGCTCGGCGGCCTCGGCGGCGAGGAGCGGGCCGGGACCGCGGCGCGGCTGCTGGGCGCCGGACGGGCGCACCTGCCCACGGGGCATTTCATGAACGCGATGGAGCGCGAGAACCTCGCCCGCGCCGAGGCGCTGGTGCGGGGCCGGCTCGGGGACGCCGCCTACGAGGCCGCGTACGCCGAGGGCGGCGGCCTCTCCCTGGAGGAGGCCGCCGCCCTCGTGGACGCGGATCCCGAGCAGAACGCCTGAGGTCAGGACTTCTTGCGGAACCTGGACACCGCGAGCGGAGCCACGACCGCCGTGATGACCACGGCCCAGCCGAGCGTCAGCCAGACCGAGTGGCCGAGCGAGGTGCCCATCATGAGCCCGCGTGCGGCATCCGCCAGGTTCGACAGCGGGTTGTAGTCGGTGAAGGACTGGAGCCAGCCGGGCATCGTCGTCGGCGGGGCGAAGATCGAGGAGCCGAACTGGAGCGGCATCATGACCAGCATCCCCATGCCCTGAACCGCCTGGGCCGTCTTCATGGCCAGGCCGAGCAGGATGAAGATCCACATGATCGCGGCACCGAACGCGGCCGACAGGCCGATCGCCCCGATCAGGCCGAGCACCGAGCCGTGGAGCTGCATGCCGAGGGCGAAGCCCATGCCCAGCAGGATGAGCGTGGCGACCATCATCCGGCCGAGCTCGACCACGATCTTGGCGATGAGCACCGAGGAGCGCGCGATCGGCATCGTGCGGAAGCGGTCCATGACCCCCTTGCGGAAGTCGTCGTTGACGCCGCTGCCGACGGCCATGGCGATGTTCATGCCCATCATCGCCATCAGGCCGGGGATCAGGTAGTTCAGGTACTCCTGCCGGCCGCCGCCCATGCTGCCGCCGACCGAGCCGCCGAAGACGTACACGAACAGCAGCACGAAGATGACGGGCATCAGCAGCGCGTCGAACATCGACTCCGGATCCTTCTTGATCTGGAGCAGGTTGCGCCGGACCAGGGCCCCGATGTGGCGCAGGTTGTTCCGCAGTCCGATGGAGCCCTCGTCGTGGAGCTTCGTGGCCGGCGCGGAGACGGGCGTGTCGGTGGGGGTGGGCGTCAGAGTCGTCGTGCTCATGCCGCGACCTCCTCGGGAGTCGTGTCGGTGACGGTGGCCTTGTCGCCGGTGATGGCGAGGAACACCTCGTCCAGGCTGGGCAGCGCGGTGGCGACGTGGGCCAGCGAGAAGCCCCGGGCGCCGAGCAGTCCGATGACGGCGGTCAGCTGCTCGTCGCTGAGGATCGGTACGTAGAGCAGGCCCTCGTCCGGGACCGCCTGTGCGCCGGCGACACCGTCGAGACCGGTCTCCCGCAGCGCCTGCGCCATCGGGGCCAGCTCGGCCGGGTCCGAGGGGCGGATCTGCAGGGTGCGGCCGCCGACCTTGGCCTTGAGCTCGTCCACTCCGCCGCGGGCGATGATGCGGCCCCTGTCGATGACGGTCAGCTCGTTGGCCAGCTGTTCGGCCTCTTCCATGTACTGGGTGGTGAGGAGCACGGTCGCCCCCTCCGCGACCATGCGCTGCACCTCGTCCCAGACCTCGTTACGGGTCCGGGGGTCGAGCCCCGTCGTCGGCTCGTCCAGGTAGAGGACGGCCGGGCTGCCGATCATGGAGGCGGCCAGGTCGAGCCGGCGGCGCATCCCGCCGGAGTACTCCATCGCGGCCTTCTTCGCCGCGTCCGTGAGCGAGAAGCGCTCCAGCAGCTCGTCGGCCCGGGCCCGCGCCTTCGCGCGGGGCAGGTCGAGCAGCCGCCCGATCATGTAGAGGTTCTCCCAGCCGGAGAGCTTCTCGTCGACCGAGGCGTACTGGCCGGTGAGGCCGATGGTGCGGCGCAGCGCTCGGGGCTGCTTCACCACGTCGAAGCCGGCGACGACCGCGGTCCCGGCGTCGGGCGTGATCAGCGTGGAGAGGCAGCGTACGAGGGTGGTCTTGCCGGCGCCGTTGGGGCCGAGCACGCCGAGGACGGTGCCCTCGCGCACATCGAGGTCCACGCCGTCCAGGGCCTTGGTCTCGCCGTAGTGCTTGACCAGTCCCCGCACCTCTACGGCGTTCCCGCCGCGCTGGGGGTTCTTGTCGATTCGCGTCATGCCGACTATCAGACCAGCCGCCACCGACAGGCCGCCGACAGCCGGCCGACAGCCCGCTCGACCCCGCCGACAACGGCCGACAGCCCGCCGATGGGGGAAGTCGGCGGGCTGTCGTCGTTACCGGTGGTGGTCGTCGGGGGTGTACCCCTGCGGCCTCAGTGGAAGGTGTGCTCCGGGGCCGGGAACGTGCCGCCGACGACCTCCTCCGCGTACGCCTTCGCGGCGTCGCCGAGGATCTGCCGCAGGTCGGCGTACTGCTTGGTGAAGCGCGGCACCTTGCCGCCGGTCAGCCCGACCATGTCGGTGTAGACCAGCACCTGGGCGTCGGTCTCCGGCCCCGCGCCGATCCCGATGGTCGGGATGTGGAGGGTGCGGGTGACCTCGGCGGCCAGTTCGGCCGGTACGAGCTCCAGGACGACGGCGAAGGCGCCCGCGTCCTGCACGGCCTTGGCGTCGCGCAGCATCTGCTGGGCGGCCTCCTCGCCCCGGCCCTGGACCCGGTAGCCCATCGCGTTGACGGACTGCGGGGTCAGGCCGATGTGGGCCATGACCGGGATGCCGGCGTCGACCAGCAGCTTGATCTGCTCGTGGCTGCGCTCGCCGCCCTCCAGCTTGACCGCGCCGACACCGGACTCCTTGATGAGCCGGGTGGCGTTGCGCAGGGCCTGGACCGGGCTCTCCTGGTACGCCCCGAAGGGGAGGTCCGCGACGATCAGGGCGCGCTTGGTGCCCCGGACGACGGCGGCGGACAGGATGGCGATCTCGTCCATCGTGACGGGCACGGTGGTCTCGTAGCCGAGGTGGCAGTTGCCCATGGAGTCGCCGACGAGCATGACCGGGATGCCGGCCTCGTCGAAGACGGACGCGGTCATCGCGTCGTAGGCGGTGAGCATGGGCCACTTCTCACCGCGCGCGGTGGCGGCGGCGATGTCGTGGACGGTGACCCGGCGGTTGCTCTTGCCCCCGTACAGCGCCTTGCTGCTGTCGGAGGGGGCACCCGCGGGGGTGACGGACTGGTTCTGCGCAGCCTGAAGCGACATGGCAGGTGGCTCCTTCGTCATCTCGAGGCGCCCTGACGGCGTCCCCGGACCGCTTCCATGGTGGCATCCCGGAGCCGGTCGCGGGAAGTGGGCCGCGCGACCGGGCCCGCGGGCCTGCCCTTGGTGGAATATTTACAATACGAGACGGTCCCGTATCGGAATCCGGTTAAGCTGCTCGCCATGTCCACAGCCTCCGGCGCTCCCGCCGTATCCCGCATACCGGAGGCGGTCCACCGCCGCCGCTGGGCGATTCTCGTGGTCCTGATGTTCAGCCTGCTCATCGTGGTGCTGGACAACTCGATCCTGAACGTCGCCGTCAAGACGATCGCCTCCCCTTCGCCCACGGGCATCGGCGCCACCCAGAGCGAGCTGGAGTGGGCGATCAACTCCTACACGCTCGTCTTCGCCGGCCTGCTCTTCACCGCCGGTCTGCTGGGCGACCGCCTCGGCCGCAAGAAGATCCTGCTCTTCGGCATCACCCTCTTCGGCATCGGCTCGGCCCTCGCCGCCCTGTCCGACTCGCCCGGCCAGCTCATCACCTGGCGCGCCTTGATGGGCTTCGGCGCCGCCTTCGTCATGCCGGCCACACTCGCCGTGCTGATGAACGTCTTCGAGCGCGACGAGCAGCCCAAGGCGATCGGCATCTGGGCCGGCAGCGTCGGCCTCGGCATCGCGATCGGCCCGATCACCGGCGGCCTGCTCCTCGAACACTTCTGGTGGGGCTCGATCTTCCTGGTCAACGTCCCCGTGGTGATCATCGCCCTGGTCGCTATGGTCCTGCTGGTGCCGGACTCGAAGGACCCGCGGCCCGGCCGGCTCGACCCGCTCGGCGTGGTGCTCTCCATCATCGGCCTGGTGCTGCTCGTGTACGGCATCATCCGGGGCGGCGAGCTCGCCGACTTCACCGACGTCACCGTCCTCCTCCCGGTCATCGGCGGCCTCGCCGTCCTGGTGGTCTTCGTCCTCCACGAGAAGCGCAGCGCCAGCCCGGCCATAGACATCTCGTACTTCCGGAAGCCCGCGTTCTCCGCCGCCGTCGCCTCGATCGCGCTGGTCTTCTTCGCGCTGATGGGCGTCACCTTCTTCTCCGCCTTCTACATGCAGAGCGTCCGCGGCTGGAGCGCCCTCCAGTCCGGGCTGCTGATCCTGCCGCTGGCCGTGGCCCAGATGGTCTTCGCGCCCCGTGCCCGGATCGTCGTCGCCCGCTTCGGCGCCCGCGCCGTCTGCACGGCGGGCATGCTGGCCGTCGCCCTCGGCCTGGCCGCCTTCGCCCTCTTCGACGCCGACACGCCCGTCTGGGTGATGTGCGTCGTCTTCTTCGTCCAGGGCACCGGCATGGCCCATGTCATGCCGCCGGTCACCGTCGCCGTGATGCAGGCGCTGCCGCGCGAGAAGGCGGGCTCCGGCTCGGCCGTCAACAACACGTTCCGCCAGGTCGGCGGCGCGCTCGGGATCGCCGTGCTCGGCTCGGTGCTGTCCACCGTCTACCGGGGCGACATCGAGGACCACCTCGGCGCGCTGCCCTCCGGGGCCCGGGACGCGGCGGGGGAGTCCGTCGAGGCCACCCTCGCCATCGCGGAGAAGCTGGGCCCCCGGGGCGCCCCGCTGGTGACCGCCGCGCACGACGCCTTCATGAGCGCCATGCACGTCACGGCCCTCGGCTCGGCCGCCGTCGCCCTCGTCGGCACGGTCGTCGTCGCCCTGTGGCTGCCGGGCCGCGAGCCCGCCGCGCCCCGGTCCGTACGCGAGGAGGAGCGCCCCGCTCCGGCGGGCGCCGGACGGTGACGTCCGGCTGAACCTTACGGGTGAACCGGGTCGTGTCGCGCGGCCCGGTTCACCCGTAAGGGCCGCCCCTCTTCCGCGTCGGCGAGAATCGGGGGCGGCGAAAGGTGGTCTCAGTGCAGGATCAGGCACCGGACGAGCGGTCCGGCGAGGTTCCCGGCCCTCCGGAACCCGGCGACGACTCCGAGCCGCGCCGGGGGCGGCCGCGCAGCGCCGCCGCCGAGGCGGCCATCCTGGACGCCGTCGTGGAGCTGCTGGAGGCCGGTGAACCCCTGGCCGCGCTCTCCATCGAGCGCATCGCCCGCACCGCCGGGGTCGGCAAGGCCACCATCTACCGGCGCTGGGCGGGCAAGGAGGAGCTCTTCGTCGACGTACTCCGCGCCATCGAGCCCCCGGAACCCGAGGTCTCCGGCACCGGCGGCCTGGGCGACCTGCGCCTCCTGCTCGAATCCATGCGCAAACGCGGCCTCGCCCAGCGCTCCTCCGCCCTGCTGCACAACGTGTTCGCGCAGATGAAGAGCCATCCCAAGCTGTGGCACGAGTACCAGTGCAACGTGATCGCCCCCCGCCGCCTCGCCATGGTCGCCGCCGTCCGGCGCGCCGTCGAGGCGGGCGAGCTGCGGGACGACACGGACGTGGAGCTGATGGACGACCTGTTCCTCGGCCCCATGCTCGTACGCACCATCCACCGGCCCGACGCGCCGCTGCCCGAGGACCTCGCCGACCGCATCATCGCCCTGGCGCTGGAGGGCCTGGCGCCGCGGCGCGGACCCATGTGATCGTTTCGTCACAGACGCCGCGATCCGCCTCTCCTCCGGAACTGCCGGAGCCGCCTCCCACGTCCTTGTGGCAGTACGACCGCCACAGGCGGCAGGAAAGGCATCGCGCATCCCCTAGGGTCGGGGGCGCGGCGATGTGTACGGCAAGGCAGTGAGGACAGCGCGATGGTGCAGGCGTACAGGGCGGACACCGGGAACGGCGTAGGACCGCAGCGCACCGGCTCCCGCTTCCGGGACCTGCGCGACAGACTCGCCCGGACCTTCCGGGACCCCGGCGTCTGGCGGCGCGGGATCGTCCTGGCCTGCTGGTCGCTCCTGCTGACCCTCGTGATGGCCTTCCACGCCCAGATCCCCAACACCATCGGCAACCTGGGCAGCCTCACCGAGACGTTCCTGCCGTGGTGCGGCGTGCTGATCCCGCTGCTGCTGGTCCTGGGCCTGGTGCGCCGCTCGGCGACCGCCCTGGTGGCGCTCGTGCTGCCGGTCGTGGTCTGGCTCAACATGTTCGGCGGCCTGTTCTTCGACAAGTCGGGCGCCGGCGGTGACCTCACGGTCGCCACGCACAACGTCAACGCCGACAACCCCGACCCGGCCGCCACCGCCGACCAGGTCGCGGGCTCCGGCGCGGACGTCGTCGCCCTCCAGGAGCTGCCCGCCGGCAAGGTGGCGGCGTACGAGAAGGCGCTCGCCGGCCGCTTCCGGTACCACTCCGTGCAGGGCACCGTGGGGCTCTGGAGCAAGTACCCGCTGAGCGACACCCGGCCGGTGGACCTGAAGATGGGCTGGGTCCGCGCGATGCGGACCACCGTCGCGACGCCCGAGGGCCCCCTCGCGGTCTACGTGGCGCACCTGCCGTCCGTACGGGTCAAGCTGCACGCCGGCTTCACCGCCAACCAGCGCGACCAGAGCGCCGACGCCCTCGGCAAGGCCATCTCCCACGAACCGCTCGCCCGGGTGGCCCTGCTCGGCGACCTCAACGGCACGATGAACGACCGCGCCCTCAAGGCGGTCACCTCGCAGCTGCGCTCCACCCAGGGCGCGGCGGGCGACGGCTTCGGGTTCAGCTGGCCCGCGAAGTTCCCGATGGCCCGGATCGACCAGATCCTGGTCAAGGGCGTCGAGCCGAAGTCCTCCTGGTCGCTCCCGGCCACCGGCAGCGACCACCTCCCGATCGCCGCCCGCGTCGCACTCTGACGCAACGGGCCGTTCGTCCGGCGCAACGGGCCGTTTACCGGATGGCACCATTCCTCTGAGAGACTTTGTTCCGTACAGGAACAAGGTCGCCGGCGACGAGGCCGGTCCGCCGCCCTGCGCCCCGCCGACCGGCGGACCGCGCGGGCGTGCGTACGACCACGTTTCCTCCCGCCCCCTCCGCACGTCCGCAGGCCCCGACCGGGTCTCGCCGGGCTGCGGCGGGGGCCTGAAGCGGAAAGGTCTCTCCTCATGCCCCTGGCCCTGCTCGCGCTGGCCGTGAGCGCCTTCGGCATCGGCACCACCGAGTTCGTGATGATGGGCCTGCTGCCCGACGTCGCGGACGACCTCGGCACCTCCGTCCCCACCGCCGGCTACCTCGTGTCCGCGTACGCGATCGGCGTGGTGATCGGCGCCCCACTGCTCACCGCCCTCGGCTCCCGCGTCCCGCGCAAGCGGATGCTCCTGCTCCTGATGGCCCTCTTCACCGTCGGCAACCTCGCCTCCGCGCTCGCCCCCGGCTTCGGCTGGCTGATCGCGGGCCGCCTCCTGGCCGGTCTGCCGCACGGCGCGTTCTTCGGCGTCGGCGCCGTCGTCGCCTCCCGGCTGGTGCCCGAGGGGCGCCGGGCGCGGGCCGTCGCCACGATGTTCCTCGGCCTGACGGTCGCCAACATCGTCGGCGTGCCCGCCGCGACCCTGCTCGGCCAGCACCTCGGCTGGCGGGCCACCTTCCTGGTCGTCGCGGCCATCGGCGTCTGCGCGATGGCGGCCCTCGCCCGGCTCGTCCCGCAGATCCCCGTCGAGGCCCGGCAGGACGTACGCCGCGAGCTGCGGGCGCTCGGCAGCCGGCAGGTCCTGCTCGGACTCCTTACCGCGGTCTTCGGCTTCGCCGGCGTGTTCGCGGTCTACTCGTACCTCTCGGCGATGACCACGAAGGCCATGGGCTTCGGCGAGTCCGCCGTGACGCCGGTGCTCGCGCTCTTCGGCATCGGCATGACCCTGGGCGCGCTGGCCGCCGGCCCGCTCACGGACCGGGCGCTGCGCCCGACGCTGTACGGGTCGCTGGGCGGCCTCGCCGTGGTCCTGGCGGTCTTCCCGCTGGCCGCCCAGGTGAAGTGGGCGGCGCTGCTGATGGTGGTGCTGCTGGGCGCGGTGGGCTTCATGACGACCACGCCGCTCCAGATGCTGGTGATGAACAAGGCGAAGGACGCCCCCACCCTGGCATCGGCCTCCAACCACTCCGCGTTCAACCTGGCCAACGCGGGCGGCGCGTGGCTGGGCGGCGCGGCGATCGCCGCGGGCTGGGGCTGGACGTCACCGGCCCTGGTGGGCGCGGTACTGGCCCTGGCCGGCCTGGCCGTCGCCGTCACGGCGGGCGCGTTGGACCGCGAGGGCGGCGCGTCGAAGGTGGTGGCGAAATCGCCCCGTCCGGCGCTTGAGGACAGGACCCCGGCCGGAACGGGCCGCAACTGACCAGCGGCGGCCAGCCAGAAACAAGCCCGTCCGGCGCTTGAGGACGAACCCCCAGCCCCGGACGGGCTCACGTATCAGAGACCCGCGGGCTTCAGACCGCCTCGCGCCACCGATTCGTGATCGGCAGCCGCCGGTCCTTCCCGAACCCCTTCGGCGAGATCTTCGTGCCCGGCGGGTACTGCCGCCGCTTGTACTCCGCCGTGTCGACCATCCGCAGCGTCTTCGCCACCAGCGCCCGGTCGAACCCGGCCGCGACGATCGCTTCGAGCCCTTGGTCCCGGTCCACGTACAGTTCGAGGATCCGGTCCAGCACGTCGTAGTCCGGCAGCGAGTCCGTGTCCACCTGGCCCGGCCGCAGCTCGGCGCTCGGCGGCTTCGTGATGGACGCCTCCGGGATCGGCGGGGTCTGCCCGCGCTCCTCGGCGGCCCGGTTGCGCCACTTCGCCAGCCGGAACACCGACGTCTTGTACACGTCCTTGATCGGCCCGTACGCCCCGACGGAGTCCCCGTACAGCGTCGAGTAGCCGACCGCCAGCTCCGACTTGTTGCCCGGCGCCAGGACGATCTGGCCCTCCTGGTTGGAGATGGCCATCAGCGTCGTGCCGCGCAGCCGCGACTGCAGGTTCTCCTCGGCGAGCCCGGTGAGCCCCAGCGACCCCATGTACGCGTCGAACATCGGCTCGATCGGGACGGTCCGGAAGTTGAGCCCGGTCCGCCGGGCCAGCTCGGCCGCGTCGCCCTTGGAGTGGTCCGAGGAGTACTTGGATGGCATGGAGACCCCGTACACCTGCTGCGCGCCCAGCGCGTCGCAGGCGATCGCGGCGACCAGGGCCGAGTCGATGCCGCCGGAGAGCCCGATGAGCACGCTGGTGAAGCCGTTCTTCGCGGCGTAGGCCCGCAGACCGACCACGAGGGCGGTGTACAGCTCCTCGTCGTCGTCCAGCCGGTCCGCGTAACCGCCGGCGAGCTCCGCCTCGTACGGAGGCAGCGGCTCCTCGGAGAGGACCACGTGGTCGATCCGCAGTCCGTCGGCGACCACGCCGGACGGCGCCTCGGCCGGGGCGGCGGGCAGGTCCAGGTCGAGGATCACGCTGCCCTCGGCGAACTGCGGGGCGCGGGCGATGACCTCGCCCTCCCGGTCGACCACGATCGAGTCGCCGTCGAAGACCAGCTCGTCCTGGCCGCCGATCATCGCGAGGTAGGCGGTCGTGCAGCCGGCCTCACGGGCCCGCTTGCGGACCAGTTCCAGCCGGGTGTCGTCCTTGTCCCGCTCGTACGGCGAGGCGTTGACCGACAGCAGCAGCCCGGCCCCGGCGGCGCGCGCGGCCGGGACGCGGCCGCCGTCCTGCCACAGGTCCTCGCAGATCGCGAGGGCGACATCGATGCCGTGCACGCGTACGACCGGCATCGAGTCGCCCGGCACGAAGTACCGGAACTCGTCGAAGACGCCGTAGTTCGGCAGGTGGTGCTTGGCGAAGTTCAGCGCGATCCCGCCGCGGTGCAGCACCGCGGCGGCGTTGCGCGGAGACCCGGCCGGCTGGCCGTAGCGCTCCGCCGCGAACTCCGACCGGTCGAGGTAGCCGACGAGGACGGGGATCTCCCCGAAGCCCTCCGCGTCGAGGCGGGCGGCGAGCGCGCGCAGCGCCGCGCGTGACGCCTCGACGAAGGACGACCGCAGGGCCAGGTCCTCGACGGGGTAGCCGGTCAGCACCATCTCGGGGAACGCCACGAAGTGGGCGCCCTGTTCGGCGGAGTGCCGGGTCCAGTGGACGATCGCCTCGGCGTTTCCGGCGAGGTCGCCGACGGTCGAGTCGATCTGATTCAGTGCGAGGCGTAGTTGAGGCACGCGTCCCACTCTAATCGTCTTACTGACGCGATGTCCTGTCGGGGCGCGCACAGGGACGCGGCCGGGGGGACGGCCGCGCTCTCCGCACGAGGTGTGAAGGGCGACCGGCCGGGCACGCGATGAGAGCCATGCGCGATGATCTGAGTGCCGCAGAATTCGAAGAGGGCCCGGAAGGCTTTCCGGACAGGCTCGCGATCTCCCTTGTCCCCCAGAGCGCCGCCGCGGCGCGCGACGCGGTCACCGCATTGCTGACCACGCAGTTCTGCGCACTGGCAGGTCCGGAGATGACGGCCGATGTCGTCGTCGCGGACGCGCTGCTGGTCACGTCGGAGCTGGTGACCAATGCCGTGGTGCACGGAGGGGGCGTCACCGGATTCGCGGCCGAACTCCACGGTGACGGCCTGACCATCACCGTGTCGGACGCGAGCCCCGACCTGCCCGTCGACCGGGCGGGCGCCGCCGGCTGGGTGGGCGGCTACGGCTGGACCCTGGTGTGCCGGCTCGCCACGCGCGTGGTGGTCGACGCGGGACCCGGTGGCAAGTCCATCACGGCTCTGGTCGCCATGGCCTGAACCCCACGAGTACCGCCGTGGAGGGCCCCCCACGAGTACCGCCGTGGAGGCCCGCACGCGCACGGGCCAGGTGCTCAGGCCGTCCGGGGGCCATCTGAGGGTCACCAGGCGGTGCGACCGTGCGGGCTCCGGTCGGGGTCGTCCTGAAGGGCGACTGTGACGTTCAGCCGCTTGCCGACCGGCTCACGGCGGATCTCGAAGCTCTGGCAGACCATGAGGACCAGCTCCAGGCCGTGGCTGCCGATGCGCGTGGGGTCGGAGGGGGAGGCGGTGGGGAACGCGGCGCCGGAATCCCACATGGCGATGTTCAGCGTCTCGCCGTCGGATGCGAGATCCAGGAGGCAGGGCCCCGGGGCGTACTTGCAGACATTGGTGGCCAGCTCGCTGACCACCAGCTGGGCCACGTCGACGGCCCGGTCGGACACCTCCCACGCGTGCAGCGCCCTGCCCTCGTGGACGAAGTCCCGGACGAAAGCCCGGGCACTGGCGATCTCGGCGGACGTCATCTCGTACGCGGCGCTGCCCCGCACGACCTCCGTCCCGCTCTGCCGGCCCACGGCGACATCGTTGTGAGTCACGTGCTGTTCCATGCGTCCCCCGTCCGGTCGGCTGCCTTGCGCAGCCCTCGGCACGCGTACCCCGGTATGCCGGTTCCAAGCAGCTGTCAGCCTGCCGGACCGGACCGGACCGGCCTGTGTCGGCGGCATCCGCCCGGCTGGCGGACGGCCGCCCGGACGAGCAGGCTGGGAATCAGGCCGAGGCCGGACGGGCAGGCCGGAAAGGGCCGGTATGCGCGACAAGTACCCGAAGGGCGCGGGACCCGGCCGGGCGTTTCGCTGATGACACCGGAAGGCCGGCCACGTCGTCGGCGCGCCACCGCATCCGAGCGGGAGGCCGCCCGGACGAAGGAACTCCCGGATCTCGTCACCGACGGGCTGCGACTGCTGCTGTGCGGGATCAACCCGGGCCTCGGGTCCGCCGCCGCCGGGCACCACTTCGCGAACCCCGGCAACCGCCTCTGGCCGGCCCTCTTCCGGGCCGGGTTCACCCCGCGCGTGCTCTCCGGCGAGCAGGAGCGGGAACTGCTCCCGCTGGGGATCGGCATCACGAGCATGGTCCGCCGCCCCACCGCACGCGCCGCGGAGCTCACCCGGACCGAGCTCCGCGAGGGCGCGCGGGATCTTCGCACCCGGGTGCGCGCTCTGCGCCCGGACTGGCTCGCGCTGCTCGGGATCGGCACGTACCGCATCGCCTTCGACGCCCCGCAGGCGGTCATCGGCCCCCAGGAGACGGGCATCGGCCCGACCCGGGTATGGGTACTGCCCAACCCCAGCGGACTGAATGCCCACTACCCGCCCGCCGCGCTGGCTCGCGAGTTCGCCAGGCTCCGGGAGGCCATGGGGCAGCCCTCCCAGGGCCCGCCGTGCCGCTGAGGCCCCGGTTCATTCCCCGTCGAGGCCGCCCGTGCAGGCGGCGCCCGGCTCGGGGGTCTGCGGCCCCTGCACGTAGTGCGCGAAGAACTGCGCCACGCGCGGGTCGTCCGCCCCGTCCACGGTGACCTGCTTGCCCCAGGCGCTCAGCATGATCGCGCCGGCCTGGTCCTCGTAGGGGCTCATGAGCGAGTACGGCGTGCTGGAGACCCGGTCGGCGAGCTTCGCCACGTCGGCGGCGGGGGCGTCGTCGGTGTACGTCACCCAGACCGAACCGTGCTCCAGGGCGTGCACGGCGTTCACGTCGGGGATGGCCTTCTTGTAGACCTCGCCGTCGCAGTTCATCCAGACCGGGTTGTGGTCCCCGCCGACCGGCGGCTTCATGGGGTAGTGGACGTCGTCCGTCACGTGGTTGCGGGTGAGCTTCTTCGCGTCCCAGGACTTCTCGTCCTTGATCGGCCCGGTCGCCAGGTTCTCGTCCTTCTCCCCGGCGGAGGGCGTGGAGCCCTTCCCGTCGGCGGTCATCGCACTCTCCGAGCCGCCGGAGTCCTTGTCGAGGATCGTGTACGAACCGAAGGCGACGAGCCCGGCGACGGCGACGGCGCTGAGGCTCACGATCAGGATCCTGTTGCGGCGATCCCGCGTGCGGTCGGCGTTGCGCATCTGCTCTATGCGGGCCCTGCGGTCGTAGCTCATGTCGTGTGGTCCTTCTGCGAAGGGGACGGGGAGCGGCGGCTCGGGGTGACGGGGCGGTTTCCGCCCGTACACACCACGGCCGCCGATCGTAGTGGGTGGCCGAGTGCTCCATGTCACGTCGGGTGCGTAATCTGGGGGAAATCCGGGGTCGTGATACTGGAGTCTCTCCCCAGCCCCGGGAGGTGGAGCACGGACCGTCTGAACTGCAAGGATGTGGCTATGGACAAGCAGCAGGAATTCGTCCTCAGGACCCTTGAGGAGCGCGACATCCGGTTCGTACGGCTGTGGTTCACCGATGTCCTCGGGTACCTGAAATCCGTGGCGGTGGCACCGGCCGAGCTGGAACAGGCGTTTGACGAGGGCATCGGCTTCGACGGCTCCGCGATCGAGGGCTTCGCGCGCGTCTACGAGTCGGACATGATCGCCAAGCCGGACCCGGGGACGTTCCAGATCCTGCCGTGGCGCGCGGAGGCACCGGGCACGGCCCGG
Organism: Streptomyces sp. SID9727; assembly: GCF_010550605.1. Classification (GTDB taxonomy): domain Bacteria; phylum Actinomycetota; class Actinomycetes; order Streptomycetales; family Streptomycetaceae; genus Streptomyces. Next base: position 16,059 of record NZ_JAAGNI010000057.1, read on the forward strand.
ATGTTCTGCGACATCCTCATGCCGGACGGCTCACCGTCGTTCGCGGACCCGCGCTTCGTACTCAAGCGCATCCTGGCCAAGACCTCGGACCTGGGCTTCACCTTCTACACCCACCCGGAGATCGAGTTCTTCCTGCTGAAGGACAAGCCGGTCGACGGCACCCGGCCCACCCCGGCCGACAGCTCCGGCTACTTCGACCACACCCCGCAGAACGTCGGCATGGACTTCCGCCGCCAGGCGATCACGATGCTCGAATCCATGGGCATCTCGGTCGAGTTCAGCCACCACGAGGGCGCGCCCGGCCAGCAGGAGATCGACCTGCGGTACGCGGACGCGCTGTCGACGGCCGACAACATCATGACGTTCCGCCTGGTCATGAAGCAGGTCGCGCTGGAGCAGGGCGTGCAGGCGACGTTCATGCCGAAGCCGTTCTCGGAGTACCCGGGCTCGGGCATGCACACCCACCTCTCGCTCTTCGAGGGCGACCGCAACGCGTTCTACGAGTCCGGCGCGGAGTACCAGCTCTCCAAGGTCGGCCGCTCCTTCATCGCGGGCCTCCTCCGCCATGCCGCGGAGATCTCCGCCGTCACCAACCAGTGGGTCAACTCCTACAAGCGCATCTGGGGCGGCTCCTCCCGCGCCGCGGGCGCCGGCGGCGAGGCACCCTCGTACATCTGCTGGGGCCACAACAACCGCTCCGCGCTGATCCGCGTCCCCATGTACAAGCCCGGCAAGACCGGCTCGGCCCGCGTCGAGGTGCGCTCCATCGACTCCGGCGCCAACCCGTACCTGACGTACGCGGTCCTCCTGGCCGCCGGCCTCAAGGGCATCGAGGAGGGCTACGAACTCCCGGCCGGCGCCGACGACGACGTCTGGGCCCTCTCCGACGCGGAACGCCGCGCGATGGGCATCGAACCGCTCCCGCAGAACCTGGGCGAGGCGATCTCCCTGATGGAGAAGAGCGAACTGGTCGCGGAGACGCTGGGCGAGCACGTCTTCGACTTCTTCCTCCGCAACAAGAAGCGGGAGTGGGAGGAGTACCGCAGCGAGGTGACGGCCTTCGAACTGAAGGCGCTGCTGCCGGTGCTGTAGGCGCGTACCAGCGACTTGGACGGCACCACACGGGCGGGGCACCCGGTTCAACCGAGTGTCCCGCCCGCGCACGGGGGCGGCAGGCAGCCGGAGGAGACGCATGCCGAGGTGGGACTTTCCGCCGGTGAGGGCGGTCGGGCGCGGAGCGGCCTGGTACCGGGGGGACTGCCACGTCCACTCCGTTCACTCGGACGGAGAGCTCACCCCGGAGGAGCTGGCCGCCGGGGCGCGCGCCGCCCATCTCGACTTCATCGCGACGACGGAGCACAACGCGGCTGCGAGGCCGGGCACCTGGGGGCATCTGGCCGCTGACGACTTCCTGATCCTTCTGGGGGAGGAGGTGACCACGCGGACCGGCCACTGGCTCGCCCTCGGTATCGCCCCCGGCGAGGTCGTCGACTGGAACCACCGGGCCGGTGACGGGCGGCTGAGCGCATCCCTGGACCAGGTCCATCGAGCGGGCGGCGCGTGCGTGGTCGCGCACCCGCGTGCGCCGTACCCGTCGGGCGACTTCATGTTCCCGTTCCCCGGCTTCGACGTGGTGGAGGTCTGGAACGGACTGTGGGCTTCGGACCGGCCCTGGAACGCCGACAACGAGGCGGCCCTGGCCGAGTGGGGGCGGGCGCTGGCGGCGGATGTGCGTACGGGCTCGTGGCGGCCGGCGATGGGCAACAGCGACACCCACCTGGAAGGGCAGATGGGGAACCCGCACACCGTGGTCTTCGCCGAGGAACTGAGCGCGGCGGCGGTCCTGGCCGGCATCCGCGCCGGCCGCAGTTGGATCGCCGAATCGGCGGACGTGGAAGGGTCGTTCACCGCGCACGTCGATGGCCGCGTCGCAGGACTGGGCGAGCGCCTCGCGACTCGGGGCGGGCGGGTGGAGGTCCGCGCGGCCGTACGGGGCGTGCCGGCGGGGGCCGTCAGCTTCCACACCGACCGGGGCGAGGTCCACCGGGCGCCGCTGCCCGATGACGGTGCGGGGGAAGTGCGGTGGACCACGACGGCGGAGCGGTCGGCGTTCGTCCGCATCGAGGTCCGCCACCCCGGCGGGCACGTCGCCGCACTCACCAATCCGGTCATCCTCGATTGACCGAAGCAGGCGTCGAGCAATGGCTGCTCCACCAACAGGCGCACGGCGAGCGGGACGACGTACGGCAGCGCCACCCCCTGCGAGACGAGCGTCCGCGGATCCGCCGCCCGCAGTCCGTGCAGCGGTACGCGCCTCAGCGCGTGCACCGTCTGCACCAGGCGGGTCGAGGCGGAGGGCGGATCCGGCCAGCGCGGCGGATCCAGCTCATCGAGGGTCCGACCGAGGTGCAGCAGGACGTCCATGGCGTTCATGGTCGGCCTCGTTCCACATGTGCCGGCCGGCGTGCCCGGCGAACAGGCAGCAGGCGTCGCCGTCGTGACCGGGGGCGGTGGACGGACAGTCGGGGAGGACGCTGAACCCGACTTCGGCGTTGTGCCACCGGAGCCACAGGGCGGTGGCAGGCCCGGCCTCGTCCAGGAGTGCGTAGTGCGGGCCGCTTGTGTGGCCGGTGAGTTGGCACTGCACGGCCGCGTCGACGCAACCCGATGCCGCCATCTGACGCGCTTCGTCGGCGAGGGGCAGCGGCAGCCGACGCCAGAGCGTGCACCGCATCACCGTGCCGTTCGGGTGGTGCAGCGCGGACACATGCACGGTGGGAACACGCCCGAGCCGATGGGCACCACTCGATTGCTGCCCGCTCTGACGTCCGTCCTCGGCCCCCACGACCGGCCGGAGTCGCGGGAAACCCGCAGGGTCATGACCACCTGCGCCTCGCTCTTCCCGTAGTCATGGTCGAACTCCTTGATGATTTCGTGCATCCGTCCTGGTCGGACACCAGGAAATCGCGCGAAGTCGCAGGTCTCCACGGCACCTATGGGCACTCTTGATGCAGATTCGGGCATGGCGCGGAGCAGGCCGGATTCGGAGTGAGGGAGGCGTCATGGGGCTGGCGGAACGGCGCAGGACGCTGGGCTACAGTCAGGAGAGGCTGGCTGAGCTGGTGGGCGTGGACCGTACGACGGTCGGGCGCTGGGAGAGAGGCGCGATCCAGCCTCAACCACCTCAGAGGCGTCGCTTGGCATCAGCGCTGGAAGTCAGCCTTCCCGAACTGGATGCCCTCCTGCCACCGCCGCAATGCACCGGCCGGGTGGCGGTCGGGCACCAAGCCGCACAGTCCCACGACGCGGGAGACCCCGACCAAATGATTCGCCGTGAATTCCTTCGGATACTGACCATCAGCGGGGCCCTGACCATCCTGCCGGTGGAAGAGGCCGAAGCTCTTGTCGACGGCGTACGCCGGGGAGAGCCGGCCGATTTCGCACGCATGAACGGCCACCTCTGGCAGGTGTACCAACTGGCCCGCTCCAAGGGGTCTGTCCACCCGGTTGTCCGTGATCAACTGACCGCCCTCACCCATGCACTCGCCGGGCACCGTGGCAGCCCTCGCCCTCTGTTGAGCGCAGCGGCCGACCTGTTTCAGCTCGCCGGTGAAGTGGCGTTCGACGCGAGTAGGTACGCCGATGCGGCAGCTTCGTACTCGTTGGCTGCCTCCGTCAGCAAGGACGCCGATGCGTACGACCTGTGGGCCTGCGCACTTGTGCGGCATGCCTACGTCGACATGTCGGAGCGGCGCTACCAGCAGGCCGCGCAGATGCTCGGGGCGGCCGCGAGACTGGCGGCGCGGGGCGACAGCCACCTCTCGACGCGCCATTGGGTCGCGTCGGTCCAGGCCGAGGCATACGCGGGCTTGGGCGATCTGGCCGCGTGCGAACGCGCGCTGGACCAGGCAGAGCACGTACGTGACGTGACGGGAGACAGCGCCGGCGGCGGTTGGCTCAGGTTCGACGGCGCGCGCCTCATGGAGGAGCGGGGGTCGCGGTATGTCCAACTCGGCCGATTGGATCTGGCGGAGCAGACGTTGCAGGAAGCGCTGATGCAGACCGCACTGGCGTCCGGACCGTCCTACCGGCGACGTGCGGCGGTGCTTGTGGACCTGGCTGCCGTCGGCGCGAAGCGGCGCGACCCCGACCAAGTGGTCGCCTACGGAATCGAAGCCCTCGGCTTGGCGCGCACCTCGGGGTCCGGCTATGTCACCCGTAGACTTCGTGCCCTGTGCGACGAGCTCGGGCCCTTGATCGGCGACCGACGCGTGGCGGAGCTCGGGGCGGAGATCGGCGTGCGCAACACACTGTGAAGAGGGGCGTGTTCATGTCGCAGACCGAAGGTGCGCGGTTCTTTCGGGAAAGTTGGATCGCCGGTGTGCGGCGGCATTTTCCCGGGGAGCCGAAGGCCGGGTACGTCACGCCGTGGGAGGAGACTCCGCAGTGGGAACGGGAAGCGGCCGGGGCGGTGTACGCGCAGGTGCGGCAGTTCGCTGAGGTGAGCGGCGGGCAAGCGGCGCGGTTGTCCCGGGAGCAGAAGGGGCGGTTCGTCGCCCTGTGCTGGACGGCCCAGATGTACAAGCACTTCGAGGAGCCGAAGCCCGGGTACGTCGCCGACTGGGATGCGTTGCCCGCGTGGCAGCGGGAGACCGACGCCGACATCTTCGAGGCCATTGAGGCCGCGCGGCGGCTTGCGACGTAGCGGAGTGGTCGACACCGGGGGCATCGTTCAGGGGGTGAGGTGACTGGTTGAGCCCCGAGGCTCGCCCTGCGTCATCACCGACCGCGCCCAGATCGAGCACCGGGCCCGCAGCCGGCCGCACGCCAACTGCCGTAGGCGAAGGAGATGGCGGCCATCGACCCTAGTCGAGACCGTCGGGTGACCCGGTGACATCCGTGGTCAGGGCTGGGGGGTTGCCGGCAGTGGCGGGTGGTGTCCGTCGGGTGGCTCTCGCGTCGGGGGCTGCGGTGACACCCCGGTCCCGCCTCATCGCCTCTCTCGTGGCGCCTATGACGCCGGTGATCGCGATCAGTACCGCCCCCACGTCCATTCGGTCCCCCTAGACGGCGTCACTCGGCCGCGTGCTGAAGCGGGCCAAGTCGTCCGCGGCGCCTCGGGGAAGAGCGTCGTACGCCGGCTCCGGCAGGGCCGTGACGGCGGCACGCAGCTCTTCGGCAACCTCCGGCAGCAGGGCCCAGACCGGCGGTGGGATGTTCACGGTGGCGAGCAGGAGGTCGCCCGGGTAGAAGTACGCGTCGAGCAGTGGATCGTCCACGAGGAGGCGCACGGCGAGCGGTGCGACGTACGGCAGTGCCACATGCTGGGAGACGAGCGTGCGCAGGTCCGCCGGGCGCAGTTCGCGCAGCGGTACGCGCCGCAGCGCGTGCACTTTCCGTACCAGGTGGGTCGTGTCGGCGGGCGGGTCCGGCCAGCTTGGCGGATCCAGTTCATCGAGCGTGCGGTCGAGATGCAGGAGAGGGGCCATGGCGTTCATTGTCGGGGGAGCCGAAGCCCGGATACGTCGTCGGGGCCGCGGCGGCCGGGAGGAGCGGACCGGTCGGGGATGCCGCGGCGGTGGGAACCCGGACACCCGTGCGGGGCGTCGACACCGGAGACAGCAGTGCGACGGGGGGGAAGGTGTATGTCACGACCATGGAAGATCACCGCAGCCCTGCTGGCCGCCGGGTGTGCCGCCGAGGTGGCGCGCAGGCGGTGGCGGGGAGACCGGGTGGCACGGGCACGCCGGGAACTCGACGTCCGGGACCGGGTGTTGCGCGAGGAGGCGCCCGAGACCCTCGACCTCCGGCACGAGGCTCATCGGCTGCGCGAACTGGGTGACGCGGCCGGTGCGCTGGAGGTCCACGCACGGATGCTGGCAGCCCGGACGGACGCCCTGGGAGCGGATCACCCGCACGTGCTCATCACGCGCTTCAACCATGCCGGGCACGTCTGGGAAGCCGGAGACGAGGCCGGCGCGCTGTCCGCGTACGAGGAAGTTCTGGCCGACATGGTGCGCGTACTGGGGGAGGACCACCCCGATACGCGATGGACCCGGAACGTACTGACGATCCGGCGCGGCAAGGCGGAGGGCGCCGACCACCCGTGACCGGAGCGTGCGGCACAGCGGCGTACGCGCTGATCCCCGTAGGCGGGGCGGGTAACCGAAGGGTCCTTGTCCAGGGCGACGCGCCGCCGCGACGGACGGGCCGAGACGCGGCCGGGACGGAGCTGTGAACTGTCCGGCGGATCATCGACATCTGTCGAGCACGTGATCGCCAGGAACCCGCCCTCGGCAGAGTGAGCGTGCTGGAGGCCGGCCGACGCTCCACGCCATGGTTCAGTTCACCTCGGCGGGTCCTCGCCCGTGAGCCCGTCGACGGATTCGCGGATGAGGTCGGCGTGCCCGGCATGGCGGGCGTACTCCTCGACGAGGTCGAGGAGGATGCGGCGGAGGTTGGGGCGTTCGCCGCTACGAGTGGTGTAGGCGCCGAGCTGGTCCAGCCCACCGGCACTGAGCGCCTCGTCGACGACGGCACGTGAACGGGCGACCGATTCCTGCCAGAGAACGCGCAGTTGGTCGGGGGTGTCCTCCGCGGCGGAGCGGTAGTCCCAGTCGGGGGTGCTGTCCCAGTCGACGCCGTCCCAAGGGGCTCCGACGGGGGAGTCGAGCCAGAGCCGGGCGAAGTGGCTGTCCTCCACGTGTGCCAGGTGCTTGAGGAGGCCGCCCAGGGTGACGGTGGACGTGCCGAGCGTGGCCCGTAGGCCGGCGGCGTCCAGACCGGAGCACTTCCAGGCCAGGGTGGCGCGCTGACGTTCGAGGGCGCCGAGGATCGCTGCGGCCTCGGTGCCGGCGAGGGGAGGTTCCGGCCAAGCCTCGGTCTTTGTCTCGATCATGGCTGCAGACCTTAGCGGCTGGAGCTGACCGTGCAACAGGCGGGTGGACGCGACACACCGCTCGCTCAACTTCCGCCGGACAGGCCCTCATCGGCGGTGCGGCGGTGGCTCCATTCCCGCCCGCCCAGCCGTCGTATGCGCCACGCGGGCAGCGGGTGGCGGGCCTCGGTCAGCAGGAAGTGCATCATGTCGATCAGCATGCGTCGAACGGCCGGGAGGGGGACGACCAGGTCCTCCCACTGGTCGTAGTGGGCGTGCAGCCGGACGCGGTCACCGGGGACGCGCTCCATGGAGCAGCTCTCCACACCCAGCCGTAGTTCGTCGCCCGCCTCGATCCTGAGCCATTGCAGAAGGAAGGCCGAGGCCGTCCAGTCCGGCCCGCACTGGTCGACGATCTCCTCCGCTGCCCAGCGCAACGCCTGAGGTGCGTCCTCGGGGGCTCTGATCAGAGTCCTTCCGAAGACCGGGGCGACCTGACGCACTTGGCCGCACTCGCCCGCGTCAGCGGCCGGGATCTCCTCCAGCCCGAAGACCCAGGCGCCGACGGAGGAACTCGCTGGAACGCTCACATGGCTCATCATCCGACAGTGTCGCGCACCGGGACGCGGGTGAGCCCGCGCCGGCGCCGGCGTTCGCACCACCTCGGGGGGCTGAAACCTGCGGTAGTCTTTCGCATCCCCGCATGGGGACATGACCAAGGAGGTGGGACCCATTACCGCTGTTTCGACACGGGTGCTCCCCTCCCGCGAACGCGTGGCCGACCGGACCTAGGGCCTGCCGCGGAGCACCCCTCGGCGTTCCTCCGAAAGGCTCCGCACCATGCCGGTCCCGCTGTCACCGTCCGACCTCTCCTCCCTCGTCGCCACCCTCCGCGCCGCCGGCTGCGTCTTCGCCGAGGACGAGGCCGGGCTCATCGCCGCCACCGCCGCCCGCCCCGCTGACATCGAAGCCATGGCCGAGCGGCGCGCCGCCGGGCACCCCCTCGAACACGTCCTCGGCTGGGCCGAGTTCGCCGGGCTGCGGATCGCCGTCGACCCCGGCGTCTTCGTCCCCCGCCGCCGCACCGAGTTCCTGATCGAGCGGGCCGTCGCCCTCGCCCCGGACCCGGCCGTCGTGGTCGACCTGTGCTGCGGGTCCGGCGCGCTCGGCGCCGCGCTCGCCGCCGCCCTGGGCCGGGTCGAACTCCACGCCGCCGACGTCGAGCCCGCCGCCGTACGCTGCGCCCGGCGCAACATCGGGGACCGGGGGCGCGTCTACGAGGGCGACCTCTTCGCGCCCCTGCCCGGCGCCCTGCGCGGGCGCGTCGACGTGCTCCTCGCCAACGTGCCGTACGTCCCGACCGGCGATGTCGCCCTCCTCCCCGCCGAGGCCCGCGTCCACGAACCGCTCGTCGCGCTCGACGGCGGCGGCGACGGCCTCGACGTCCTGCGCCGGGTCGCCGCGGAGGCACCGCGCTGGCTCGCCCCGGGCGGCAGCCTCCTGGTCGAGACGAGCGAACGGCAGGCCGAGGCCGCGGAGCAGGTCCTGGCGGACGGCGGACTCGTGGCGCGCGTCGTCTCCTGCGAGGAGCGGTACGCGACCGTCGTCACCGGAACGCTGCCGGTACGGCCTGCGGCGGGCTGACCGGGACGCCGGAGGCGGGGCCGCGCCCCACACCCCGGCCGCTCCCCGCTCCCCGCGCCCGCACCGCCTAAACTCCGAAGGCTGGGAGCTGATCGGGCGGCGAGCGGGAGAGCGCGGGATGACCATGGTGCCGGGGCGCAGGAGCAGCACGTTCACCCGACTGCTGCGGCACGGTTTCACCGACCCGTCCGCCGCCGAGCGGCTGCTCGACCTGCCCGACTTCTCGTCCGTACGCTCCGACTCCGTGCTCCTCGACGCGCTCGGGGCCACCGCCGACCCCGACCTCGCCCTGCGCGGCCTCGTCCGGCTGGTCGAGGCGGAGAAGGCGGGGGAGCGGCAGATCCTGCTGGACACCCTGGTCACCGCCAAGCCGCTGCGGGACCGGCTGCTCGGGGTGCTCGGCGCGTCCGAGGCGCTCGGGGACCACCTGGCCCGGCACCCGCGCGACTGGCAGGCCCTCGTCACGTACGAGGCCGCCGACCTGCACCCCGGGGTCACCGAGTTCGAGGGCGAGCTGGCGGGGGCGGACGATCCGGACGCCCTGCGCGTCGGCTACCGGCGGTGCCTGCTGTCCATCGCCGCGCGGGACGTCTGCGGCACGACCGACGTCGCCGAGACCGCCGCCGAGCTGGCCGACCTCGCCACCGCGACCCTGCGCGCCGCCCTGCGCATCGCGTCCGCCGCCGCCCCCGACGACGCCGCGCAGTGCCGGCTCGCGGTCGTCGCGATGGGCAAGTGCGGCGGCCACGAGCTGAACTACGTGTCCGACGTGGACGTCATCTTCGTCGCCGAGCCCGCCGACGGCGCCGAGGAGAGCAAGGCCATGCAGGCCGCGACCCGGCTCGCCTCGCACCTCATGCGGATCTGCTCCGACACCACCGTCGAGGGCACCATCTGGCCCGTCGACGCCAACCTCCGGCCCGAGGGCCGCAACGGCCCCCTCGTCCGCACGCTCTCCTCGCACCTCGCGTACTACCAGCGCTGGGCCAAGACCTGGGAGTTCCAGGCGCTGCTGAAGGCCCGGCCGGTGGCCGGGGACCGGGCGCTCGGCGAGGAGTACGTCGAGGCGGTGTCCCCGCTCGTCTGGCAGGCCGCGGACCGGGAGAACTTCGTCCCCGACGTCCAGAAGATGCGCCGCCGCGTGGTCGACACCATCCCCGCCGACCGCGTCGACCGGGAGCTGAAGCTCGGCCCCGGCGGGCTGCGGGACGTCGAGTTCGCCGTACAGCTCCTGCAGCTCGTGCACGGCCGCAGCGACCCCGCCCTGCGCAGCGGATCGACCCTGGAGGCGCTGGGGGCGCTCGCCGAGGGCGGTTACGTGGGGCGCGTCGACGCCGTACAGCTGGACGACGCCTACCGCTTCCTGCGCGCCATGGAGCACCGCATCCAGCTCTACCGGCTGCGCCGCACCCACCTCGTCCCCGACGAGGAGCCCGACCTGCGGCGCCTCGGCCGCTCCCTCGGGCTGCGCACCGACCCCATCGCCGAGCTGAACCAGGCGTGGCGGCGGCACGCCTCCGTGGTGCGGCGGCTGCACGAGAAGCTGTTCTACCGGCCGCTGCTCGACGCCGTCGCCCAGCTCGCGCCCGGCGAGTCCCGGCTCAGCACCAAGGCCGCCACCGCCCGGCTCGTCGCCCTCGGTTACGAGGACCCGGCCGCCGCCCTCCGTCATCTGGAGGCGCTGTCGTCCGGGGTCTCCCGCAAGGCCGCCATCCAGCGCACCCTGCTGCCGGTGCTGCTCGGCTGGTTCGCGGACTCCGCCGACCCGGACGCCGGGCTCCTCGGCTTCCGCAAGGTGTCCGACGCGCTCGGCAAGACCCCGTGGTACCTGCGGCTCCTGCGCGACGAGGGCGCCGCGGCCGAGAACCTCGCCCGGGTCCTGTCGGCCGGCCGGCTCGCCCCGGACCTGCTGCTGCGCGCCCCGGAGGCCGTCTCCATCCTCGGCGACCCGCAGGGACTCGCCCCCCGCAGCCGGGTCCACCTGGAGCAGGAGGTGCTGGCCGCCGTCGGCCGCGCGGACGACGCGGAGACGGCCGTCGCGGTGGTGCGCGGGGTGCGCAGGCGCGAGCTGTTCCGCACGACGGCCGCCGACCTCATCGGCTCGTACGGTACGGAGGACAGCCCCGCCGAGCCCGACCCCGGAGCCCTCGTGGACCGGGTCGGCAGCGCCGTCACGGACCTGAACGCCGTCACCATCGCCGGTGCGCTGCGGGCCGCCGTGCGGGCGGAGTGGGGCGACACCCTGCCGACCCGGTTCGCCGTCATCGGCATGGGGCGGTTCGGCGGGCACGAGCTGGGATACGGCTCCGACGCGGACGTCCTCTTCGTGCACGAGCCCCGGGAGGGCGTGGACGAGCAGGAGGCGGGCCGGGCGGCGAACCGGGTGGTCTCCGAGATGCGGCGCCTCCTCCAGCTGCCCACCGCGGACCCGCCGCTCCTCATCGACCCCGACCTGCGCCCGGAGGGCAAGAACGGGCCCCTCGTACGCACCCTGAAGTCGTACGACGCGTACTACCGGCGCTGGTCCCTGGGCTGGGAGAGCCAGGCCCTGCTGCGGGCCGAGCCGATGGCCGGGGACCTGGACCTGGGCGCGGAGTTCGTGGAGCTGATCGACCCCCTGCGGTACCCGGCGGGCGGGCTGGGCGATGACGCCGTCCGCGAGATCCGGCGGCTCAAGGCCCGGATGGAGTCGGAGCGGCTGCCGCGCGGCGCGGACCCGGCACTGCACACGAAACTGGGGCGCGGCGGGCTGAGCGACGTCGAGTGGACGGTCCAGCTGATGCAGATGCGCCACGGCCACGAGGTGCCCGGTCTGCGGACCACCCGCACCCGTGAGGCGCTGGCCGCGGCGTGTGCGGCGGACCTGATCCCCGAGGACGACGCCCAGACCCTGGACGAGGCGTGGGTCCTGGCGACGCGGGTCCGCAACGCGGTGATGCTCGTACGGGGGCGCCCGGGCGACACGTTCCCCTCGGTCCCGCGTGAGCTCAGCGCGGTCGGGCGGTATCTGGGGTACGAGGAGGGGCATGTGGGCGACATGCTCGACGACTACCGCCGCGTGACGCGGCGGGCGCGAGGAGTCGTGGAGGAGCGGTTCTACGGGGGGTGAGCGGGGGTGGAACCAAGCCCCTCCGGCGACTGAAGGGCGGGGTCCGGGGCGGAGCCCCCGGGGGTCAGTTGCGGGTCGCCGCCGGCTCGCGGTGGGGCCGCGCCCCCAGCGCGCTGAGGCGAGGGCGGTCCGACGTGCGCGGGATCCACCTGGGCAGCCGGTGCGGCAGCGACCCGTACCACGCGTACGTCACCGCGTAGCCGAACGCCAGGCACGCCATGCCGCCCACCGCGTCCAGCCAGAAGTGGTTCGCCGTCGACACGATCACCATCAGGGTGACCGCGGGGTACAGCAGCCCCAGGATGCGCGCCCAGGGGGCGGAGGCCAGGGCGAAGACGGTGAGGCCGCACCAGAGGGACCAGCCGATGTGCATCGACGGCATCGCCGCGTACTGGTTCGACATGTTCTTGAAGTTGCCCGACGCCATCGAACCCCAGGTCTGGTGCACCAGGACCGTGTCGATGAAGTGGCCCCCGTTCATCAGGCGGGGCGGCGCCAGCGGGTACAGGTAGTAGCCGAGCAGCGCGACGGCCGTGGTGGCGAACAGGGCCAGCCTGGCTGCCGCGTACCGGCCCGGATGCCGACGGAACAACCATACGAGCACACTGATCGTGACGATGAAGTGCAGCGTCGCGTAGTAGTAGTTCATCGACACGATCAGCCATGTCACGGAGTTCACCGCGTGGTTGACCGACTGCTCGACCGCGATGCCGAGGAAGCGTTCGACCGACCACAGCCAGTCCGCGTTGGCGAGGGCCGCGGCCTTCTGCTCCGGCACCGCGTTGCGCACCAGCGAGTACACCCAGTAACTCACCGCCACGAGCAGGATTTCGAACCAGAGGCGGGGCCGCCGTGGCGACCGTGGGGAGCGCAGCCGGGACACGACGTGATCGAGTGGTCTGTCGAGCGCTCTGCCGAGCCCGTGCGTGCGACCGGACTGCTTGGTGTTCGCCTCGGGAGCCGCCTCGTTCACGATGGGTGACGGGGTGGCCTCCGTGCGGCCTTCCTGTCGTTTCACGCTCAATTCACCCATAGGCACAGAGTCTGCCAGATTTGCCTTCTCTGCCCGATGATCCTCCGGATAGGCGCGAGTTGCACGTCCGGCGGCGGTGCCCAGGGGTGTGCGACGGGCCGGTTACGCCCGCGCGTGCGATCCTGGAAGGGCGACGGGGGCGGCCGTATCCTGGCCGGGGCCCGCCGCGGTGGAGCCGCGTACCACCAGCTCCGGCATGAAGACGAACTCGCTGTGCGGCGCGGGCGTGCCGCCGATCTCCTCCAGGAGCGTGCGCACCGCGGCCTGGCCCATCGCGGTCACCGGCTGGCGGATCGTGGTCAGCGGCGGGTCGGTGAACGCTATGAGCGGCGAGTCGTCGTATCCCACCACCGACAGGTCGCGCGGGACCTCGCGGGAGAGCCGGCGGGCGGCCCTGATCGCGCCGAGGGCCATCATGTCGCTCGCGCAGACCACCGCCGTGCAGCCCCGCTCCATCAGCGCGGAGGCGGCGGCCTGGCCGCCCTCCAGCGTGTAGAGGGAGTGCTGGATCAGCTCCTCGACCTCGTCCGCCGTCAGGTTCAACTGCTCGCGCATCGTGGCGTGGAAGCCCTCGATCTTGCGGAGCACCGGCACGAAGCGCTTCGGGCCGACCGCGAGGCCGATCCGGGTGTGGCCCAGCGACACCAGATGCGTCACCGCCAGCCGCATCGCGGCCCGGTCGTCCGGCGAGATGAAAGGTGCCTGCACCTTGGACGAGAAGCCGTTGACCAGGACGAAGGGGACGCCCTGGGCGCGCAGTTGCTCGTACCGCCCCATGTCCGCCGAGGTGTCGGCGTGCAGCCCGGAGACGAAGATGATCCCGGAGACGCCCCGGTCGACCAGCATCTCGGTCAGCTCGTCCTCGGTGGAGCCGCCCGGGGTCTGGGTCGCGAGGACCGGGGTGTAGCCCTGCCGGGTCAGTGCCTGCCCGATGACCTGGGCGAGCGCCGGGAAGATCGGGTTCTCCAGCTCGGGCGTGATCAGGCCGACGAGCCCCGCGCTGCGCCTGCGCAGCCGTACGGGCCGTTCGTAACCGAGTACGTCGAGGGCGGCGAGTACGGATTCGCGGGTGGCAGCGGCTACCCCGGGCTTGCCGTTCAGTACGCGGCTGACCGTCGCTTCGCTGACCCCCGCCTGAGTTGCGATATCGGCAAGCCGTGCGGTCATGGCAATGGACTGTACCGGGAGCGGGTCGGATTGCCCACCATGCGCAGGAATCGGGCGGGAGCGGCCGCGCCGGGGTGCCCGGAGCGGCGCCTCGTGGTGTCCGGCGGCAACGTCTTGCAAGGTCTTGCGGACCCCGTTTGCCGGCTGCGGTCGGATCGTCGCACTGCGGAATCGGGGCTGGTGGGCCCTCTGTGGCAGGGATCGGGGAGTTTCGTCAAGTGGCTTGACGGCAACCTTGAGGACACGCCAATGTAACGATCGCCGGAGCTTGCAGAAATCTTCCGCAAAGTCTTTCGGTCGTCTTTCATCCTTGTTACGTTCACGTCGACCCGGCGCCGCGACGGAGCGGTACGGCAGTTGAAGGAGTTCAGATGCGACGTGGCATAACGGCCACCGCCCTGGTCGCGGCCCTGGCGCTCGCGGCGACCGCCTGCGGCAGCGATGACGACAAGTCCGGCAGCACCTCGAAGGGCTCGGGCGAGCTCTCCGGCACCGTGACGTGGTGGGACACGTCCGGCGCGGGTACCGAGGACAAGGTCTTCAAGAAGATCGCCGAGGGCTTCGAGAAGAAGCACCCGAAGGTCGACGTCAAGTACGTCAACGTGCCCTTCGGCGAGGCGCAGAACAAGTTCAAGAACGCGGCGCAGGCCGGTTCCGGCGCCCCCGACGTGATCCGCTCCGAGGTCGCGTGGACCCCCGAGTTCGCTGACCTCGGCTACCTCGCGCCGCTGGACGGCACGTCCGCGCTGAAGGACCAGGACGACTTCCTGAAGCAGGCCGTGGCCTCCACGAAGTACAACGGCAAGACCTACGCCGTTCCGCAGGTCATCGACTCCATGGGCGTCTTCTACAACAAGAAGATGTTCGAGAAGGCGGGCGTCAAGCCGCCGAACACCATCTCGGAGCTGAAGTCGGTCGCCAAGAAGATCAAGTCGAAGACCGGCAAGACCGGCCTCTACCTGCGCGGCGACGACTCGTACTACTTCCTCTCCTTCCTCTACGGAGAGGGCGGCGACCTGGTCGACGCCCCCGAGAAGACGGTGACCATCGACAAGCCCGAGGGCGTCAAGGCGTTCGAGGTCGTCAAGGACCTGGTCGACTCCGGGGCGGCGAAGACCGACGCCACGGACGGCTGGGAGAACATGATGCAGTCGTTCAAGAACGGCGACGTCGCGATGATGATCAACGGCCCCTGGGCGGTCGCCGACACGCTGACCGGCGACCAGTTCACCGACAAGGCCAACCTGGGCGTCGCCCCGGTCCCGGCCGGCTCCGCCGCGCAGGGCGCCCCGCAGGGCGGTCACAACCTGGCCGTGTACGCGGGCTCCAAGAACCTGGAAGCCTCCTACGCCTTCGTCGACTACATGACGTCGGTCGAGACCCAGGCGCAGACCGCCGGTGAGCTGAACCTGCTCCCCACCCGCACCTCCGCGTACGCCAAGCCGGAGGCCGTGGGCAGCGAGATCGTCCAGTTCTTCAAGCCCGTCGTCGAGACCGCCGTCGAGCGGCCCTGGATCCCGGAGACCGGCAGCCTCTTCGCGCCGCTGAACACCGAGTACACCAAGGTGCTCACCGGTCAGACCACGCCGGAGAAGGCCGCCAAGGCCACCGGTGATTCCTACCGCAAGCTCCTCAAGGGCTGGAAGTAACCAGGAAGGCAGGCCGACTGATGGCTGTCCACACCAGCCAGTCGGTGGCGAAGGCCGCGGGCGACGACGTCGCCCGCGGCCGGAGCCGCGGTACTGGCACCCCTCCGCGGCCGGGCGTGCTCCGGCGGGCCCTCTCCGTTCACTGGTACGCCTGGGCCATGGTCGCCCCGGTGGTGATCGTGATCGGCGTGATCATCGGGTACCCGCTGGTCCGCGGTATCTGGCTGTCGCTGACCGACGCCAACGAGCGCAACGTCGCCCGCTCCATCGGCGTCAACGACATGCCGGCCACCTACAAGTTCGTGGGACTGGACAACTACGCGGACGCCCTCACCGGCGGTCAGTTCCTCGACACCCTGGTCTGGACCCTGGTGTGGACGGTCTCCTGCGTAGGCATCACCTTCGTGCTGGGCATGGCTCTGGCCAACATCCTGAACCGCAGGATCGCCGGCCGTTCCATCTACCGCATGGCCCTGATCCTGCCCTGGGCCATCCCCGGCTTCGTCTCGGTCTTCGCCTGGCGCTTCCTCTACAACGAGGAGCGCGGCCTGCTCAACAGGGTCCTGGGCGGCGTCGGCATCGACGGCGTCCCGTGGCTGAACGACCCCACCTGGGCGAAGTTCTCCGTCATCGCCGTCAACGTCTGGCTCGGCGTGCCCTTCATCATGGTCGCCCTGCTCGGCGGTCTGCAGGCCATTCCGTCGGAGCAGTACGAGGCCGCGGAGATGGACGGCGCGACGGCCTGGCAGCGCTTCCGCCACGTCACGCTGCCGGGACTGCGCCCGGTCTCCACCACGGTGGTCCTGCTCTCCACCATCTGGACCTTCAACATGTTCCCGGTGATCTTCCTGCTCACCCGGGGCGGCCCCGGTGAGTCCACGCAGATCCTCGTCACCCAGGCGTACAAGTTCTCCTTCGAGATCAGCCCGCGCGACTTCGCCCAGTCGTCGACCTGGGGCGTCCTGATCCTCGTACTCCTGATGCTCTTCGCCGTGGTCTACCGGCGAGTGCTCCGCACCCAGGGAGACAACTGGTGACCACCGCCGCGCACACCCCCGCCCCCGCCCGGCACGCCGGCCGTCCGCCCCGCAAGCGCGGAGAGCGTTCGCCGGTCGCGTCCGTGGCCCTGCACCTCACGCTGATCGTCGCCTCGGTGATCGCCGTCTTCCCGGTGCTGTGGGTCCTGCTGACCTCGCTGAAGCCCGCGAAGTACGCCACCACCACGGACTTCTTCCGCGACACGACGATCGTGAACTACACGAACCTGATCAAGGACACCGAGTTCCTGACCTGGTTCGGCAACTCCGTGATCATCGCGGGGCTCAGCACCGTCCTCGGCGTCTTCGTCTCCGCCACCACCGGCTACGCCGTCAGCCGCTTCCGGTTCCCCGGCAAGCGCGGTCTGATGTGGACCCTGCTGGTGACCCAGATGTTCCCGGTCGCCGTCCTCATCGTGCCGATCTACAACATCATGTCCTCGTTGGGCCTGATCAACCAGCCCGCCGGTCTGGTGATCACCTATCTGACGATCTCGGTGCCGTTCTGCGCCTGGATGATGAAGGGCTTCTTCGACACCATCCCGCGCGAGATCGACGAGTCGGGGATGGTCGACGGCCTCACCCCGTTCGGCACCTTCTGGCGGCTCATCCTCCCCCTGGCCAAGCCCGGCCTCGCCGTCACCGCGTTCTACTCCTTCATCACCGCCTGGGGCGAGGTGGCCTACGCCTCCGCCTTCATGGTCGGCGACGAGAACCTGACCCTCGCGGGCGGCCTGCAGAAGTTCGTCAACCAGTACGGCGCCCAGTGGGGCCCGATGACCGCCGCGTCCGTACTGATCGCGATACCCGCGGCCCTGGTGTTCCTGTTCGCGCAGAAGCACCTCGTCACCGGCATGTCCGCCGGAGCCGTCAAGGGCTGAGCACGCCCGCCCGCACGCACGCACGCACCAGTCACGGTGGCGCCGGAATCCCGACCCGGTCCCGGCGCCACCCCCCACCCAGACACCCCAGGGACGACATGACCCAGCACCTCGCTGCCCCCTCCACCGGTACGTCCGACGACGCCGCCGGCCACCGCACCGGCTGGTGGCAGGACGCGGTGATCTACCAGGTCTATCCGCGCAGCTTCGCCGACGGCAACGGCGACGGCATGGGCGATCTCGCAGGCGTACGCGGCAGACTCCCGTACCTCAAGGAGCTCGGTGTCGACGCGGTCTGGCTCAGCCCGTTCTACGCGTCCCCGCAGGCCGACGCCGGGTACGACGTCGCCGACTACCGGGCCATCGACCCGATGTTCGGCAGCCTGCTCGACGCCGACGCGCTGATCCGCGACGCCCACGGCCTGGGCCTGCGGATCATCGTCGACCTGGTGCCCAACCACTCGTCCGACCAGCACGAGTGGTTCAGGCGCGCGCTCGCCGAGGGCCCCGGCTCCGCCCTGCGCGACCGCTACCACTTCCGCCCCGGCAAGGGCGCGAACGGTGAACTCCCGCCCAACGACTGGGAGTCCATCTTCGGCGGCCCCGCCTGGACCCGAACCACCGACCCGGACGGCACCCCCGGCGAGTGGTACCTCCACCTCTTCGCGCCCGAGCAGCCCGACTTCAACTGGGAGCACCCGGCCGTCGCCGACGAGTTCCGCTCGATCCTGCGCTTCTGGCTCGACATGGGCGTCGACGGGTTCCGCGTGGACGTCGCGCACGGTCTGGTCAAGGCCGAGGGGCTGCCCGACCTGGGCACCCACGACCAGCTGAAGCTGCTCGGAAACGATGTCATGCCGTTCTTCGACCAGGACGGGGTGCACGAGATCTACCGCAGCTGGCGCACCATCCTGGACGAGTACCCCGACACGATGGGGCCCGCAGGGCCTTCCGCGGAAGGGCGGGGGCGGGCGACGGGCGGGCGGATCGCCGTCGCCGAGGCGTGGACGCCGACCGTCGAGCGCACCGCCAACTACGTGCGCCCCGACGAGATGCACCAGGCGTTCAACTTCCAGTACCTGGCCACCGCCTGGGACGCCGCCGAGCTCCGCCAGGTCATCGACGCCTCGCTCGACGCCATGCGGCCGGTCGGCGCCCCCACCACCTGGGTGCTGTCCAACCACGACGTGACCCGGCACGCCACCCGGTTCGCCAACCCGGCGGGCCTCGGCACCCAGATCCGCACCCCCGGCGACCGCGAGCTGGGCCTGCGCCGGGCCCGCGCGGCCACGATGCTGATGCTGGCGCTGCCCGGCTCCGCCTACGTCTACCAGGGCGAGGAACTCGGACTGCCCGACGTCACCGACCTGCCCGACGAGGCGCGCCAGGACCCGTCGTTCTTCCGGGCCGAGGGCCAGGACGGCTTCCGCGACGGCTGCCGCGTCCCGATCCCGTGGACCCGCGAGGGCTCCTCGTACGGCTTCGGCGCGGGCGGCAGCTGGCTTCCGCAGCCCACCGGCTGGGGCGAGCTGAGCGTCGAGGCGCAGACCGGCGCGGCCGGTTCCACCCTGGAGCTGTACCGGGCCGCCATCGCCGCCCGCCGGGCGCACCCCGGGCTCGGCGCGGGCGCCGATGTGCGCTGGCTGGACGCTCCGGAGGGGCTGCTCGCGTTCGCCCGCCCCGGGTTCGTCTGCACCGTCAACACCACGGGCGCCCCGGTCCGCGTCCCCGTGCCGGGCACGGTCCTGCTGTCCAGCGCGCCGGTCGCCACCGACGGCGACACGGTCGAGCTGCCCGCGGACACCACGGTGTGGTGGACGGTGTGACGACCGTCCCCCCGCCACGGGGCCCCGGCGCGGGCGGTGCGCTGCGGCTGTCGGACATCGCCGGCCAGGCGTCCGTCAGCGAGGCGACCGTCAGCCGGGTCCTCAACGGCAAGCCGGGCGTCGCGGACACCACGCGTCAGCGGGTGCTCGCGGCGCTCGACATCCTGGGCTACGAGCGGCCCGTGCGGTTGCGGCAGCGCAGCGCCGGGCTCATCGGGTTGGTCACCCCCGAGCTGACCAACCCGATCTTCCCGGCGTTCGCCCAGTCGGTGGAGCAGGTGCTCGCCGGGCACGGCTACACGCCGGTGCTCTGCACCCAGCTGCCCGGCGGCGCCACCGAGGACGAGCTGGTCGAGCAGCTGGTCGAGCGCGGCGTCGGCGGCATCGTCTTCCTGTCCGGGCTGCACGCCGACACCTCGGCCGACCCGGCGCGCTATGCCGCGCTGTCCGAGCGCGGGGTGCCGTTCGTCCTGATCAACGGGTACAACGAACGGATCAGCGCCCCGTTCGTCTCGCCCGACGACACCGCCGCCGTGCGGATGGCCGTGAGCCATCTCGCCGAACTCGGCCACCGCCGGGTGGGCCTGGCCATAGGGCCGCAGCGCTACGTCCCCTCCCGGCGGAAGCGGGACGGCTTCGTGGACGCCGCGGTCTACGTGCTCGGCCTGGACCGCGCCGACGCCGAACTCCTGGTCTGCTCCACGCTGTTCAGCGTAGAGGGCGGCCAGGTCGCGGCGGGCGCGCTGCTGGACCGGGGATGCACCGGCATCGTCTGCGGCAGCGACCTGATGGCGCTGGGCGTGGTCCGCGCGGCCCGGGACCGCGGGCTCGACGTGCCGCGCGACGTGTCCGTGGTGGGCTTCGACGACTCGCAGCTCATCGCGTTCACCGACCCGCCGCTGACCACGGTCCGCCAGCCGGTCCAGGCGATGGCGGCGGCCGCGGTGGGCGCGCTGCTGGAGGAGATCGGCGGGAGCCCCGTACAGCGCACGGAGTACGTCTTCCAGCCGGAGCTGGTGGTCCGGGGCTCGACGGCGGCGCTGCGGAGCACGTGAGCGGGCAGCGGAGGGGGCCGGGTCCGGAGGGGGGACCCGGCCCTCACGCGTGTCCGGGAGCGCCGGTGTACCGCCGGCGCGGCCTCAGCCCTCGCCGTCGCCGTCCTCGAAGAGGCGGACGGTGGAGAGGATCCGGCGGATCGTGGCGTCGGACACCTCGTCCTGGACGCCGTGCGCCCCGACGTAGGTCCACGAGACGAACCTGCCCTCCGCGTTCTTGAAGGCGAAGGTCACCGCCTTGCCGTCGGTGTCGCACTTGCCCTTCTTCGGGGCTCCGGACGAGGTGACGGTCACGAGGCTGCCCTCGACGCCCGACGTCGTCCGGAACGACTCGGGCTCACCGACCGTGAGGCGGGAGCGGTCGGGCTGGGTGTAGAGGCCGTAGACCCACGTCTTGGCCGTGTCCTCGGCGGCCTCGGCCGCGCTCTTGGCACCCTGCTCCCCGGTGGTGCCGACCGAGGCGAGCGAGAACGTCTCGGGGCTGCCGTCCTTGTCGTCGTCGGAGGTGCACCACTTCTCCTTGAGGACCGCCGGGGCCATCATCGCGACCAGCGGCTTCTCCTCGGGGTCGTCGTTCTCCGCGACGTAACTCACCCAGTCCGCGGACTGGCGCTTCCAGGAGGCGGGCGCGTCGAAGGTGATGCCGCGTTTGGCGTTGACCACCGTGTTCCAGCCGGGGACGAGCGGGTCCGAGCCGCCGCCTCCGGCCCCCCGTTCCGTGCCCCCGGTGCTCGCGGACGCGCTCGCCGCGGGCGCCGGCCGCGGGTCGGCCTCGTCGTTCCCGCCGTCGCGGAGGGTCAGGTAGCCCACCGCCGCGCAGGCCACGACGACCGCCGCGGAGGCGGCCACCACGGCGACCGTGGTCCGGTTGCGGCGGGGGCGCGGCGGCTCGGGGGTGCTCATGCCGACCGTGGGGGCGGCGTGCCAGTCGGGGCCGCCCCGGCCGGGTCCCGCCGGGGGCGAACTGTGCTGAGTGCCGGGCGGGTTCGGCTGATCGGGGGACGACTGCTCTCCTGGCCACATGGGGGCGAGCCTAGTCGCGGCCCGGGGACGGTTCGTGGCCCGGGGCGGGCGGTCACAGGAGAGGCACCGGCAGTCGGCCCGGTCGGGCCGGCGGGGAGGTGTGACTGCCGGTGCCTCTCATGTCCTGACCGGTCCGGCCGGCCGGGCGCGTGGGGCCCGGGGTAACGGGACCCCCGGCCGACCGGACCGGAGTCGGAAGAAACCTAACAGGGCTGCAATGTCTTGCGTAAGACCTTGCAGGAAGAATTCCGCGGTATTTCGTGGAGGTGAGCGGGTGATGTCCAAAGGGTTGACCGGGACCTGCCGGGCTCGTACGGTCTCGCTGCGGCAAGATTTGCATTCTTGCAGCAAGAACCTTCAGGAGCCTTGAGGGCAGGGCGCGTTGCCGTAAGGGCTGAACCGTCACCCGCAGTTTCCCCCACAGCAGGAGGAAAACATGGCCAGCAGACCCCTGTCTGCCGCGCTCGCCCTCGTCGCGGGAGCCGCCGCCCTCGTGGTCCCCGCCACGACGGCCGAGGCGTCCGCCCCGGGCACCAAGGACGTCACCGCCGTCCTCTTCGAGTGGAAGTTCGACTCTGTCGCCAAGGCGTGCAAGGACACCCTCGGCCCCGCCGGATACGGCTACGTCCAGGTCTCGCCGCCGCAGGAGCACATCCAGGGCGGCCAGTGGTGGACCTCGTACCAGCCGGTCAGTTACAAGATCGCCGGGCGGCTCGGGGACCGTACGTCCTTCGCCAACATGGTGAACGCCTGCCACGGCGCGGGCGTCAAGGTGGTCGCGGACTCGGTCATCAACCACATGACGAGCGGTTCGGGCACCGGCACGGGCGGCACCTCGTACACGAAGTACAACTACCCCGGGCTGTACTCCTCGTACGACATGGACGACTGCACCTCCGAGATCAACAACTACGGCAACCGCGCCAACGTCCAGAACTGCGAACTGGTCGGGCTCGCCGACCTGGACACCGGTGAGGACTACGTACGCGGGAAGATCGCCGGCTACCTCAACGACCTGCTCTCGCTCGGCGTCGACGGGTTCCGCATCGACGCGGCCAAGCACATGCCCGCCGGTGACCTCGCCAACATCAAGTCCCGGCTGAGCAACCCCAACGCCTACTGGAAGCAGGAGGCGATCTACGGGGCCGGCGAGGCGGTCTCGCCCGACGAGTACGCCGGCAACGGCGACGTACAGGAGTTCCGGTACGCCCGCGGCCTCAAGCAGGTGTTCAACAACGAGAACCTCGCCAACCTGAAGAACTTCGGCGAGGGCTGGGGCTTCATGTCCTCCTCGAAGGCCGCGGTGTTCGTCGACAACCACGACACCGAGCGCAACGGCGAGACGCTGAACTACAAGGACGGCGCCACCTACACGCTCGCCAGCGTGTTCATGCTGGCCTGGCCCTACGGCTCGCCCGACGTCCACTCCGGCTACGAGTGGTCCGACAAGGACGCCGGCCCGCCCAACGGCGGCACGGTGAACGCCTGCTACAGCGACGGCTGGAAGTGCCAGCACGCCTGGCGCGAGATCTCCTCCATGGTCGGCCTCCGCAACACCGCGCGCGGTGAGGCCGTCACCAACTGGTGGGACAACGGCGGCGACCAGATCGCCTTCGGGCGCGGCTCCAAGGCGTACGTGGCGATCAACCACGAGGGCTCCTCGCTGACGCGCACGTTCCAGACGTCACTGCCCGCCGGCGACTACTGCGACGTCCAGTCCGGCAAGGGCGTCACGGTCAACGGCTCCGGTCAGTTCACCGCGACCCTCGGCGCCGACACCGCGCTCGCCCTGCACACCGGCGCCCGCACCTGCGGCGGCGGCTCCACCGACCCCGGCACCGACCCCGGCTCCGAGACCGGCACCTCCGGCGCCTCCTTCGGCGTCAACGCCACCACCCAGCTCGGCCAGAACATCTACGTCACCGGCAACCAGTCCGCCCTCGGCAACTGGAACACCGGCAGCGCGCTGAAGCTGGACCCGGCGACGTACCCGGTCTGGAAGCTCGACGTGAACCTGCCCGCGGGCACCACGTTCGAGTACAAGTACATCCGCAAGGACGCGAGCGGCAACGTGACCTGGGAGAGCGGTGCCAACCGCACGGCCACGGTGCCGTCCTCCGGCAGGGTCACGCTGACCTCGGACGTCTGGCGCGGCTGACCCCGCACGCCACTCACCCGCCGGACGGGCCGTCCCCCAGCGGCCCGTCCGGCCCCGCACACCCCCGTACCCCTCCGAGGAGAGCCCGAGTGAAACGTCCGTACCCGCGCGTGCCCGCACGCAGAACGGCGACCGCCGTCGTCGCGGCCGCCCTGTGCGCGGCCCTGG
>NZ_JAAGNI010000072.1 GCF_010550605.1 Streptomyces sp. SID9727
CCGGCCGCGCCGCTCCCGCGCGGCTCCCGCGCCGTACGGCCCGCTGCTCCGCGACGAGCTGCGGGCGCTCACCGGCATCGGCTCGGCCGTCTGCGCGACCGGCGCGGTCATGGCGCTCGGGGTGGCCGCCGCCGGACTGTGGGCGCTGCCCGTGCTCTGCGTACCGCTGCTGCTCACCCAGCTCTCGTACCGCAGGTTCGCCGCCGTGCGCACCACGTACCGGCAGACGATCGCCTCGCTCGCCCGGTCCACCGAGATCGCCGGCTACACCCCGCACGGCCACGCCCGCCGGGTGGCCGAGCTGTGCACGGCCGTCGGGCGCGAGATGGGCCTGTCCGGGCCCGAGCTCACCGTCCTGGAGTACGCGGCGCTGATGCACGACATCGGCCAGCTCTCCCTGGTGGACCCGGTGCCGGACGGGGCGACGGCCCTGCTGCCGGCCGCCGAGCAGCGCCGGATCGCGCTGCTCGGCGGCGCGGTGGTCCGGCAGACCGGGGTCGACGCGAAGGTCGCCGTCGTGGTGGAGCGGCAGGCCGACCCCTACCGCGAGCAGCCGCTGTCCGCCAGGATCGTCCGGGCGGTGAACGCATACGACGACCTCAGCGGGGAAAGCCTCTCGGGGCCACTGGGTGCGCTGGAACAGCTCAGGCTCGGAACCGGGCACGACTACCAGCCGCAGGTGGTGGAATCCCTGGCCCGGGTTCTGGCCCGGGGCGGTCTGACCCCCGTCCCGCCCGGGTAACCGATGGGTAATGAGCGGGCGTCCGGCCCGGCATGGTTGGATGCGAAGAGAGCGGTAGAACGAGGGTGTCCAGTCGGGACAGGCGGGAATCGTGAGGATCTTCGGGAAGGTACGGCATCGGCCGTCCGCCTCTTGGCGGCAGGCCACGGACCGCGCGTTCACGCTGATCGGCGACGGCCGGTACGAGGACGCGGGGGCGCTGCTGACACGCGCGGCGGACCTGGAGCCCTGGCTCTCCGAGTCGTGGTTCAACCTGGCGTTGCTGCACAAGTTCCGGCACGACTGGGAACAGGCGAGGGCCGCCGGGCTGCGGGCCGTCGCCCTGCTCGACAAGGAGTCCGGAGCGCCGGACTGGTGGAACGTGGGCATCGCCGCGACCGCCCTCCAGGACTGGCCGCTGGCGCGCCGCGCCTGGCAGGCGTACGGCCTGAGGGTGCCCGGTGGCGGGCAGCAGACCCCGGCCGCGGGCAGCGAGCCGGTCGGCATGGAGCTGGGCAGCGCGGCGGTACGGCTGTCGCCGGAGGGCGAGGCCGAGGTCGTCTGGGGCCGCCGTCTGGACCCGGCCCGGATGGAGGTGCTGTCGATCCCGCTGCCGTCGTCCGGGCGGCGCTGGGGCGAGGTCGTGCTGCACGACGGGGTGCCGAACGGCGAACGGATCACCGCGGCGGGCCCCTCCTACCCCGTCTTCGACGAGATCGAGCTGTGGGCCCCGTCGCCCGTGCCGACCTGGGTGGTGCTGCTCGAAGCGGCCACGGAGGCGGACCGGGACGCGCTGGAGCAGCTGGCCTCGGACGCGGGTTTCGCCGCCGAGGACTGGTCCTCGTCGGTGCGGCTGCTGTGCCGTTCCTGTTCGGAGAGCCGGATGGAGAGCGACGAGGGCGACGGTGAGCACCTGGACCCGCACGACCACAGCGAACCGGGCCACCCGGGCCCGCTGGGTCACCGCACGGCCGGTGAGCTGTGGGTGCCGGAGCGCGAGTGCGGCCTCGCGGCCCCGGCCGGTCTGGTGCGCGGGCTGCTGGACGGCTGGGTGGCGGACAGCCCGGACAGCCGCGAGTGGCGGGATCTCGAAGAAGTCTGCTGAGCGCTGCCCGTAGTCTGGGTACGCACCGATTCGGGTTTTGAGGAAGGCGTACGGCGGACATGGCGCAGCAGGAGACGGACGAGCAGGTCAGCGTCGACGAGGAGGGCTTCCTCATCGACACCGAGGACTGTGAGGCGCGCGAGACGGCACACCGCGAGCGCGGTACCTCCCGTCCGATCACGGTCGTGGGCAACCCGGTCCTGCACAAGGAGTGCAAGGACGTCACGGAGTTCGGCGACGAGCTGGCCGCGCTGATCGACGACATGTTCGCGAGCCAGCGCACGGCGGAGGGCGTCGGCCTGGCCGCCAACCAGATCGGCGTCGACCTCAAGGTCTTCGTCTACGACTGCCCCGACGACGAGGGCGTGCGGCACGTCGGCGCCATCTGCAACCCGGTCCTGGAGGAGCTGCCGCCCGAGGCGCGCGTCCTGGACGACTCCGGCGAGGGCTGCCTCTCCGTGCCGACGGCGTACGCCAAGCTGGCGCGCCCGGACTACGCGGTGGTGCGCGGTCAGGACGCCAAGGGCAACCCGGTGCGGGTGCGCGGCACGGGCTACTTCGCGCGCTGCCTCCAGCACGAGACGGACCACCTGTACGGGTACCTGTACATCGACCGGCTCTCCAAGCGCGAGCGCAAGGACGCGCTCCGGCAGATGGCGGAGAACACCCCGCGCTACGAGGTCGTCCCGAACGACTGATCCGTGCGGCGAACGCGGCGCGGGTCCGTCCCGCGCCGCGTTCGCCCTTTCGTCAACCTCCGTTTCTACACGCGTAGTTGACGGGCGCCGCCGCATCCGACAGGCTCATGCACCACACCTTCGACAGTGGTGAGGAGCCCCCGTGATCAGACGTTCCGCACGACTCCTGCTCAGCCTTGTCATGGCCATGGCGTTTGCGTGGGGCGGTGCCGTGGTCACCGCCGGCACCGCGCAGGCCGACGACTGCTACACCTGGACCCGCACCCTGAGTCCGGGCGCCACCGGCAACGACGTCGCCCAACTCCAGATCCGGGTCGCCGGATACCCCGGCTACAACTCGGTCCTGGCCGTCGACGGCTCGTACGGGCCCGCCACCACCGCCGCCGTCAAGCGCTTCCAGGCCGCCTACGGGCTGGCCGCCGACGGCATCGCGGGCCCCGCCACCCAGGCCAAGATCTACGCCCTCCAGGACAGCGACTGCACCCCGGCGCACTTCACGTACGCCGAGATGAACCGCTGCAACAGCACCTGGTCGGGCGGCGCGGTCTCGGCGGCCACGGCGAAGGCCAACGCGCTGAGCACCATGTGGAGGCTGGAGGCGTTGCGCCACGCGCTCGGCGACCGGCCCATCACCGTCAACAGCGGGTTCCGCTCGACGTCCTGCAACAGCGCCGTCGGCGGCGCGTCGAACAGCCGCCATCTGTACGGTGACGCGGCCGACCTCGGCGGGATCGCCTTCTGCACCCTCGCCAAGGAGGCCCGCTACCACGGGTTCAACGGGATCCTCGGCCCGGGCTACCCGGACCACAACGACCACGTCCACGTGAACCAGGGCCCCAGCCACTACTGGTCGGCGCCCACCTGCGGTATCTGACCCCCGTGACGGGGCCCGTCGGGCACTCGGTCAGGCCGCCTCGCCGACCGCCGACGGGCCCCGGAAGGTGCGCCGGTACGCCTGGGGCGTGGTGTCCAGTGCCCGTACGAACTGATGGCGCAGGGCCGCCGCCGTCCCGAAGCCGGTCCGGTCGGCGATGGTGTCGATGGTCTCGTCGGACGTCTCCAGCAGGTGCTGGGCCAGCAGGACGCGCTGGCGCAGCAGCCAGCGGTACGGCGTGGTCCCGGTCTCCTGCTGGAAGCGGCGGGCGAAGGTGCGCGGCGACATGTGCGCCCGGTCCGCGAGCTGTTCGACGGTCATCTCGCGGTCGAGGTGGCGCTCCATCCAGGCCAGCGTGTCGCCCACGGTGTCGCACCGGGTGCGCGGCAGCGGCCGCTGGATGTACTGCGCCTGCCCGCCGTCCCGGTGCGGCGGCACCACCATCCGGCGGGCGATGGTGTTGGCGGCGGCCGGCCCGTACGCCTGGCGGACCAGGTGCAGGCAGGCGTCGATCCCCGCCGCCGTCCCCGCCGATGTGGTGACCGGCCCGTCCTCCACGTACAGCACGTCCGGTTCGACGGCCGCCTCCGGGAAGCGGCGGGCCAGGTCGTCGGCGTGCCGCCAGTGCGTGGTGCAGCGGCGGCCGTCCAGCAACCCGGCCGCGCCCAGGAGGTACGCCCCCGAGCAGACGCTGAGCACCCGGGCCCCCCGCTCCACGGCCCGGCGCAGTGCGGTCAGGACCTCCACCGGGAACTCGCGCTCCCCGAAGCGGCTGCCGGCCGGTACGGCGACGAGGTCGGCCTCCTCCAGCCGGTCGAGGCCGTAGGGGGTGCTGATCGTGAAGCCGGCGTGGGTCCGCAGCTGGGGGCCCTCGCCGGAGACCACCGCGAAATCGTGCACCGGCAGGCCCTCGTCGCTGCGGTCGAGGCCGAACACCTCGCAGAGCACGCCGAGTTCGAAGGGGTGGACGTCATCGAGCATCAGGGCGGCGACGTTGTTCAGCATGGCCCCAGTGTGGCAGTAATTCGATGCCCTATGACAGTCCTGCCACTGCCGCTTCTTCGCCGGAACGGGGACAGTAGAGGCATGAACACATTCCAGAACTTCCTCGGCATTTCCGCACTTTTCGCCCTCGTCCTGCTGCCCGCGCTGGTCGGCATGGCCCGCGAACGCCGCATCGACCGCGAGCTGCGCGACGCGGAACAGGACCGGAGCACCCGCCCACCGCAAAGCGCGGACGCCGCACGGCCGGTGGGGGCCGCACGGCGTCCGTACGTCAGAAGTTGGGCGAGGATCTAGCCCCTCCGCCTAGAAGTCGTCGTCGAAGGCGACCGTGCCCTCCACGGCCACCTGGTACGCCGACGGGCGCCGCTCGAAGAAGTTCGTGAGCTCCTGGACCCCCTGGAGCTCCATGAACGAGAACGGGTTCTGCGATCCGTACACCGCCGGGAAGCCCAGCCGGGTGAGCCGCTGGTCGGCGACGCACTCCAGGTACGCGCGCATCGACTCGGTGTTCATGCCGGGCAGCCCGTCGCCGCACAGATCGCGGCCGAACTGCAGCTCCGCCTCGACGGCCTCCTTCAGCATGTCGGTGACCTGCTGCTGGAGGGCGTCGTCGAAGAGGTCCGGCTCCTCCTTGCGGACCGTGTCCACGACCTCGAACGCGAAGTTCATGTGCATGGTCTCGTCGCGGAAGACCCAGTTGGTTCCGGTGGCGAGACCGTGCAGCAGCCCGCGCGAGCGGAACCAGTACACGTACGCGAAGGCGCCGTAGAAGAACAGCCCCTCGATGCACGCCGCGAAGCAGATCAGGTTCAGCAGGAAGCGGCGGCGGTCCGCCTTCGACTCCAGCCGGTCGATCTTCTCCACCGAGTCCATCCAGCGGAAGCAGAACTGCGCCTTCTCGCGGATGGACGGGATGTTCTCCACCGCCGCGAACGCCGCCGCGCGGTCGTCCGGATCGGGCAGATAGGTGTCGAGCAGCGTCAGATAGAACTGGACGTGCACGGCCTCCTCGAACAGCTGCCGCGAGAGGTACAGCCGCGCCTCGGGGGAGTTGATGTGCTTGTACAGCGTCAGCACCAGGTTGTTCGCGACGATCGAGTCACCGGTCGCGAAGAACGCCACCAGGCGTCCGATCAGGTGCTGCTCGGCGGGCGTCATCTTCGCGAGGTCCGCCACGTCGGAGTGGAGGTCGACCTCCTCGACGTGCCAGGTGTTCTTGATCGCGTCCCGGTAGCGCTCGTAGAAGTCCGGGTAGCGCATCGGCCGCAGGGTCAGTTCGAAGCCCGGGTCGAGCAGGTTCTTCGGAGCGGGGGTGTCGGTGCGGAGCGCCGTCGTTGAGGGGCGGTGGTCGGGCGACGGGTGGGCGGTCATCACTGGCAGGCCTCGCAGGACTCGGGGTTTTCCAGGGAGCAGGCGATGGCGTCCGCGTCGGGAGCCTGCGCCTGCTGCACGGGGACGGGGGCGGCGGCCGCCGCCTGGCCGGACGCGGCACGGGCGATCCGGGTCGCCGGGCGGGAGCGCAGGTAGTACGTCGTCTTCAGGCCCTGCTTCCAGGCGTACGCGTACATCGAGGAGAGCTTCCCGATGGTCGGCGTCTCCAGGAACAGGTTGAGCGACTGGCTCTGGTCGAGGAACGGCGTACGGGCCGCCGCCATGTCGATGAGGCCGCGCTGCGGGATCTCCCACGCGGTGCGGTACAGCGCCCGCACGTCCGCCGGGATCCACGCGAAGCCCTGCACCGATCCGTTCGACTCGCGCAGCGC
Organism: Streptomyces sp. SID9727; assembly: GCF_010550605.1. Lineage (GTDB taxonomy): Bacteria > Actinomycetota > Actinomycetes > Streptomycetales > Streptomycetaceae > Streptomyces. Next base: position 6,167 of record NZ_JAAGNI010000072.1, read on the forward strand.
CTCACGCGTCCGCGCGTCCCACACGCCGAGCCGCTTCAGCTCGTCCACCAGATAGCCGTTGACCTGGAGGAACTCACCGCTCAGGGTCTCCCGCTTGAAGAGGTTCGAGACCTGGGGCTCGATGCACTCGTAGACGCCCGCGATCGAGGCGATCGTCGCGGTCGGGGCGATCGCCAGGAGCAGCGAGTTGCGCATCCCGGACTTCGCGATCCGGGCCCGCAGCGCCGCCCAGCGCTCCGGCCAGTTCAGCTCCGTGTCGTAGTGGTCCGGGTGCAGCACCCCGCGCGCGGCCCGGGTCTCGGACCAGGCGGGCAGCGGCCCCGACCGCTCAGCGAGGTCGCAGGACGCCTCGTACGCGGCGAGCATGACGCGCTCCGCGATCTTCGTGGACAGCGCCCGGGCCTCGGGCGAGTCGAAGGGCATCCGCAGCTGGAAGAAGACGTCCTGGAGACCCATCGCGCCCAGGCCCACCGGCCGCCAGCGGGCGTTGGACCGGCCGGCCTGCTCGGTCGGGTAGAAGTTGATGTCCACGACCCGGTCGAGGAAGGTCACCGCGGTACGCACGGTGGCGTCCAGCCGCTCCCAGTCGATCGAGGAGCCCTCGACGAACGCGCCGAGGTTGACCGAGCCGAGGTTGCAGACGGCCGTCTCGCCGTCGTCGGTGACCTCCAGGATCTCGGTGCACAGGTTCGAGGAGTGCACGACCCGGCCCGGCTCGGCGGTCTGGTTGGCGGTGCGGTTGGAGGCGTCCTTGAACGTCATCCAGCCCTGCCCGGTCTGGGCCAGCGTCCGCATCATCCGGCCGTAGAGCTCACGGGCCGGCAGGGTCTTGCGGGCCAGTCCCTTCGCCTCGGCCGCCCGGTACGCGGCGTCGAAGCCGTCGCCCCACAGGTCGGTCAGCTCGGGCACGTCGGCCGGGGAGAACAGCGACCAGGCGGTGTCCGCGTCGACGCGGCGCATGAACTCGTCCGGGATCCAGTGCGCCAGGTTCAGGTTGTGCGTGCGGCGCTGGTCCTCGCCCGTGTTGTCGCGGAGCTCCAGGAACTCCTCGATGTCCGCGTGCCAGGTCTCCAGGTAGACGGCGGCGGCGCCCTTGCGCCGGCCGCCCTGGTTCACGGCCGCGACGGAGGCGTCCAGCGTCTTGAGGAACGGCACGATGCCGTTGGAGTGCCCGTTGGTGCCCCGGATCAGGGAGCCCCGGGCGCGGACGCGGGAGTACGAGAGGCCGATGCCGCCCGCGTGCTTCGACAGGCGGGCCACCTGGTGGTAGCGGTCGTAGATCGAGTCCAGCTCGTCCAGCGGAGAGTCGAGCAGGTAGCAGGACGACATCTGCGGGTGGCGGGTGCCGGAGTTGAAGAGCGTCGGCGAGGACGGCAGGTAGTCCAGCCGGCTCATCAGCCCGTACAGCGCGGCGACCTCGTCCACCGCGCGCCCGGAGGTGTCCTCGGCGAGCCCGGCGGCGACCCGGAGCATGAAGTGCTGGGGGGTCTCGATGACCTGGCGGGTGATCGGGTGGCGCAGCAGGTAGCGGCTGTGCAGGGTGCGCAGCCCGAAGTAGCCGAAGCGGTCGTCGGCCCCCTCCGCGAGGGACCGCTCGACCAGGGCGTCCAGCGCCGCGGGGTGCAGCGCCACGAACTCGGCGGTCCGGTCCGCGATCAGGCCCTCGCGGTGGCCCACGGCGACGGACGCGGAGAACGAGGTCGCGCCCTGGCCCGCGGCCTCGTCCGCGATGGACCGGGTGAGCAGCCGGGCGGCGAGGCGGGAGTAGGCGGGGTCCTCGGAGATGAGGCCCGCCGCGGCCTCGGTGGCCAGTGAGCGCAGCTCCGCCTCGTCCGACCGGGCGTTGCGGCCGCGCAGGGCGGCGGCGGCGACGCGTCCGGGGTCGGTGCCGGGCAGATCGGCGGTGAGGTCGGTCAGGGCCCGCAGCAGTGCGGTGCCCGGTCCGTCGCTCGCGGTCCCCGTTGATGCGGCCGCTGAAGCCGGATCGGCTGGCGCGATGGTCACGTGGTGCTCTCCCTCGCTCGGCTCTGGGCCGGCGGGAGGCACGGGGGCAGCCGGGCAGGAGGGGGCCCGGTCGGGGCGGCACTCCGTGCGGCGTCCACCGGCCCATCCCACGAGGCCCGGACGTCTGGGCATCCGGTTCGGTCGAGCCGGATGCGCTGTCGGCAGGTCCTCGGACTCCACGGATACGCGAAAGCGCACCGAATACACCGTTGCGGGACAGTTCCGGATTCACACCGGATTCCCCTGCGGCGACAGCGAGCACGAGCATACATGTGGGGGCCGCCCTGTCGGACGGCCCCCACATGTTGTGTCGCGTGGCGGAAAGGTGTGCGGTCAGTGACCGCCCGGCGCTCCCGCCGTGGCCGGCGGCAGCTTCTCCTGGACACCCGGGTCGCCCGCGTCCGCGGTGTAGTCGCCCGGAGAGGTCTCGTCGGTCCCGGCGGGCGCCTTCACGGCGTTCAGGACGAAGGTGAGGACGACGACGACCACGACGTTCAGCACGAACGCGGTGAGGCCGATGTAGCCGATCTCGCCGAGACCCGGGATCTCCTTGGAGGACCCGCCGAAGTGCTTCTGCGTCGGGCTGGCGACCCCGTACGCGGCAGCCGTCCCGTAGATCATGCCGACCGCCCAGCCGGCGAGCAGCGCCCAGCGGTGGAACCACCGGGTGAACAGGCCGCCCACCAGTGCCGGCATCGTCTGGAGGATCCAGATCCCGCCCAGCAGCTGGAAGTTGATCGCGACGGTCTTGTCCATGGTGAGGACGAAGGCCAGCGCGCCGACCTTGACGAGCAGCGAGACCAGCTTGGAGACCCTGGTCTCCTGCTCGGGCGTCGCGTCCGGCTTCAGGAAGTCCTTGTAGATGTTGCGCGTGAACAGGTTCGCCGCGGCGATCGACATGATCGCGGCCGGCACCAGGGCGCCGATGCCGATCGCGGCGAACGCCACCCCCGCGAACCAGTCGGGGAACATGTTCTCGAACAGCTGCGGGATGGCGAGCTGGCCGTTGTCCACCTTGACGCCGGCGGCGATCGCCATGAAGCCGAGCAGCGCGAGCAGGCCCAGCATCAGCGAGTACAGCGGCAGGATGGTGGTGTTGCGGCGGATCACCTCACGGCTGCGGCTGGAGAGCGTCGCCGTGATCGAGTGGGGGTACATGAACAGCGCCAGCGCGGACCCGAGCGCCAGGGTCGCGTAACCCCACTGACCGGCCGCGGCCGGTGCGAGGCTGCCCGCGCCCGCCTTGGTGAACTTGTCCTGGGCGGAGGCGAAGATGTCGTCGAAGCCGCCGAGCTTGATCGGGATGTAGATGATCGCGACGGCGATGACCAGGTAGATCAGCCCGTCCTTGACGAACGCGATCAGCGCGGGCGCCCGCAGCCCCGAGGAGTAGGTGTACGCGGCGAGCACCGCGAAGGCGATCAGCAGCGGCAGGTCCTTGACGAACCAGTTGGTGTTCTCGCCGCCGCCGACGCCCATCACGTCCAGCACCGCCTGGATGCCGACGAGCTGGAGGGCGATGTACGGCATGGTGGCGAGGATGCCGGTGACCGCGACGGCCAGCGACAGCCCCTTCGAGCCGAACCGGCCGCGGACGAAGTCCGAGGTGGTGACGTACCCGTGCTTGTGCGAGACCGACCACAGGCGCGGCAGGAAGGTGAAGATCAGCGGGTAGACCAGGATGGTGTACGGCACCGCGAAGAAGCCCGACGCGCCGGCCGCGTAGATCGCCGCGGGCACGGCGACGAAGGTGTACGCGGTGTAGAGGTCGCCGCCGAGCAGGAACCAGGTGACCCAGGTGCCGAACGACCGTCCGCCCAGGCCCCATTCGTCCAGGGTGGCCTCGTTCTCGGCCCGGCGCCAGCGGGCGGCCAGGAAGCCCATGACCGTGACGGCCAGGAAGAAGAAGATGAAGACGCCGAGCGCGACGCCGTTCACGCCGTCCTTCATGCCGACGCACCCCCCTTGCGGGCGCGCTGGTCACGCTGCCACAGCTTGTAGGCGATCATCGTGAGCGCGGTGGAGATCAGCACCCAGAGCATCTGGTACCAGTAGAAGAACGGGATACCGATGAAGGTCGGGTCGATCTTCGCGTACGAACCCACCCAGAGCATCGCCACGAACGGCGCGATGAGGCACAGCCCGATGACCACCCGCACCGGTGTGACGGTGGGTGGCTTTCCTTCTGGTTCTTCCGCCATGGCGGCGACTCCGTCCCCTCGCTGATCACCTGTAATGCGCAGGCAATCTAGGCGAGGGATCCGGCCATCGTCACCCCCTGTCCGCATTGCGGTCCGGCAACGGTCGTCACCGACCGGCCGGATGGCCGGAATGGCGGGAAACGTCCGAGGGCTGGTCCAGGCCAAGTCGGTCCCCGGAGACGCAGAACGGCCCCCGGGGGCGAGTCCGGGAGCCGCTCGGGCGCACGTGCGTACGGTGGGTCAGTCCAGCGGCCGCTTCAGGCGGGCCACGAACTTGTAGCGGTCGCCGCGGTAGACCGAGCGCACCCACTCGACGGGTTCGCCCTGCTCGTCCAGCGAGTGCCGGGAGAGCATCAGCATCGGCAGGCCCACGTCGGTGCCGAGCAGCCCGGCCTCGCGCGGGGTGGCCAGGGAGGTCTCGATGGTCTCCTCGGCCTCGGCCAGCCGGACGTCGTACACCTCGGAGAGCGCGGTGTAGAGCGAGGTGTACTTGACCAGTGAACGGCGCAGTGCGGGAAAGCGCTTGGCCGAGAGGTGCGTGGTCTCGATGGCCATCGGCTCGCCGCTCGCCAGGCGCAGGCGCTCGATGCGCAGGACCCGGCCGCCGGCGGTGATGTCGAGCAGTCCGGCGAGGGTGTCGTCGGCGGTGACGTAGCCGATGTCCAGGAGCTGCGAGGTCGGTTCGAGGCCCTGGGCGCGCATGTCCTCGGTGTACGAGGTGAGTTGCAGGGCCTGGGAGACCTTCGGCTTGGCGACGAAGGTGCCCTTGCCCTGGATGCGTTCCAGCCGGCCCTCGACGACCAGTTCCTGGAGCGCCTGGCGCACGGTGGTGCGCGAGGTGTCGAACTCGGCGGCCAGGGTCCGTTCCGGGGGGACGGGGGTGCCCGGCGGCATGGTGTCCGTCATGTCGAGGAGATGGCGCTTCAGCCGGTAGTACTTCGGTACGCGCGCGGTGCGCGTCCCGGCGCCCGTGCCCGTCTCGCTCTCCGAACTGCCCCCGTCGGCGCCCATGGCCCGCCTTCCCGACTGCTGCGTTGCTGCCGTCACCGGCTCCTCCGTCTGTCGCGGCTCACATGGTGGCACGGTCCGGTCACGGGTCGTCGCCCTCCCTCAGGTGTCGGTCCTATAACGGACGCGAGTGCACTTCTTATACACCCTTGACACCCCTAAAGGTCTAGGCCAAGCTCCCGGTACTGGTCTAAACCATTAAAGACCAGGTCCCAGCCCCAGAGGTACTCGTCGACGTTTTCGCGCGGTGGGGAGGGGGTTGCAGCATCCCTGAGGAGGGTGGCGTGAAGCGCAAGCTCATCGCGGCGATCGGCGTCGCGGGCATGTTGGTTTCCATCGCGGCGTGTGGTTCGGACGACAAGACGTCCTCGAAGGACCCGAAGGACCGCAAGGAAGACCTGACTGTCTGGCTCATGGGCGAGGCCCAGTCGACCTGGCCCGAACTGGTCAAGGACGTCAACGCCCAGTTCAAGAAGAAGTACCCGAACGTCAACGTCAAGATCCAGTACCAGGGCTGGGCGGACAAGGTCAAGAAGCTCGACACCTCCCTCGGTGGCGACAAGTTCCCGGACGTTGTCGAACTCGGCAACACCGAGACCATGCAGTACATCCTCAATGGTGCGCTCGGCGAGATCGACACTGCGAAGTACGAGAACTCGGACACCTGGATCAAGGGTCTGAAGGACACCTGCTCCTACGAGGGCAAGATCTACTGCGTTCCTTACTACGCCTCCGCCCGCCTGGCGGTCTACAACAAGGACATGCTGAAGGCCGGCACCGGCAGCGACGCCCTCCCGCAGACCGAGGACGACTTCCTCAAGGCGATGGACAAGGTCCAGGCCGAGCTCGCGAAGAAGGACAAGCGCGCCTCGTCCCTGTACTACCCGGGCCGTTACTGGTACGCCGCGATGTCCTACGTCGCAGCCGAGGGCGGCCAGATCGCCAAGTACGACGAGGGCTCGAAGGAGTGGAAGGCCACCCTCTCCACCCCCGAGGCGCAGAAGGGCATCCAGCACTTCGTCGACCTGGTCAAGAAGTACAACAAGGCCGACCAGACGAAGGACGAGCAGGACCACGCCAACGTCATGGCCAACGAGAAGGCCGCGGTCATCTACGGCCAGGCCTGGGAGGCCGGCAGCGTCACCACGGGTGACAACGGCAACCCGAAGCTCGACGGCAAGATCGCCACGGCCGGTATGCCCGGCCCGAACGGCAAGGCGCTCCCCTCCTTCATCGGCGGCTCCGACCTCGCCACCATCTCCAAGTCCAAGGTCCAGGACCTCGGCCAGGAGTGGATCTCCCTCTTCACCAACGCGAAGTCCATGGACGTCCTCGCGTCGAAGAACATCCTCCCGAACAACGAGAAGCAGCTTGAGCCGCTGAAGGCCAAGCCCGAGACGGCCGCCATCGCCAACGCGGTGCCGGACGCCTGGTTCACGCCGATCGCGCCGGGCTGGGCCTCCATCGAGAAGGAGGAGATTCTGGAGAACATGCTCCTGAAGATCCTCAAGGGCACGTCCGTCGCCGACGCCACCAAGAAGGCCGACAGCGAGATCGACGCACTGATCAACAAGAAGGCGTAAGTCTTCCGATCGCCAGGCGGGGGCCCGGCACTGCGCCGCGGCCCCCGCTCGCTTCAGCTCAAGAACGCCGTGTTATCCGGGGGCTGCCTCGGACCCGCGATGGAAGGTCAGCCACGTGACTGCCGCCGATACCAAGGCCGCCGGGCCACCGGTCCCCGTACCACGTGATCCCAAGGCGGACGGGAGCCCGCTGTCCGATGAGGGCGGCACCGCACCCCTGAAGCAGAAGAGGAAGCGGAAGAAGGGCGAACTGCTGCCCTACTTCCTGATCCTCCCGGCGATCGTGGCGATCGCCGCCGTCTACCTCTACCCGCTCGCCAAGACCGTCATCATGTCCTTCCAGGACATGGGCCGGCGCGAGCTGTGGACCGGTGATCCCGCGCCTTGGGTCGGCTTCGACCAGTTCACCAACATCCTCGGTGACTCCGAGTTCTGGTGGGTGACCTTCCGCACCGTCGTCTTCATGGCCATCTGCGTGACGCTGACCATGGGCATCGGCCTGCTGATCTCCCTGCTGATGCGCCGGCTGTCCACCTGGGTGCGCCTGATCCTGACCTTCTGCCTGATCGCCGCCTGGTCGATGCCGCTGATGGTCGCCGCCTCCATCTTCCGGTTCATGGCCGACTCCGACTACGGCCTCATCAACACCCTCATCGCGAAGGTCGTGGGCGAGGACTGGCTCGGCCACAACTGGTACCTCGACCCGGTCCAGGGCTTCGCGATCATCACCCTGCTGGTCGTCTGGGGCGCCATCCCCTTCGTCGTCGTCACGCTGTACGCCGCCCTCACCCAGGTCCCCCAGGAGCTGGAGGAGGCCGCCTCGCTCGACGGCGCCACCAGCTTCGGCATCTTCCGCTACGTGACCTGGCCGGTCATCAAGCCGGTCTTCAGCATGGTCTCCACGCTGTCGGTCATCTGGGACTTCAACGTCTTCGGCCAGATCTGGCTGCTGCGCGGCAGCAAGCCGGAGCCCGAGTACGAGACCCTCGGCCTCTACTCCTACTCGAAGGCATTCGAGTCCACCTCCTTCAGCCAGGGCACCGCGATCGCCCTCATCACCGTGATCCTGCTGTCCGCGGTGGCCGTGTACTACCTGCGCCAGCTCATGAAGACGGGAGAGGTCGAATGAGCACCACGACCGACACACCCCAGGTCCTGCGCCCGGACCGCAAGAAGACCCGGGTCGGCCTGAACATCCTCGGCCTCGGCATCGCCCTGGTCATGGTCTTCCCGGTCTACTGGCTGGTCGTCAGCGCCCTGCGGCCCAGCCGCGAGATCCGCTCGTACGACCAGACCCTGTGGCCCTCGTCGATCACCTTCGACAACTTCGTCAAGGCCGTGGACCAGCCGAACTTCGGCACCGCGGTCCAGTCGAGCCTCATCGTCTCGGTCACCGCGGTCGTCGGCGGCATGATCATCGCCACCCTGGCGGCCCTGGCCATCGGCCGGTTCCACTTCTTCGGCCGCAAGGCCCTGGTCCTGATCATGATCCTGGTCCAGATGCTGCCGCCCACGGCGATGCTCATCCCGATCTACGCCCAGCTCAACGCCATGGGCGGCATCGACGAGTACTGGAGCCTGATCGTCGTCTACCTGGTCTCCACGCTGCCCTTCGCGACGATCATGATCCGCGGCTTCGTGGTGAACATCCCCGTGGAGCTGGAGGAGTCCGCCATGGTGGACGGCTGCACCCGCTTCGGCGCCTTCCGCCGGGTGATCCTGCCGCTGCTCGCCCCCGGGCTCGCCGCCGCGTCGATCTTCGCCCTGGTGAACGCCTGGAACGAGTACCTCTTCGCCTACATCCTGATCAACGACAACTCCAAGTACACGCTCAACGTGTGGCTGATGACGTTCACCAGTGAGCGCGGTACGGACTACGGCGCCCTGATGGCGGCGTCCACCATGATCGCTCTTCCGGTCGTCATCTTCTTCATGTTCGTGCAGAAGAAGATGGCCGCGGGGCTCACCTCCGGCGCCGTGAAGGGATAACGCCGCCCCATGACCACCCTCACCTCCACCACGGACACCCTCACCCGTGACGCCCTCGCCGTGCTCCAGCCCGGCTTCACCGGCACCACGGCGCCCGAGTGGCTGCTGCGCCGGGTCGGCGAAGGGCTCTCCTCCGTCGGCCTGTTCGGCCGCAACATCGAGACGCCCGAGCAGCTCGCCGCGCTCACCGCCCAGCTCAGGGCCGAGCGGGACGACGTGCTCGTCGCCATCGACGAGGAGGGCGGCGACGTCACCCGCCTCGAGGTGCGGCACGGCTCGTCCTTCCCCGGCAACCTGGCACTCGGAGCGGTGGACGACACCGAGCTGACCCGGGCCGTCGCCCACGAGCTGGGCCGCCGGCTCGCCGAGTGCGGGGTCAACCTCAACTGGGCCCCGTCCGCGGACGTCAACTCCAACCCGGGCAACCCCGTCATCGGCGTCCGCTCCTTCGGCGCCGACCCGCACCTGGTCGCCCGGCACACCGCCGCGTACGTCGAGGGCCTCCAGGCCGCCGGTGTCGCCGCCTGCACCAAGCACTTCCCCGGGCACGGCGACACCGCGGTCGACTCGCACCACGCGCTGCCCCGCATCGACGTCGACCTGGAGACCCTGCACGCCCGGGAGCTCGTCCCGTTCCGGGCGGCCATCGCGGCCGGCTCCAAGTCGGTGATGAGCGCGCACATCCTGCTGCCCGCTCTCGACCCGCACCGCCCGGCCACCCTCAGCCCCCAGATCCTCACCGGTCTGCTGCGCGAGGAGCTGGGGTACCAGGGGCTCATCGTGACCGACGCCGTGGAGATGCAGGCCATCGCCTCGACGTACGGGATCGAACGCGGCTCCGTCCTCGCCGTCGCGGCCGGTGCCGACGCGCTCTGCGTCGGCGGCGGTCTCGACGACGACAGCACCGTCCTGCGGCTGCGCGACGCGCTGGTCGCGGCGGTGCGCTCCGGCGAACTCCCCGAGGAGCGGCTCGCCGACGCCGCTGCCCGGGTCCGCGCCCTCGCGTCCTGGACGCGGGAGGCCCGGGGGGCCGTACGGGAGCCGGGCGCGGCAGCACAGGAGGGGACCGCGCCCGGCACCGCACGGAGCACCGGCATCGCCTCGGACATCGGCCTGGTCGCCGCCCGCCGCGCGGTGAAGGTGACCGGCGAGGCCGCACCGCTCACCAGCCCGGCGTACGTGGCCGCCTTCACCCCGGTCGCGAACATCGCGGTCGGCGACGAGACCCCCTGGGGCCTCGCGGCCGAGCTGGCCCGGCTCGTCCCGGGCACGGAGACCGACACGTACGACGGCGGCTCCGAGGCGCCGGCCGAGGCAGCGCTGCGGGCGGCGGGGGAGCGGCGCATCGTCGCCGTGGTCCGCGACGCGCACCGTCACGCGTGGATGAGCGAGGCCCTGGACGCGCTGCTCGCGGCGCGTCCGGACACGATCGTTGTCGAGATGGGCGTCCCCCAGGCCGGACCCCGGGGAGCCCTGCACATCGCGACGCACGGCGCCGCCCGCGTCTGCGGCCAGGCGGCGGCGGAGATCATCACGGCCTCCGCGTGACCCGCGCATACGGAAGGGGCCGGGACACCACCACGGTGTCCCGGCCCCTTCCGCGTGCGGACTACAGCCCCTGCCAGGCCGGCTTCGCCGCGTACGTCGCGCGGAAGTAGTCCGCCAGCTTCAGCTTCGACGCCGCCGCCTCGTCCACGACCACGGTCGCGTGCGGGTGCAGCTGGAGCGCCGAGGCGGGCACGATCGAGGCGACCGGCCCCTCGACGGTCGCGGCCACCGCGTCCGCCTTGCCCTCGCCCGTCGCGAGCAGGATGGGGTGGCGCGCCTCCAGGATCGTGCCGATGCCCTGGGTGATGACGTGGTGCGGCACCTGGTCGATGTCGTCGTCGAAGAAGCGCGCGTTGTCGACCCGGGTCTGCTCGGTGAGCGTCTTGATCCGGGTGCGGGAGGCGAGCGAGGAGCAGGGCTCGTTGAAGCCGATGTGCCCGTCGGTGCCGATGCCCAGCAGCTGGAGGTCGACGCCGCCGGCCTCGGCCAGCGCCCTGTCGTACGCCTCGCAGGCCGCCTGGACGTCCTCGGCGGAGCCGTCGGGGCCCATGAACGCGGCCTCGGAGAGCCCGAGCGGGTCGATCACCTCGCGGAGCACCACGGAGCGGTACGACTCCGGGTGGCCCGCCGGCAGCCCGACGTACTCGTCCAGCTGGCAGACGCGGGCGTGCGAGGCGTCCACGGCACCGGAGCGGACCAGGTCCGCGAGGGCCTGGTAGATGGGCAGCGGGGTAGAGCCGGTGGCAACGCCGAGAAGGGCGTCGGGCTTGCGGCCGAGCAGGGCGCCGATGGCCCCCGCGATCAGTTCGCCGCCTGCCTTGGCGTCCGGGACGATGACAACTTCCACGCGGGGCCTGCCGATCCGATCGAGAGTGACGTTATGTGGTATAGACCAATCAAGGTTCCAATCTAGCAGACTCACCCTCCCCCGAGGCGTCCGTACCGGCACTCGGACGCGCCCCGCCGGCCGTCGCCCGCTGGCGGCCCCCGCGCGCCCCGTGTTCGACTGGGACGAGGCATCGCGAGACCCCGGGAGGCACCGACATGTCCGCCACGTACCCGGTCGGCGACGGCGAGCGGCCCGGCCGCATCATGTCCGGCGAGATGGCCGAGCAGCCCGCGATGCTCCGCCGCATCCTGGAACGCGGCGCCCCCGCCATCCGTGAGACCGCCGGGCGGATCGCGGCGAGGAATCCGCGCTTCGTCCTGCTCACCGCCCGAGGCACCTCCGACAACGCCGCGCTGTACGCGAAGTACCTGCTGGAGATCACGCTGGGGCTGCCCTGCGGGCTGGCCTCGATGTCCACCACCACGGCGTACGGCGCGAAGCCGGACCTCCGCGACGTCCTGGTGATCACCGTCAGCCAGTCCGGCGGCTCGCCCGACCTGGTGGCGTCGACCAAGGCGGCCCGGGAGGCCGGTGCGGTGACGCTGGCCGTGACCAACAACCCGGACTCACCGCTCGCGGCCGTCTCCGAGTACCACATCGACATCCTGGCCGGCCCCGAGAAGGCACTGCCGGCCACCAAGACGTACACCGCGTCCCTGCTCTCGCTGTACCTGTTCGTGGAGGGGCTGCGCGGCGGCGACGGGGCGGCGGCCGGTGTCCTGCCGGACCTCGCGGAGGAGGTGCTGGCCCGCAAGGACGAGGTGAGGGCCCTGGCCTCGCGCTACCGGTTCGCCGAGCGCATGGTCATCACCTCGCGGGGATACGGCTACCCCACCGCAAAGGAAGCCGCCCTGAAGCTCATGGAGACGAGTTACATCCCCGCCCTCTCGTACTCCGGCGCCGACCTGCTGCACGGCCCCCTCGCGATGGTCGACAACATCTCGCCGGTGATCGCCGTGGTGACCGACGGCCGGGGCGGCGAGGCGCTCCAGCCCGTCCTGGACCGGCTGCGCGGCCGGGGCGCCGACCTCTTCGTCGTCGGGCCCGAGGCCCAGGTGGCGGCGGCGTCCGCCGGTTTCGTGCTGCCGACGGCCGGGGTCGCCGAGGAACTCCAGCCGGTCCTGGAGATCCTGCCGCTCCAGATGCTGGCGTACGAGGTGACGATCGCCCGCGGCCAGGACCCGGACGCGCCGCGCGCGCTCGCGAAGGTCACCGAGACCCGCTGAGATCCGGGGCCCCTAGGGCGTGTTTCGAAAGTCCCGCCTGTCCGGCGACGCCTGGCACGCACGCTCGCCGCGTTGTCGGGATCACCCCGATACAACCAGTATCGGGGCGACCCTCCGCCTTGCGATCGCACGCACCAGACGCCGCCGGACCCGCCCTACGGGCGGACGGCGCTACTTTCGAAACACGCCCTAGAAGAACCCGCGGGCCGCGGCGCCGGGCCGGGACCCTCAGCCCGACCAGCACCGCAGCCCGGAGCAGGGCCGCCCTCACGGGCGGCCGGTCCGGCCGGCGGTGTGCGGTGCCCCCGGCCGGGGGAGAGGCACCGGCGCAGTCAGGGCAGAGAGCGCGGGTACCCCGGTCCGCTCTCCTGTGCGGGGAGAGCGGAGGTTCTACCTCAAGCATTGTGGACTAGACCACTGGGCCGTGTCCATCCATGCGCGGTGCCGATGTCGGCCCCGGTTCACCGCACGTACGGGCGGCGCTTCCGGTTCGGACGGGCACGCATCCACGGGTACGCTCGCACACGTGCCCTCCATGAACGACCTCGTACGCCAGCACACCGCTCTGAGCGACACCGACCTCGAGTGGCTCCACCTGCTGGTCTCGGAGTGGCAGTTGCTCTCCGACCTCTCCTTCGCCGACCTCGTCCTGTGGGTCCCCACCCGCGACGGCACGCGGTACGTCTCCGTCGCGCAGATGCGGCCCAACACCGGCCCGACGTCCTACCAGGACGACATGGTCGGCCACCTGGTCCCGCGCGGCCGCCGCCCGCTCCTGGACGCCGCCCTGGACGAGGGCCGCATCGTGCGCGAGGGCGACCCGGAGTGGCGTGAGGAGGTGCCCGTACGGGTCGAGTCGATCCCCGTGCGCCGGGAGGGCCGGGTGCTCGGCGTGATCGCGCGCAACACCAACCTGCTCACCGTCCGCACCCCGTCCCGGCTGGAGCTGACCTACCTCCAGTCCGCGTCGGACCTGGCCCAGATGATCGCCGCCGGGTCCTTCCCCTTCCCGGGCCAGCAGGTCGACATGGACGCGTCCCCGCGCGTCGGCGACGGCCTCGTCCGGCTGGACGCCGACGGGGTCGTCCAGTACGCCAGCCCCAACGGCCTCTCCGCGTACCACCGCCTCGGCCTCGCCTCCGACCTCGTCGGCCAGCACCTCGGCCAGATCACCGCCGAACTCGCCCCGTCCCGGGGCCCGGTGGACGAGGCCCTGGTCAAGATGGCCAGCGGTTACGCGCCCCGCGAGTTCGAGGTGGAGTGCGCGGGCGGGGTGATCCAGCTGCGCGCGATCCCGCTCAAGCCCAAGGGCGTCCGCATCGGGTCGCTGGTCCTCCTGCGCGACGTGACGGAACTGCGTCGCCGCGAGCGCGAGTTGATCACCAAGGACGCCACCATCCGGGAGATCCACCACCGGGTGAAGAACAACCTCCAGACGGTCGCCGCCCTGTTGCGTCTCCAGGCCCGCCGGATGGACTCCCCGCAGGGCCGCGAGGCGCTCAACGAGGCGGTGCGGCGCGTCGGTTCGATCGCCATCGTGCACGAGACGCTGTCCCAGAACCTGGACGAGCGGGTGGAGTTCGACGACATCGCGGACCGGGTGATCGCCATGGTCGCGGAGATCTCGCCGGGCAAGGTGACCTGCCGCCGCACGGGACGCTTCGGGATACTCGACGCCGAGGTCGCGACACCGCTCTCGATGGTCCTCACCGAGGTCCTGCAGAACGCCCTGGAGCACGCCTTCTCCGTCGCGGAGTCCGGGACCGTCGAGGTGTCGGCGGTCCGGGGCGGCTCGCCCACCGAGGGGCGGCTGCTCATCACCGTCCAGGACGACGGCTGCGGTCTGCCCGAGGGATTCGACCCGCAGAAGGCCGGCAACCTCGGCCTCCAGATCGTCCGCACGCTGGTCGAGGGGGAGCTCGGCGGCTCGTTCGGCATGGTGCCGGCGCCGGAGCGCGGGACGCAGGTCGTCCTCGACATCCCGGTCCGCAGCGAGAAGTAGGGGCCCGAACACGGCAGAGAGCCCGGACCGTTGGTGAACGGTCCGGGCTCTCTGGTCAAGCGTGCGCTTCGGGGGTACTGCGCGCTGCGACTCGGGGGGCGGGGTGGTGCGTACACGCTGTCTACGGAGTGATGCCGTCAGGCACACGCGCCGCCTGCGCTGAGGTTCGTAGCGGTGGCGTCGGTCAGGCGCTGGCGTTGCGCGCCCGGTTGCGAGCGGCGCGGCGCTTCATTGCGCGGCGCTCGTCCTCGCTGAGGCCACCCCAGACGCCGGAGTCCTGGCCGGACTCGAGCGCCCACTGCAGGCACTGCTCCATGACGGGGCAGCGACGGCAGACGGCCTTGGCTTCCTCGATCTGCAGCAGCGCAGGACCGGTGTTGCCGATGGGGAAGAACAGCTCCGGGTCTTCCTCACGACAAACGGCGTTGTGACGCCAGTCCATGGCTGCTACCTCTCCTTGGTGTTACGTACTGTGGCTTGTGAATGTGAACGCTTTCACGAATCCCCCCGCAGGTGTAGGCCCGACGCCCAGATGAACTGGTTGTGGTCCTGTGAAGTGAGGAGGGGTTCTGGCTCTCAGTGGAGGCCGTTGTTGCGGGCCGTCCCGATCGCCATGTAGAGATTCGCAAACCTCGGCGACGGATACAACCCCTTCAGGAAAGTTTTTTTTGATTCCTCGGTGTCGGCTAGGTCACAGCCGTACTTCTAGAGGGTGGAAGCCAGTCCAAACGTTCGAGTTAAAGGACTTTGGTCCCTTCCACTCACACAATCACACGCAGTGCACGGCGTACGCCTGTGAACGTCACACTCGTACGCACTCCGAGGTGGTCACCGTCCATCTGGAAGGGCAGTGGCACCTTTGAATGCAAGGTGAAGTCCGTGAGGTCGTGCCGTGAAACCGCGTGCTTGCCCCGGGGGCCCTTCTCCGGGCTCGACGTGAGCAGCTGGGTGGCGTAGCGGCTGACCGCCGCCGTGGACAGTTTCCGCAGGCCGAGGACGTCCAGAGCGGTGTCGAAGGACGCCTTCGGGGCCGCGTACACCGGCCTGTTTCCCAGGTACGTCCAGGGGGACGTGTTGCAGATTATGGAAAGCGCGAGATCGGTGACCGGCTCCTCGCCGGGCACGTCGAGCGTTATCACGCCCTGTCTCCGGTGCGGCTCCTCCAGGAATTGCCGGACCACCTGGCGCACGTACAGGGCATGGGTCGAACGCTTGCCGCGCTCCCGCTGCTGTTCGACCCGGCCCACCACCCCGGCGTCGAATCCGAGGCCGGCGCAGAAGGTGAACCAGCGCTCCGGAACGGATTCGTCCTCCGTGCCCGGCGTCCCCGCCGCGAGGCCGAGGCCGACCGTGCGTTCGGTCCGGTTCGCCAGCGCGTCCAGAATGGCGCCGGTCGCCTCCACCGCGTCGTTGGGCAGCCCGAGGGCCCGCGCGAAGACGTTGGTGGAGCCGCCGGGCACCACGGCCAGCTTCGGCAGGCTGTCCAGGTCGGGGCCCCGGTGCAGCAAGCCGTTGACGACCTCGTTGACCGTGCCGTCGCCGCCGAGGGCCACCACGAGGTCGATGTCGTCGCTGTCGGCGGCCCGCCGCCCCAGGTCGCGGGCGTGCCCGCGGTACTCCGTGGAGACGGCCTCCAGCTTCATCTCGCTGGCCAGCGCGTGGATGAGCACGTCACGGGTCCGCGCACTGGTGGTGGTGGCGGCTGGATTGACCACAAGAAGTGCGCGCATGACCGCCAGCCTACCTACCGCGGGGAACCGCCCTGAAGTCCTGCCCGCGGGCCCTCACGCTCGGTGACGGCGCGGGGGCGCGGCGGTGGCACGCGCCACCCCCGGCTTTCCTTCGCCGGGTCCGGGATGCCAACCTGCAAGGGTGAGTACTCAGCAGAACGCGCCCTCGCCCCTGGCCGAGCCGGCGAAGCCGGCCAGGATCACGCTGGTGGCCGCGATCAGCGGCCTCGAAGGCGCTGCCCTCGTCGTCGGCGGGATCTACATGCTGGTGATGGGCCTGCTGGGCCGGCCCGAGAGCCCCGAGCAGGCCGAGATGGGCGGGCTGACCGTCATCGCGCTCGGCCTCATCCCGCTCCTCGCCGCCCGCGGCCTGCTGCGCCGCCGCAGCTGGAGCCGGGGCCCCGCGCTCGTCACGCAGATCATCGCGCTGCCGGTGGCCTGGACGCTGCTGCGCTCCCACGGCGTGCTGATCCCGGCCGGCATCGTGCTCGCGGCGGTCGCGCTGACCGCGCTCTACCAGCTGGTCAGGCCCGCCACCATCGATGCCCTCGGCATCCGCAGGCCGGGCGCCGCACCCGACGCGGACACCGAGGACGCCTGACGGCTCCCCGGACACGGGAAGGGGCCGCCGGAGACGATCCGGCGGCCCCTGTCCGTGTCACCACGCCCGCTACTCCTCCACGAGCAGCCGCTCGCGCAGCTGCGCCAGGGTGCGGGCCAGCAGCCGCGAGACGTGCATCTGCGAGATGCCGACCTCCTGCGCGATCTGGGACTGGGTCATGTTGCCGAAGAACCGCAGCAGCAGGATCCGCTTCTCGCGCGGCGGCAGGTCCTCCAGCAGCGGCTTCAGCGACTCCCGGTACTCCACGCCCTCCAGTGCCTCGTCCTCGGAGCCCAGCGTGTCCGCCACGGCCGGCGACTCGTCGTCCGTGTCCGGCACGTCCAGCGAGAGCGTGCTGTACGCGTTGGCCGACTCCAGGCCCTCCAGGACCTCCTCCTCGGAGATCCCCAGCCGCTCCGCCAGCTCGTGCACCGTGGGCGAGCGGCCGTGCAGCTGGGACAGCTCCGCGGTCGCCGAGGTCAGCGAGAGCCGCAGCTCCTGAAGGCGGCGCGGCACCCGCACCGCCCAGCCCTTGTCCCGGAAATGGCGCTTGATCTCCCCGACGACCGTCGGCGTCGCGTACGTCGAGAACTCGACGCCCCGCTCCGGGTCGAACCGGTCGACGGATTTGATCAGCCCGATCGTGGCGACCTGGGTCAGGTCGTCCAGCGGTTCCCCGCGGTTGCGGAAGCGGCGGGCCAGGTGCTCCACCAGCGGCAGATGCATCCGCACCAGCCGGTTGCGCAGCTCGGCCCGCTCCGGCGAGCCGTCGGGGAGCTTGCCCAGCTCGATGAACAACGCCCGCGCCCCGCTGCGGTCGTTTGGATCGTGGTGCCCGTGCTCGCTCATCTGGCCCGCCCGCTCCGCCTGCGACTGCTCCACCGCGACCGTAATACCGGCGGGCCCGTCCGCCCCGTCCACCGCACGGGGCAGCTCCGCCCCGTCCACCGGATGAGGCAGGGCCTGCTGATCCGGGATGCCTGCCGCACGCACCACCCCTGGTCGGATCGTCTCGTCCCGCACCGGACCGTCCCCGTTCCCGTTGCTCACGCCGGCCCGGGTCCCGCGCCGCGCTGTTTGTACAGGCTGATGCTGACCGTACGGTCGTCGGCGACCGAGGAGTCGACCTTCCCGGCCAGCGCGGAGAGCACCGTCCAGGCGAAGGTGTCGCGCTCCGGGGCGCGGCCGTCCGTGGTCGGGGCCGCGACCGTCACCTCGAGCGAATCGTCGATGAGACGGAAGACGCAGCTCAGGACGGAGCCGGGCACGGCCTGCTGGAGCAGGATCGCGCACGCCTCGTCCACCGCGATGCGAAGGTCCTCGATCTCGTCGAGAGTGAAGTCCAAGCGTGCTGCGAGACCGGCCGTGGCCGTGCGCAGCACCGACAGGTAGGCACCCGCAGCGGGCAGCCGGACCTCTACGAAGTCCTGATTCCCGGGCTCGCCTGCGATCTGGGACACCCTCACCTCCAAGGTGGCACAAACTCATTCGAGGTTCCGGGAAGAGCGCCCGGAGCCATGCGGTACGTCTTCGGTTCTCGGCCCGGCGACGCTATCGCGATCCATGATGCCGTGTCGCCGGAACCCCCTCCTGCGGCTGTCACTCATGGTAGGCCCATGGGTACACACAGTGCCTAGGGGGCTGCGTCACTCAATTACGAACAACGCGCGCCGGTTTGACGTACCCGTACGTCAGACGATCGAACCGTCGACAAAGCACCAACGCCAGTTCTCACCCGGTTCGAAGCTCCGCATGACCGGATGGCCGGTCTGCTCGAAGTGCCCCGTCGCGTGCCGTCCGGGAGAGGAGTCGCAGCAGCCGACGTGGCCGCAGCTCAGGCACAGCCGCAACTGCACCGGGTGGGTGCCGGCCGCCAGGCACTCGGGACAGGTCTCACCGCGGGGCGCGGGCTCGGGGCGCGGCAGATCCGGTACATGCGGGCAACCACTCATGATGGCCAGGTTACGACGGATGGGAGGATCATGAGATGGACGCATTGCCCCTGGTGGCGCTGGTCGCGGGCAGCGCCGCGACCGCGGGCCTCGCACGCCGCACGCCGGTACCGGCCCCCCTTCTCCTGGTCGCCGTCGGCCTGATCGCCTCGTACGTGCCGGGGGTGCCGTCGTACACCCTGGACGCGCACATCGTGCTGCCCCTGCTGCTGCCACCCCTGCTCTACACGGCCGCCGTGGACAGCTCCTATCTGGACCTGCGGGCCAACCTGCGGCCCGTGGCGCTGCTCTCGGTCGGCTACGTGCTGTTCGCGACGGTCGCGGTGGGATGGCTGGCGTACCTGCTGGTGCCCGATCTGCCGTTGACCGCCGCTCTGGTGCTCGGCGCCGTGATCGCCCCGCCGGACGCCGTCACCGCCGCGGCGATCGCGCGCCGGGTGGGGCTGCCCGCGCGTGTCACGACGATCCTCCAGGGCGAGTCCCTGGTGAACGACGCCACCGCGATCACCGCGTTCAAGGTGGCGCTCGCCGCCGCCGTGGGGGAGGGCGTCAGCTGGGGCGCGGGGGTGGAGGAGTTCCTGCTGGCCTCGGTCGGGGGTGTCGGGGTCGGTCTGCTGCTCATGGTCCCGCTGCACTGGCTGCGGACCCGTCTGCGGGAGCCGCTGCTCCAGAACACCCTGTCGCTCCTCATCCCGTTCGTGGCGTACGCGGCGGCCGAGCGCGTGCACGCGTCGGGGGTGCTCGCCGTGGTCGTCGTCGCGCTGTACCTGGGCCACCGGTCCTGGCAGGTCGACTTCGCCACCCGGCTCCAGGAGGCCGCGGTCTGGAAGATGGTCGCCTTCGTCCTGGAGTCGGCCGTGTTCGCGCTGATCGGCCTCCAGCTGCCGTTCGTGCTCAAGGGGCTCGGCACCTACTCGGTGGCGGACGCCTTCGGGTACGCGGTGCTGGTCTTCCTGGCCGTGGTGGTGGTCCGCTTCGTCTGGGTCTACCCGGCGACCTACCTGCCCCGGTGGCTGTCGCGGCGCATCAGGGAGCGCGAGACCGGTACGGACTGGACCTCGCCGCTGATCGTCGGCTGGGCCGGGATGCGCGGGGTCGTCTCGCTCGCCATCGCCTTCTCCGTCCCCCTCGTCACCGCCGACGGCGCGGACTTCCCGGCCCGCAACCTGGTGCTGTTCCTGACGTTCACCACCGTCATCGGCACGCTGGTGGTGCAGGGGCTCACGCTGCCGCTCCTGGTGCGCGTGCTGAAGCTCCCGGGCCGGGACCGGCAGGCCGACACGCTGGCCGAGGCGCAGGCCCAGAACGAGGCGTCCACGGCCGCCGAGGCCCGTCTGGACGCGCTGCTCACCGATGAGCGCAACCGGCTGCCCCAGCCCCTCGCGGACCGCCTGCGGACCGTCCTGGAACGACGCCGCAACGCGGTGTGGGAACGCCTGGGCGCGGCCAACCCGGTCACCGGTGAGTCGGCGGACGAGACCTACCGGCGGCTGGCCGGCGAGATGATCGAGACCGAGCGGGAGGTCTTCGTGCGGCTGCGGGACGAGCGCAGGATCGACGACGAGATGATGCGCACCCTGCTGCGCCGCCTGGACCTGGAGGAGGCGGCGGCCTATCGGGAAGAGGGCTGAGCGTCCTCGTCCGGGCGGCCGGTGATCACGGCCGCGACCGTGGTCCCGGCGGGGAAGGCGCCCTCCTCGGCCAGCACGGTGAGCGCGTGCAGCATTTTGGCCACATACAGTCGCTCCACGGGCAGCCCGTGCCGGTCCTCGAAATCGTTTGCGAAGGCGTGCAGCTCGGGTGTCGTACGGGCGTAGCCGCCGAAGTGGAACCGTTCGTCCAGCCACCAGTCGCCCGCGGGGCCGCCGAACGCCTCCCGCTGGAGCTCCCGCACCGCCTCGCCCAGGAAGCCGCCGCGCAGGACCGGGACGCCGAGCGCGCGCTGCCCCGGCGCGAGTCCGGCGGCGAGCCCGGCCAGGGTGCCGCCGGTGCCGCAGGCAACCGCCGCCACGTCGGCCACGCCCCGCAGTTCGCGCCCGAGCGCGGCGCAGCCCCGGGCCGCGAGGGCGTTGCTGCCGCCCTCCGGGACGACCTCGCAGTCCCCGTACGCCTCCAGCAGCCCGGCCAGGACCGCCGGGTCGGTCTTGGCGCGGTACGTCGCCCGGTCCACGAAGTGCAGCCGCATGCCGTCGGCGGCGCACCGGGCGAGCGAGGGGTTGAGGGGACGGTGGGCCAGCTCGTCGCCGCGTACGACTCCGACGGTGCGGAATCCGAGGAGCCGGCCGGCGGCGGCGGTGGCCCGCAGGTGGTTGGAGTACGCGCCGCCGAAGGTGAGCACCGGCCGCCCGGCGGCAGCCGCCAGATTGGGTGCGAGTTTGCGCCATTTGTTGCCCGGGAGGTCCGGGTGGATCAGGTCGTCGCGCTTGAGCAGCAGCGTCACGCCGTGCCGGGCGAAGCGCTCGTCGTCGGCCGGCTGCACGGGCGAGGGCAGCAGCGGGCGCAGCCGGGACGCGGGAGACGGGGCGTGCATGCCGTCCATTGTGGCGGCGGGCGCCGCCCGGTGCTCACTTCAGGCGGTCGTGGACGCGGTCCCGCATGTCGTTCATCGAGAAGCCCTTCGGGTCCACCTTGCCCGGCTGCCACTCGCGGTGGCCGATGACCGAGCGAGCGGTCCAGCCGTGGTGGCGGCAGAGGGCCGCCGAAACCTTCTCGATCGCTTCGAGCTGGGCGTCGGGCCAGGGGTCCTCGCCGTCGCCGAGGTTCTCGCACTCGAAGCCGTAGAAGTGCCGGTTCCCGTCGGTGTCGGCCTCGTTGTCGTGGGGAAGGCGCTTCTTCTCCGCGACGACGGCGCGCAGGACGTCGCCGTCGCCCATCCCCGCGTGGTTGGTCCTGCCGTAGCCGACCAGGTGGACCCGGCCGTCCTTGGCGATGACGCCGTGGCAGAGCGGCCCCGGCAGGTCGGGGTGGCCGTCGCGGCACATCCGGACGGTGGCGTCGGTCCCCTCGGTGGCCGAGTGGTGGATCATCACGCCGTTCACGGGGCCCCACGGGCCCTTGCGGTTCCGGTTGTGGCTGCGCCAGTCGCCGACCTCGACGACGGTGAGCCCTTCCTTCTTCAGAGCGGCGAGAAAAGCGCTCGCGGACATGGGTGAGGACATGGCCGGCTCCTTCGGTGCGTGTAGGAGCGGTTCTACCCGGCCGGAAGGGCCCCGACCGGTCGCGGAGCGACGGCGGGGCCCTGTTCGGATCGTGTGCGAGCCGATCCGGACACGGCCTGGCTCAGGAGGCGAGCCACAGGTCGGGGCCGAACACCTCGTAGTGGATGTCGGAGGCCGGGACGCCCTTGGCGAGCAGCTGGGTGCGGACCGACCGCATGAAGGGCAGCGGGCCGCAGAGGTAGGCGTGCGTGCCCGAGGGGACGACGAGGCCGCTCAGGTCCACGAGCCCGGTGCGGTCGGCCGGGTGGCCGTCCTCCGGGTTCTCGTACCAGAAGTGGGCGGCGGCGTCGTGCAGCTTGGCCGTGAGCGCGGTGTGGTCGGTGCGCAGCGCGTGGTCGGCGGGGGAGCGGTCGCCGTGCACGACGGTGACCGGGGCGCGGTGCTCCGACTCCGCGAGGTGCTCCAGCATCGACAGGATCGGGGTGCAGCCGATGCCCGCGGAGGCGAGCAGCAGCGGTGCCTGGCCGGACTTCAGCACGAGGTCGCCGTACGGTGCGGAGACCCGGAGCCGGTCACCGGCGCGGACCTCGGCGTGCAGGTGGCGGGAGACCTCGCCGTCCGGGGCGTCGTTGCCGCGCACTCGCTTGACCGTGATCGAGCGGAGCGCCGAGCCGGGGGCGCCGGTGAGGCTGTACTGGCGTATCTGGCGTGCGCCGTCCGGGAGTTCGACCTGGACGGAGACGTACTGGCCGGGGCGGAAGGCGGGGGCCGGCGAGCCGTCGGCGGGGCGGATGCGGAACCGGGCGACGTCGTCGGTCTCCTCGGTGCGCGAGACGACCTCCCACTCGCGCCAGACGTCGCCTGCGACGACACCCTGCTCCGCGTACAGCCGCTCCTCGATGGCGATCAGGGCGTTGGCCATCAGCCAGTAGACCTCGTCCCAGGCGGCGGCGACCTCGGGGGTCACCGCGTCGCCCAGGACCTCGGCTATCGCGGCGAAGAGGTGGGTGTGGACGACCTCGTACTGGGCGGGGGTGACACCGAGCGAGGCGTGCTTGTTGGCGATCCGGCCGAGCATCACGTCGGGGCGGGTGTCGGGCTGCTCGACCAGCTGGGTCGCGAACGCGGCGATGGAGCCGGCGAGCGCTTGGCGCTGGGCGCCGGACGCCTGGTTGCCCCGGTTGAACAGGTCGCGCAGGAGCTCCGGGTGGGCGTCGAAG
Source organism: Streptomyces sp. SID9727 (assembly GCF_010550605.1). GTDB lineage: Bacteria > Actinomycetota > Actinomycetes > Streptomycetales > Streptomycetaceae > Streptomyces. The sequence continues at coordinate 29,278 of NZ_JAAGNI010000072.1, forward strand.
AGCTTGCGGTAGAAGAGGTCGGCGATGTCCCCGATGGCCGCGCCGACGGCGGGCAGGGTGGCGCGGACGGTGGCGGTGGACGACTCGGAGAGCATCGGTGACTCCTCGGATGTTGAATTGGCATCTTGGATGCGCATTTAACGGCAGTGTAGGCACCGGGCCGGCGGCCCGGTGCGGCGGGGGTCAGTCCCGGGGTGGTGGCGCGCTGCCGAGGCCGATCAGCAGGGGACCGGTGGGCGCGGCGGTCAGCTCCGCGATGGTGAGCGGGGCCAGCGAGGCGTAGAAGGCTTCCTGGGCCTCGCGCAGGGCGCCGCGCAGCCGGCAGGCGGCCCGCAGCGGACACGGGGTGGAGCCCTCGCAGTCGACCACGTCGCCCGGCTCCTCCAGCTCGCGGACGAGGGCGCCGACCGACGCCGTCCTGCCCGCCTCGGTCAGGGCGAGCCCGCCGCCCCGGCCCCGTCGCGCCTCGATCAGGCCGAGGTGCTGGAGGCGGGCCACGACCTTCGCGGCATGCGAGTACGGCACCTGCATGACCGCCGCCACCTCGCGGGTGGTCGGCGGATCCTCGTGCTTCACGACGGCGAGGCGCATCAGGACGCGCAGCGCGACGTCGGTGAACTTGGTCAGCCGCATGGCGGCCAGAGTAGGTAAATGGCATTCCGGATGCCAAATAAGGCCGGTGGGGCGTGGCAGGGGGACCGCGTGGGCATCGCGCGGCGTTGTGCCCCGTCCAAAGCACTATTAGTCACACTCTTTTGTGTAATGGCGTGCCCCGTCCTCGTGCTGGAAGTGTTCTTCCCGCAGGTCAGCCGATAGATCGAGAGGACGACAGATGTCCGTTGGTGAAGAGGTTCAGAACGCGCAGGTGCCGCCGCAGCAGAGTCTCGGCACGGCGGCCGCGCGGAACCTCGCGACGACCACCAAGTCCGCTCCGCAGATGCAGGAGATCACCTCACGGTGGCTGCTGAAGATGCTGCCGTGGGTCCAGGTGCAGGGCGGTACGTACCGGGTGAACCGCCGGCTGAGCTACTCGGTCGGGGACGGCCGCGTCACGTTCGTGCAGACCGGGGACCGGGTCACGGTCATCCCCGCCGAGCTGGGGGAGCTGCCGGCGCTGAGGGACTTCGGGGACGAGGAGGTGCTCGCCGAGCTGGCCAGGAGGTGCGAGCAGCGCGACATCCCCGCCGGGCAGCTCCTCGCGACCGAGGGGGAGGCGGCGGACCGGGTCTACCTGCTGGCGCACGGCAAGGTCGAGAAGGTCGGCACCGGCCCCTACGGGGACGAGACGGTGCTCGGTGTCCACGCGGACGGGGCCTACTTCGGGGACCACTCCCTCATCGAGGGCGACGCCGTCTGGGAGTACACCGCCCGCGCCGTCACCGCGTGCACGGTGCTGACGCTCACGCGCGCCGACGTGCTCAACCTCGCCGAACGGGCCGACTCGCTGCGCACCCATCTCGCCGGCCTGCTGAGCCTTCCGCAGCAGCGCACCAACAAGTACGGCGAGGCGGAGATCGACCTCTCCGCGGGCCACGTCGGCGAGGCCGTCGTCCCGCACACGTACGTGGACTACGACGCGGCGCCACGCGAGTACGAACTGAGCGTCGCCCAGACCGTGCTGAAGGTCCACAGCCGCGTCGCGGACCTCTACAACCAGCCGATGAACCAGACCGAGCAGCAGTTGCGGCTCACGGTCGAGGCGCTGCGCGAGCGCCAGGAGCACGAGCTCATCAACAACCGCGAGTTCGGCCTGCTCAACAACTGCGACTACGGTCAGCGGCTCCAGCCGCACGACGGGGTGCCGAGCCCCGACGACATGGACGAACTGCTCTCCCGCCGGCGCGGCTCGAAGCTCTTCCTCGCCCACCCGCGCGCCATCGCCGCCTTCGGCCGCGAGTGCAACAAGCGCGGCCTCGTACCGGAGAGCGTGGACATCGGCGGGCACCATGTGCCGGCCTGGCGCGGTGTCCCGATCTTCCCCTGCAACAAGATCCCGGTCAGCGACGCCCGCACCACGTCGATCATCTGCATGAGGACCGGCGAGTCCGAGCAGGGTGTCATCGGCCTCCAGCAGACCGGCATCCCGGACGAGATCGAGCCCAGCCTCTCGGTCCGCTTCATGGGCATCGACGAGCAGGCGATCATCTCCTACCTCGTGACGGCCTACTACTCCGCGGCGGTCCTCGTCCCGGACGCCCTCGGTGTCCTGGAGAACGTCGAGGTCAGCCGCTGGCGCTGAGCCACGGGGCCCGGACCCTCGGCGGTCCGGGCCCCCGGCCGCCCGCGCTCCCAGCAACCACCCACGCCCCCGGCCCGGTCGCGACAGCGGCCGGGCCGGGGGCGGCAACGACAGGGGTGACCGATGACCATGACCCGAACAGACGCCGCGACCGAGGGCAACGAGGCCGCGGCGCTCCTTGAGTACACCCGGACCCTCGTGGACCCGCACCTGCGGGCGGCGGTCGCCTCCCTGCCCGGCTCGATCCGGCGGGTCGCGATGTACCACTTCGGCTGGCAGCACGCCGACGGCAGCCCGGCGGCGGGCGGCGCGGGCAAGGCGATCAGACCGGCGCTCGTCCTGGCGGCCACCCGCGCACTGGGCGGCGACCCCGGACAGGCCGTCCGGGCCGCCGTCGCCGTCGAACTCGTCCACAACTTCACCCTGCTCCACGACGACGTCATCGACGAGGACCACACCCGCCGTCACCGGGCCACCGCCTGGACGGTGTTCGGCGTCCCGGACGCCGTCATCGCCGGCGACGCGATGCTGGCCCTGGCCCAGCGGCTGCTCGCCGAGGACGGCAGAGCGATGTCGCCCGCCGCGTCGGCCCGGCTCTCGACCTGTGTCATCGAGCTGTGCGCGGGCCAGCAGGCCGACTGCGCCTTCGAGGACCGCGACCCGGACCAGGTGTCGCTGGACGAGTGCCTGACCATGGCGACGGCGAAGACCGGCGCGCTGCTCGGCTGTGCCTGCGCCCTGGGCGCGCTCTACGCGGGCGCCGACGAGCCGGCCGTCCGGGCCATGGACGGCTTCGGCCGGGAGGCGGGCCTGGCCTTCCAGCTGATCGACGACCTGATCGGCATCTGGGGCGACCCGGCCCAGACCGGGAAGCCGGTCGGCGCGGATCTCAGCGCCCACAAGAAGTCGCTGCCCGTGGTGGCGGCGCTCACCGCGGGCGGGCCGGCCGCGGCGGAGCTGGCCGAGCTGTACCGGGGCGCGATGAACACCCGCGCCGAGGTGAGCCGGGCCGCGGAGGCCGTGGACCGGGCGGGCGGCCGGGACTGGGCGCAGAGCTGCGCCGCCGACCGCATGGCGCGGGCCGTGCACCACTTGTCCAGGGCGGTCCCGGACCTGTCGGCGGCGGGCGACCTGCTGGCCCTGGCCGAGTTCGTCACCCGCCGGAAGCACTGACGGGCCACCCGCCGGAAGGAGGTGTCGCAGGACGGCTCCGCCCAAGCGGAGGGCGGCAGGTGCGGTGTCGGAGGCAGGGGCTACAGTCCCTGCTCATGACAGATGAGTCGTGGGCAGGGTGGTACCGGGACCGGCAGGGATCGGACGCCGTCATCCTCACCACCGACGGGCAGCAACTCCGCCTGCGCGTCCGGGGCGTGGACTTCGAGGGCGGCAGCTTCGACGGCCTGCGCCCGGTGGCGGCGGGACCGGCCGAGCAGGGGCTGTTCGCGCTGACGGACGGCGTCCTGGGCGACTGCGTCCTGGAGTGGGACCTGCCGTTCCCCGTCATGGCGGAGGGGGTGGAGCGGCAGGCGACCCTGAGCTGCCTGCTGTCCCTCCGCAGGCCCGACCCGTATCTGTACCTCGAACTCCGTTTCGGCGGCGCGGCCTTCGGTTCCCAGCGGGCCGAGAGCGACTTCGGGGCCGCGCTGGCGACGATCCAGCGGGAGCTGCCGCCCGGGGTCCGTCTGCGGACCTGCATAGCCTGCGCGTTCTCCGACTACTTCCCGGCCCCGGCGCCCGGTCGCGGCCTCTCCGGAGGGCTCGCCTGTTTCCGGGGCGCCAAGGAGGCGTACCGGGGCACGGCCGGTGAGCAGGACGTGCTGGGCCTGTGGGAGCGGCGCACCGGCTTCGTCCAGGAGGTCTGGAGCTGCCGGGAGTTCGAACCCCGGCCGACGGAGGGCGCCGGTACGGGCCACCGGGGAGCGTTCCCGCTCGAAACGGCCTGACCGGCCGGGCGCCGGACCGCCTCACAGCCCTCTCCTGTGCGCCCCTTCGTTGCCGTCACCTTCATTGTTCTACTAGCATGCGAACAAGGGAGGTTTTAATGAACCTGAAATCCGTCGGCCGCGTGGTGCTCACCGCCCTGCCGTTCCTGCTCGCACTCGCCGTCGACCTGCTGCTCTTCGCCACCCGCCGCGACCGGCTGCCCGCGCAGCTGGCCAGCCACTTCGTGGGCAACGGCCGGGTGGACGACTACGCCGGCCAGACGTCGTACCTGGTCGTCACCACACTCGTCCTGCTCGGCACAGGGCTCCTGTGGACGCTGATGTCGGGGTTCGGGAAGTTCGCCGGTACGGCACACCGCGTGCTGATCGGCTTCGGGTACGCCTTCGCCGCCTTCATCGGCTACCTCCTGGCGGCCGTGCTCCTCATCAACGTGGACGCGGTCGAGGACGCGCAGGGCCGGGGGCAGGACATCCACTTCCCCATGTGGCACATGGCCGCGGCCTTCGGGGCGGGCGTCGTCGCCTTCGGGCTCGGGTACCTCCTGGCCGCGTTGACGCCCGTCCCCGAACCGGCCGGGGACGACGGACCCGAGGCGGGCGGCGAGCGCGTCGTGCTGGGGAAGGGGGAGGTCGCCGGGTGGGCCCGGGGGGCCGGCTCCTGGTGGCTGCCGCTCACGGCGCTCCTGGTCGTCGGTTCCGGTGTCGCCGTGCTGTTCACGGCCGGCTGGCCCTTCGCCGTGCTGCCCCTCGTTCTCGGGCTGCTCATCGCGAGCTTCTCCCGCCCGTACGTCACCGTGGACCGGCGCGGGATCACCGTCACCGGGCTGCTGCCCTGGCCGCGCGTCCGGGTCCCGCTGGACCGGATAGAGGCGGCGGCCAGCCGTGACATCAGCCCGCTCACCGAGTACGGCGGCTGGGGCTACCGCATCCGGCCCGGGCGCAGCGGTGTCATGCTGCGGTCGGGGGAGGGCATCGTGGCCCGGCTGACCAACGGCCGCGACTTCGCGGTGACCGTGGACGACTCGGCGACCGGGGCCGCGCTCCTCAACACGCTGATCGACCAGCGCCGAACGGGGCACTGACCATGCTCTTCCGGGTCGACCCCACCTCCACCGTGCCGCTCGGCGACCAGATCGCCGCCTGCGTGCGCCGCGCCGTGGCCGACGGCGCGGCGGCCCCGGGCGAACGGCTGCCCGCCGCCCGCGTCCTGGCCGATTCGCTCGGCGTCAACGTGCACACGGTGCTGCGGGGTTACCAGCGGCTGCGCGAGGAGGGCCTGATCGAGCTGCGCCGGGGCCGGGGCGCGGCCATCGCGGACGGCGCGTCCCCGCACCGCGCCCGCCTCCTCGAACGGGTCCGCGAGACCGTGGCCGAGGCAAGGGTCCTGGGGCTCACGGCGGACGAACTGCTGACCCTGGTCCGTACCCAGTACGGTGCCGCCGGCTGACGGCCTCCGGCACGGCGACGGGCCGCCTCGTCCCGCGAGGCGGCCCGTCGGTGCGAGCGGGGACGGTCAGGAACCGGCCTTGGTCAGCGTGGCCGCGAAGCCGTACTGCCAGAGGGAGTTCACCCGGCTGCGCTCATTGGCGTTCGGGTACGGGTTGGTGCAGGACGTGCCGGGGCCGCCGCCCGACATCAGCTCGCTGCACGGCCCCGAGTAGTGGTCCGGCAGGCCGAGGACGTGCCCGGTCTCGTGGGCGGTGACCCGGGTCGAGTTGTACTGCCGGTTCTGCGTGTAGTCGAGGAAGATGTAGCCGTTGCCGTGACCGTCGGTGCTCGCGTACGAGCCGCGGGAGTCGTTGCCCTCGTAGTACGCGAAGTCGGGGTTCGAGCCCTCCTGGAGCCGGACGTTGGAGACCGAGCTGTTCCAGATCGAGGCGCTGTTGGCTATCTGGGTGCGGAAGCTGGGGGCGTTCGCGGCGCTGTAGACGATGGTGACGGACTGGGCGCCGGGGCTGGCCGCCCGCTTCTCGGCCACCGACTTCGCGACCGCCTCGAAGAACGCCTTGTTGGCGGCGGCGTCCTCGTGCGAGGCGGACGTGGCCGAGTACGCCACGTGCGCGGCCGTGGCGGCCGCCTCGGGAGCGGCGATCGCCGGTCCCGCGCCCACCGCGGCGACGGTGAGGCCGAGTCCGAGCACGGCCGACATGACGGTCCTGGGGTGTCTCATGTGGGGGGTCTCCTACCAGTTACCTGTCAGAGGAACCCGTCCGATGATCGGACTCGGACGGGGGTGGTACGCAGAGAGTGTCGGGGAAGCGGAGCCCGCGCGGATGATGTCAGCCGGTGATAACGCGGCCCTATCGCCGAAGCGTGGACATCCCGTGCACACATGCGGTCCGCACGCCCAACGCCCGGTGAATCGACCGCCTTTGGCAGGGTTACGGCCCATGGTGCGGCCCGGCGGACCGCCCTAGTCTCGGCACCATGGAGCTTGAGGTGAGACACCTCAGGGCGCTGTGCGCCATCGCCGACACCGGCAGCCTGCACCGGGCGGCCCGCACCCTGGGCGTGAGCCAGCCCGCGCTCACCACGCAGCTGCGCCGTATCGAGAACGCGCTCGGCGCCGAACTCTTCAGCCGCGAACGCACCGGCTGCCGCCCCACCCTCCTCGGCCACGCCGTCCTCAGCCGCGCCCGCCCCCTGGTCGACGGCATGAGCGCCCTGGTCAGCGACGCGAAGGCGGAAGCCGCAGCCGCCGAAGGACCCCGGCTGCGCATCGGCTGCACCGCCAGCCGGGTCATCGGCGGCTGGCTGCGCCGGCTCCGCGTGAGGCTGCCCGGGACCGACATCTCGCTCCGGGTCGACGTCTCCGCCCGCGCCCTGCTCCGCGCCGTCGACGCGGACCGGCTCGACGTGGCCTTCGTGCACGAGGTGGAGGGCTGCCCGCTCGCCGTCCCGGACGGGCTGGAGCAGCGGGTCCTCGTGGACCGCGAACCGCAGTTCGTCTCCATGGCCCGCGACCACCCGGCCGCCGCGCTGCCCGTGGTCGACCTGGCGGACCTGGCCGCCGACCGGTGGATGGTCGACCCCACGGTGGACGGCGAATGGGACGGTCTGCGCCGGATGTTCGACCAGGCGGGGCTGGCCCCCGCCGTGCTGCACGGCGACTACCTCACCGCCGCCTCCCTCGTCGTCCTCGGCGAGGCGGTGGCCCCCTGCCAGCCGACCTCGGGGCCCCGCGACGACATGGCGATCCGCCCGCTGCGCGACGACCCGCTCGCGGTCCGGCTGCTCCTGGTCTCCCGCCCCGGCGCCGACATGACCGCGGTCTACGCGGAACTGGAGGCCGCCTACCGGGACGCGGCGCGACGGGTGGCCGGATACCACCAGTGGCTGCTGCGCAACCGCAGCCCGCTGGCCCGCTCCTGAGGCCGGCGCGCCCGGCCCGGCGGCCCGGCCGGGGAGTTCCCGCCTCCGGGTGATTCAGCCGAGAGCGTGGACCGTTCCGGGCCGGGCCGCGACAGGGCAGAGTCGGGGACATGAGGCTTCTGATGCTGGGCGGTACGCAGTTCGTCGGCCGGGCCGTGACCGAGGCGGCCCTCGCGCGCGGCTGGCAGGTCACGGTCTTCCACCGGGGCCACCACGCGCCGCCGCCCGGGACCGCCGAGATCATCGGCGACCGCACCGCCGGAGACGGCCTGGCCGGGCTCGCCGCCGCCGACGGCCCCGCCTGGGACCTGGTGGTCGACACCTGGAGCGGCGCGCCCTCCGCCGTGCGCGACGCGGCCCGCCTGCTGTCCACCCGCGCCGCCCGCTACACGTACGTCTCCAGCCGTTCCGTCTACGCCTACCCGGCCCCGGCCGGACTCGCCGAGGACGGCCCCGTGGTGGCGGGCGCCTCGCCGGACGCCGGTGACGGCCAGCCGTACGCCCAGGCCAAGCGCGGCGGCGAACTGGCCGCCCAGGACGCCTTCGGCGACCGCGCCCTCCTCGCCCGGGCGGGCCTGATCCTCGGCCCCTGGGAGAACATCGGCCGGCTGCCCTGGTGGCTGAACCGGATCGCCCGCGGCGGCCCGGTCCTGGCCCCCGGCACCCCCGACGCGGACATCCAGTACATCGACGCGCGCGACCTCGCCGACTGGGTGCTCGACGCGGCGGAGCGCGGGCTGCACGGCCCGTACAACCTGGTCAGCCGACCGGGGCACACCACCATGGGCGGACTGCTCGACGCCTGTGTGCGCGCCACCGGTTCGGACGCCGAACTGCGCTGGACCCCGGCGGAGAAGATCCTCGCGGCGGGCGTCGAGCCGTGGACCGACCTGCCGGTGTGGCTGCCGCCGGGGGAGGTGTACGACACGCTCCACCAAGGCGACGTCGGGCTCGCCCACGCGGCGGGGCTGCGCTGCCGCCCGGTCGAGGAGACCGTCGCGGACACCTGGACGTGGCTGCGGGAGATCGGCGGCGAGGCGCCCCAGCGCCCCGACCGCCCCGCCGTGGGCCTCGCCCCGGAGACCGAGGCGAAGCTCCTGGCGGGCTGAGGAGCGGGCCGCCGCGCCGACGCGGCGAGCGGTTGTCCACAGGGCCGCGCTCCTCAGCCGTCGCGGAGTTAGCCTCGGCCCATGGCCGAACTGCTGCACCTCACCGAAGGACCGCTCTGGGAGGCGGCCCGCGGGATCGGGACGTACGAGATGTCCACCCGCGGCCGCACCCTGCACGAAGAGGGCTTCATCCACTGCTCGCTGCCCCACCAGCTCCCCGGGGTGGCCGAGATGCTGTACGGCGCCGGGAGCCGGGCCGGAGCCGCCGACCAGGAACTCGTGGTGCTCGTCATCGACCCGGGCCGGCTCACCGCACCCCTGCGGTACGAGGCGGCCGCGCCCGGCGGCGAGGAGTTCCCCCACCTCTACGGGCCGCTTCCGGTCGACGCGGTGGTCGAGGTGCGCCCCTGGCCGTCCGAGGAGGGCACCCCCGCATGAGCCCCGCCACCGACCCCGCCCCCGGCGCCGTCACCAGCGGACCGCCCACCGCCGTCACCGGGGCGAGCGGCGCGCTCGGCGGCCGCGTCGCCGCCCGGCTGGCCCGGGCCGGCGT
>NZ_JAAGNI010000090.1 GCF_010550605.1 Streptomyces sp. SID9727
CGGGCACCGGGGCGCCCGCCCCGCTCCGGCGGCGGCCGAAACGGCCCCCGGACCCGGCGGCGGCCCGTGCGCCCAGGCGCGACACCTCGCCCGAACCGTCCGCGAACAGCTCCGTGTCCGTGACCCGCAACTCCGCGCCGAACAGCGTGGACAGCGCCGGGCGCGGGCGTCCCGTCTGGAGCGAGACCACCTCGCGCAGCACACCCGTCAGCTGCTCGGCCATCTCCGCCGCCGAGGCGAACCGGCGGGCCGGATCGGGGTCGGTGGCGCGTACCAGGAGCCGGTAGAACGACTCGTAGCTCCGGAACACCTCGATGTTGTCGGGGTCCGGCAGCGAGTCCACGAAGACGTTCGTGTACCCCTGGAAGTCGAAGGTGAGCACCGCGAGCGTGCGGGCCACCGTGTACAGGTCGGAGGCGACCGACGGGCCCACTTCCGCGACCTCGGGCGCCTGGTAGCCGACCGTGCCGTAGATCGCCGACTCCTCGTCGTCCATCCGGCGGACCGCGCCCATGTCGATCAGCTTCAGCTGGTCCTCGGTCTGGATCGCGTTGTCGACCTTGAAGTCGCAGTACAGCAGGTTGCGGCTGTGCAGATGGCCCAGCGCCTCCAAGGCCTCGATACCGAACGCGCACGCCTGCTCGACCGGCAGCGGATCGCGCTTCCCGGCCGGTGTGCGGCGCTCGTTGGCGATTTCCTTGAGCGACTTGCCGCCGACGTACTCCATGACGATGTAGCCGTCGAGCGAACCGGTCCGCTGGTCCAGGTGCTCCACGAAGTTGTAGATGCGGACGATGTTGGAGTGCTCGATCTCCGCGAGGAACCGCCGCTCCGAGATCGCCGCCGCCATGGCGTCCTGGTCACCCGTGTCGAGCAGGCCCTTGAGCACCACCCAGCGGTCCGAGACCGCCTTGTCCACCGCGAGGTAGACCCAGCCGAGCCCGCCGTGCGCCAGACAGCCCGCGACCTCGTACTGCCCGTGGACGACGTCGCCCGCCTCCAGCTTCGGCACGAACGAGTACGGGTGGCCGCACTTGGTGCAGAACCCCTCGGTGCGGCCCGGCCGGTCGCCCCGGGCCCGGCCCACCGGCGCCCCGCAGTCGGAGCGCGAACAGAACCGCTTGCGCTCGGGCACCTCCGGGTTCTCCATCACGGCCGTACGCGGATCGGGCCGCGGCACGTCCGGCACCTGCACCAGGCCCGCGCCCAGCCGGTTGCGGCCCGAGGCGTTGGTCGACCTGGCGGACGAGCGCACCGACACCGAGTGGGTGCCGGCCCGGCCGGACAGCGACAGCGACCGCGAGAGCCGGCCCGACACCGAACGCCGCGACGTCGAGGAACGTGACGAGGAGCGCGAGGACGCCCGCGAGGAGGACTGCGAACTGCTCCGCGCCGACGTGCTGTTGGACCCCCGGCTGCCGCGGCCGCCGGCCGCGACCCCGGTGGGCGGCGAACTCACCATGCCGTTCGGCGAGACGACCGGCGCCAGACCGCAGGTGTCGCAGTACAGCTCACCGCCGCCCATGTCCTCGTAACTGCCCTCGCACGCGGGGCGCTGGCACTGCGTACTCATGTCCGTTCCCCCTCTTCGCCTCGCCGCCACGACGGTCCGTCACCTCTGTCCAGCAGCTCCAGCGCCGCGTCCTGGTAGCGCTGCACCGCCTGCGCCGCCACCCGCAGATCGCACGGCGCGCTCCACAGCATCCGCCGCGCCGCGTCGTACCGCTCGATCAGGACCGGGTCCTCCGCCAGACCGTTGCGGGCCACCTTCGCCTTGTACGCGTCGAGCCGGCCGCGCAGCTCCGCCCGGACGGCCAGCGGCGAGGTCACCGCCGTCAACTGCTCGCGGGCCCGCAGCAGCTCCTCCTCGGCCTCCCGCTCCAGGGTCTCCAGGAGCGGCGAGAGGCGGTGCCAGCGGGCGTGCCTGCGGTACTCCGAGGCGGCGGCCAGCCGCTCCTGGAGGGCGGTCGGCGGTCCGTTGACCACGGGCACCTCCGACGCGGCGATCTTGGCCAGTACCTCGCCGCGTGCCACCCGGGCCTCGGCCAGCGTGCGGTCGGCCCGGGACAGCACGTCGCGCAGGTGCACCAGCCGCTGCTCGGCGTCCTGCCGTACGGCGAGCACCGCCTCGACCTCGCGCCGCACCTCTTCCAGCGCCCGGGCGGCACGGTCGTAGCGCGTCGTGTCGGGGCGCCCGCCGCCGGGCGCCGCGCTGCCCGGCCCCGGCAGCCAGAACGCCAGCGGGTCCGAGATCACCTGGGCCCGCAGCGTGGCCAGCTCCGCGGTGATCGCCTCCAGCTCGTCGCCCGCCGGGTGCTCGCCGGGGCGGACCCCCACCGAGTGCGCCAGCGAGTGCGTGCGGCGCAGTTCGGCGGCGAGGAGGTCTATGCGGGCGGGCATCGCCGACCAGACGGTGTCCGAGGCCACGACCATGTCCAGGGCGCTCGCGTACAGGCCGTTCATCCGGGAGACCAGCTCCTCCAGCGTGAACCGCTCGGAGAGGCGGGCCGGGCCGCTCACGGACGGGTCGTGACCGGCGGCGGCGTGCGCCACGGTGACGCCCTCGCCGCGCAGCAGCTCGGTCAGGACCGTCAGGTCCTCGCGGTTGGGGTGGCGGCGTCTGGACCGCACCTCACGGGCCCGGTTCAGCGCACCCGTGTACGCGTCGAAGTAGCTCCACAGCAGCGTGACCGACCGCTCGGTGACGGTCCACCGCTCCCTGGTGACACCGGACAGCTCGGCGCCCTCCAGGAGCCTGCGGCCCGCGTGGTCCTGGAGGGCGAGCAGCGAGGTCTCGATCGCCTCGTGCTCCGCGCCGAGCCGGGACAGCGCACGGTCGGCCTCGTCCCGGTCCATGACCGGACCGGGCGGCCGGGCCGCGTAGCTGGGGAAGGGGCCAGCGACGCCCATCGATCACCTCTCCGCTCTCCCCGCCGGGCCTGGGCCCCGCGGGATCAGTGCCGCCGCCCGCAGGGCGGGGCCGCGCTAGTCCCGGTACTTCGGCTCCGGCGGGCCCTGGACCCCCGGCAGGCCCTTCTGGAGCCAGGCGCGGTACGACTTCATCCAGAGGCTGTCCGCGCCGCCCGCCCGGTAGTCGACCAGGACCTTGTTGACCCGGGACACCAGGTCGTCCGCGCCCTTCTTCGTGGCCACGCCGTAGTACTCGGTGGTGAACGGGTCGCCCTTGAGCTCGACCGCCGGGTCCTGGGCGGCCTGTCCGGCGGCCAGCGCGTTGTCCGTGACGACCGCGTCGACCTCGCCCAGCTGGAGCCGTACCAGGCAGTCCAGCTGGTTGGGGACGGTCAGCCGGTCCTCGTCGGCCGCCGCGCCGTCGTGCTCGTCCTTGAAGACCGAGCCGAACGACTCCTTCTCCAGCGCCTCGTACGCCGTGGAGCCCTCGGCGGTGCAGACGCGCTTGCCGGCCAGCGTGGAGTTGAAACCGGTGATCGAGCGGTCCTCCTTCGCGGCGAGGACCTGCTGGCCCGCCTGGAAGTAGGCCGTGGAGAACGAGACCTGCTTCAGCCGGGCGCAGTTGACCGTCATCGTCCGCACGACCACGTCGACCTTGTCGTTCTCCAGCGCGGCGATGCGCTGGTTGGTCGGGATGGCCCGGAAGATCACCTTGTCGCCGTTCCCGAGGATGTCCTTCGCGAGGGCGCGGACCAGGTCGATGTCGAAGCCTTCGAGGTCGCCGGTCGCCGGATTGCGGAAGCCCCACTGGAAGCTGTTCTGGTCGACGCCCGCGATGAGCTTGCCGCGCTCCTTGATCGTGCGGATCGCGTCCCCGTCCGGCTCGCCCGGCCGCAGACTGGCCTCCGGGTCCGTGCAGGCGTCGGCCCTCGCCTGGAGGGCGTGCGCCGCGCCGGGCCCCGTCGCCTGGGGGCCGAAGACGTCGTCGCCCGGGTGGGACAGCGGCAGCAGGGTCAGCGACGCGGTCAGCGCGCAGGCGGCGGCCATCGCGGTCACCCCGCCCCAGCCGCGCAGCCGGCCGGTGCCCTTCGCGTTCTTCGCTGTCATCGCTCCCCCTGTCACCGGAACTCCGAGAGCCTGCGGTTGACCCCGGCGATCGCCGCGACCGCGCCCAGCACGGCCAGCACCACCGCGCCGACGGGCAGGCCGCCCAGGGCGCCGCGGCCGTCCCGCGCGGCCCGGGTGAAGTCGTCCTGCTCGTGTGCCAGGGCGTCGCGCAGCGCGTCGTCCACCTTCTTGAAGGACTCGCCCGTGGAATCCTTCTGGCCGATGATCTGTTCCAGGGCCGCCTCGTAGTCCCCGGCATCGTCGGTCTTCCGAGCCGTACGGTGACGGCCCTGCCACTCCTCGACCGCCCCGGCCGCCGCGGCGACCGGCTTGCCGCCCTCGCCGTCCCCGGTGTCCTCGGCCAGCTTCGCCGCCGCGGCCAGCTCCTCGCCCAGCGCCTTCATGCCCGCCGTGTAGTCGGTCTCGTACTTGTCGTTCCTGCCGTCCGCGGTGAGCACCGCACCCCGGGCGACCACCGTCAGGTTCTCGTCGGCGCGCGCCTTCAGCGAGTCGATGCGCGCCCGATTGAGCACGTCCATCGGCCGCTGCCCGTGCGAATCGGCCTCGGCCAGACCGGACCTGGCCACCGTGTGCCCGACCGCCAGCCACAGCAGCAGCACCGCCGTCGCGGCCGTCGCGGCCAGCAGACCGTGGTTGAACACCCGGTTCGTCCGCCGGTAGTTGCGGCGCTGCGCCCAGACCAGCACGGCCAGCGCGACGACTCCGGCGCCGAGCGAGAGCAGCGGCCACCCGCGCGCGGAGCTCTGGTCCTCGCCGAGCCGGCCGGTCTCCGCCGCGTACAGCCGCTCGGCGGCCGGCAGCAGCTCGCCGGACATCGTCTGGTTCGCGTACCGCAGGTAGGCGCCGCCCAGCGGGAGCCCCTGCCGGTTGTTGGCGCGGGCGCGCTCGATCAGGCCCGTGTAGCGGGGGAGCCCCTCGTTGAGCGTGGTGATCTCGCGGCCGGACGCCGTGGCCGCGTCCGTGTTCGCCGCGGCCTTCACCAGCAGCCGTGACGCCTCCTCGATGTCCTTCACGTACTGCTCGTGCACCGAGCGCGGCTCCTGCGGCCCGGCCAGGAAGCCGCTCGCCGCCGCCGCGTCCGCGTCCGCGAGCGAGCGGTAGATGCCCGCCGCGTCCGCGCTGAGCGGCTGGCTGCGCTCGACCACGTCGTCGGCGGAGGCGGCCCGGTCGCTGATCTGGAAGGCCGTCACCGCCCCGAACGCCAGGACGAGGAGCGCCAGGACCGCCCCGATGACGCGCAGCCGGCCCGGTTCGGTGGTCGCGGCCGCACGCAGCCGCCCCGCGACGGCGGCCCGGGTGCTCGGCTGCTGCGGCACGGGCGCGGGCACGGCCTCCGGCGCGGGCGGCTGCCCCAGGGCGCCTCGCGGCGCCTCACGCGCACTCGGCGGGTGTGTCACTCGACCTCCCCCTCGGTCACTGACGACGGCCCGCCCCCCGGCCGATCGGGGGACTGGTACCCGGCCAGAAGTATGGCCTCAGGAACCGGCACCCCACATCCAGAACGCCTGGATCGGACACCGGACCACGCAGCGGCCGGTGGTGACCGGCCGCGGTCCACCGCATTCGATCAAGACCGGCGCCGTTGATCAAGGCGAACGGCACGATCCCCCACGGACCGTCCTCCCCATCAACAACACGTCCCGGAAGCCCGATCGGTTCCCGCATGCGCGAGGCGCCCCGCAACCGGCAGGCTACGGGGCGCCTCTGACGGACGAACACTCAGGCGTACCGCGCCCGCAGTCTCGCGTGCACCTCCGGCGCCGCGCCCGTGTGGTCGAGGCCCAGGAGCCCCGCGCCGAGGACCGGGGACTCCCGCACCACGCGCACCACGGCCTTCGGGGCCCGCACCGCGAGGAGTTCGCGGATCCGGTCGTCCAGCCGCGGATGGCGCGCCGCCAGAACGCTTCCGCCGAGGAGCACCGGCGCCTCCTCGTCCAGCAGCCCGAGGCGGGTCAGCGCGACCGATGCCAGTGCGACGACCTCCTCGGCCAGCCGGTCCACCAGGGCACGCGCCACCGGGTCGCCGGCCGCACCCGTCGCGAAGAGCACCGGGGCCAGTTCGTGCCGGCGCTCCGGCGCGATGCGGCCCAGGTGCAGCGCCTCGATCAGCGCGTACATCGAGTCGAGCCCGAAGTGCGCGGGGAGCGTCCGGGCCAGCTCGGTCGGCTCGCCGCGGCCGTCCTCGGCGCGCGCGGCGAACCACAGCGCCTCCTCGGACAGCCCCGAACCGCCGCCCCAGTCACCGGAGATCCGCCCGATCGCCGGGAAGCGCGCGGTGCGCCCGTCCGGGACCATGCCGACGCAGTTGATGCCCGCGCCGCAGACCACGGCCACGCCGCGCGGCTCGTCGACCCCGGCGCGCAGGATCGCGAAGGTGTCGTTGCGCACCTCGACGGTCCGGCCCCAGCCGCGGGCGGCCAGCGCCGCCGTCAGCTGCTCCTCCTCGACCGGCAGGTCCGCGTTGGCGAGGCAGGCGGATACATGGGCGACCTGCCCGGCGTCCGCCCCGGCCTCGGTGAACGCCCGCTCCACCGCCGCGCCGAGCACGTCGACGGCCGTCTCCACGCCGACCACAGGCGGCTGGAACCCGCCGCCCCTGGCCGTGGACAGCACCGTGCCGTCCGCACCGATGAGGGCCACATCGGTCTTGCTGTTCCCCGCGTCGATCGCGAGGACGGAACCGTTCACGCCCACGCGAGGTGCTCCCGGTTGTGCGCGATCAGCTTGTCGGTCAGCGCCTCGGCGTACTCGAACTGGCCGATCAGGGGGTGTGCCAGCAGCGCCTTGAACACCCGGTCCCGGCCGCCGTGCAGCGCGGCCCGGAGCGCCAGGTCCTCGTACGCCGTGACGTTGGCGATGAGCCCCGCGTACAGCGGGTCCAGGGCGGGCACGGCGAGCGGCGTGGCGCCGGAGCCGTCGACCTTCGCCTGGACCTCGATCACCGCGTCGTCCGGCAGGAACGGCAGGGTGCCGTTGTTGTACGTGTTGACCACCTGGTGCGCGGAGCCGCCGCCGCCCAGGAGCGCCGCCGCCAGGTCCACGGCCGCCTCCGAGTAGAAGGCGCCGCCGCGCTTGGCGAGCAGCGCGGGCTTCTCGTCCAGCGCCGGATCGCCGTACATGGCCAGGAGCTCCTTCTCCATGGCGGCGACCTCGGCGGCCCGGGAGGGCTTGCTGCCGAGCTCGCGGACGACCTCGTCGTGCGCGTAGAAGTACCGCAGGTAGTACGAGGGGACGACGCCGAGCCGGTCCACGACCGCGCGCGGCATGTGCAGGTCGTCCGCGATGGCGTCGCCGTGCTCGGCGATCAGCCGGGGCAGCACGTCCTCGCCCCGGGGGCCGCCGAGGCGCGCCCCCAGCTCCCAGGTGAGGTGGTTCAGCCCGACGTGGTCGAGGTGCACCTCGCCGGGGGCCACGCCGAGCAGCCGGGCGAACTTGCGCTGGAAGCCGATCGCCACGTTGCACAGGCCGACGGCCTTGTGCCCGGCCTGGAGCAGGGCGCGGGTGACGATGCCCACCGGATTGGTGAAGTCGATGATCCAGGCGTCCGGGTTGGCACGCCGGACCCGCTCGGCGATGTCCAGGACGACCGGGACGGTGCGCAGCGCCTTGGCGAGGCCGCCGGCGCCGGTGGTCTCCTGGCCGACGCAGCCGCATTCCAGGGGCCAGGTCTCGTCCTGGTTGCGGGCGGCCTGGCCGCCGACGCGCAGCTGGAGCAGGACGGCGTCCGCTCCGGCGACGCCCGCGTCGACGTCCGAGGTGGTGACGACGCGGCCCGGGTGGCCCTGCTTGGCGAAGATCCGCCGGGCGAGGCCGCCCACGAGGTCGAGCCGGTCGGCGGCCGGGTCGACGAGGACCAGCTCCTCGACCGGCAGCGTGTCACGCAGCCGGGCGAATCCGTCGATCAGTTCGGGGGTGTAGGTGGACCCGCCACCCACTACAGCGAGCTTCATGGTTCAGCCCTTTACTCCGGTCAGTGTGACGCCCTCGACAAAAGCCTTCTGTGCGAAGAAGAAGACGACGATCACGGGGGCCATGACCAGAACGGTCGCGGCCATGGTCAGGTTCCAGTCGGTGTGGTGCGCGCCCTTGAAGGACTCCAGTCCGTAACTCAGCGTCCAGGCCCCCGGGTTCTCGGAGGCGTAGATCTGCGGGCCGAAGTAGTCGTTCCAGGCGTAGAAGAACTGGAAGAGGGCGACGGCGGCGATTCCCGGCTTGGCCATCGGCACCACCACGCGCAGCAGGGCGCGCAGTTCGCCGCACCCGTCGACCTTCGCCGCGTCGAGGTACTCGTCGGGGATGGTCAGCAGGAACTGCCGCAGCAGGAAGATGGAGAACGCGTCGCCGAAGGCCATCGGGATGATCAGCGGCCAGAGCGTGCCGGACAGGTCCAGCTGCTTGGCCCAGAAGAGGTACATCGGGATGACCACGACCTGCGGCGGCAGCATCATCATCGAGATGACGAGCATCAGCGACAGCCGCCGGCCGCGGAAGCGGAACTTGGCGAGCGCGTACGCCACGGGCAGCGAGGACACGACCGTGAGGACGGTGCCCAGACCCGCGTACAGCAGGGTGTTCCGCCACCAGGTCAGGAAGCCCGGGGTGTCGAACACCCGCTTGTAGTTGGCCCACTCGAAGGGGTGCGGCCACAGGTCCCGGGTGAGGGCCTGCTGGTCGCTCATCAGCGAGGTGAGCACCAGGAAGACGAACGGCAGCACGAAGAAGAGGGCCGCCGCCACGCCGAGCGCGTGCACGGCGATCCAGTTCAGCAGCGCCTTGCGGCGCGCGACGCGCTGGGCGGGGGAGACGGGCTCGGCCGTCACCGTCGGGGTGTGGAGGACCTGCGCCATGTCACTCACCTGCCTGGATCAGTCCGCTGCGGCGCCGCATCAGCAGTGCGGTGAACGCCATGGCGAGGACGAAGAGTACGAGCGCGACCACACAGGCGGAGCCGTAGTCGAAGCGCTGGAAACCGAGGTTGTAGACCAGCTGCGGGAGCGTCAGTGTCGACTTGTCGGGATAGCCGGGTTCGAACTGCTGGCCCGAGCCGCCCATGACACCGGACGCGACCTTCCCGGCCACCAGCGGCTGGGTGTAGTACTGCATCGTCTGGATGATGCCGGTGACCACGGCGAACATGATGATGGGCGAGATGTTCGGCAGCGTGACGTACCGGAACCGGTGGTACGCGGTCGCCCCGTCCAGCTCCGCCGCCTCGTACTGCTCCTTCGGTACGTCGAGCAGCGCGGCCATGAAGATCACCATCAGGTCGCCCACCCCCCACACCGCGAGCGCGGTCAGCGCGGGCTTGGACCAGGTGGCATCGGTGAACCAGCCGGGCGTGCCCATCCCCAGATCGCCGAGGATCGAGTTGACCGGCCCGGTCCCGGGGTTGAGCAGGAAGACGAAGCCCAGCGTGGCCGCGACCGGCGGCGCCAGGTAGGGCAGGTAGAACAGCGTCCGGAAGACGCCCGTGCCCGTCTTGATCTTGGTGATCAGCATCCCGACGCCGAGTCCGAAGACCACGCGGCAGGCCACCATCACGACGACCAGCCACAGCGTGTTGCGCAGCGCCGGCCAGAACAGCGGGTAGTCCTCGAAGACGTACGACCAGTTCTTGAAGCCGCTGAACTCGGGGGCGGCGAAACCGTCGTAGTGGGTGAACGAGAAGTAGACCGTGGAGATCAGCGGGTAGGCGAAGAAGACGCAGAACCCGATCAGCCAGGGCGACATGAAGGCCGCCGTCCGGAGCGCCGACCTGCGGCGCTTCGCACGGAGTGTGTACGTGCTCATCGTGGCGGCTCTACTTCGCCTGGGCGATCGCCGCGTCGATCTCCTTCGCGGTCTTCTCCAGCCCCGCCTTGACGTCCTTCTGCGTGCCCTTCTCGACGTCGTAGCCGAGGTTCTGCAGGGACGTCAGGTAGGCGCCGCCGTTCACCGAGGGCGGGGTGGTGGTGGACTTCGGGTTCGCGGCGATGTCCAGGAACGTCTTGAAGCGCGGGTCGTACTTCAGCTTCGGCGACTTCAGCGCGGCCAGCGTGGAGGGCACGTTGTGGATGGCGTTGGCGAAGTTCACGACCGCGTCGGTGTCG
The DNA here is from genome assembly GCF_010550605.1 of Streptomyces sp. SID9727. Classification (GTDB taxonomy): domain Bacteria; phylum Actinomycetota; class Actinomycetes; order Streptomycetales; family Streptomycetaceae; genus Streptomyces. The sequence goes on from NZ_JAAGNI010000090.1 coordinate 10,128, forward strand.
GTCGTCATGAACTTGACCAGCTCCCAGGCGGCGTTCTGCTTGCCGGAGGTGGCCGCGATGCCGGCGATGGTGCCGGTCAGATAGCCCTTGCCGTAGGTGTCGGCCTCGTCGTCCGCGACCGGCATCGGGGCCACCCCGATCTCGAACCCGGGTTTGGCGTCCTCGGCCATGCCGAGCCGCCACTCGCCGTCCAGCTGCATGGCGACCTGGCCGGTGTGGAACGGGTGCTTGGCGCCCCACTCGTCACCGAAGCCGGTACGGAACTTCTCCAGCTTCGCGTAGCCGCCGAGCGAGTCGACCAGCTTCTTCTGGGTGGTGAGCATCGCGGCGAACGCCGGGTCCTTCGCGATGTTCGACTTGCCGTCCGCGTCGAAGTAGGTGGGGTTCCAGCCGCCGAGGTAGTGCTCGGTGGTCGCCTCGTAACCGTGGTACGTCGGCATGAAGCCCAGCTGCTCGTACGTGTCGCCCTTGGCCTTCGTCAGCTTCTCGGCGTCGGCCGCGAACTCGGACCAGGTCTTCGGCGGGTCCGTGATCCCGGCCTTCTCGAAGGCGTCCTTGTTGTAGTAGAGCCCGTACGCGTCACCCAGCAGCGGGACCGTGCAGCGCACCCCGTCGAACTGGGTGTACTCGTTCATCGCCTTCGGGAAGGTCGCATCGGGGTCGATCCCGTCCTTCTTCAGGAACGGGTTGAGGTCCACGAACGCCTTCGAGGAGCAGAACTTCCCCACGTTGTTCGTGGTGAACGACGAGACCACGTCCGGCGCCTTGGACCCGCCCGCGCGCAGCGCCTGGTTGATCTTGTCGTCGGTCATGTTGCCGACGACCTTCACGTGGATGTTGGGGTGGGCCTTCTCGAAGGCGGCGATCGTGGCCTCGATGCCCTTCACCTCGCCCGGCGCGCTCCAGCCGTGCCAGAACGTGATGGTCGTCTCCTTGGACGCGTCATCGTCGGCTCCGGAGCCGCTCTGGCCGGTACAGGCGGAGGCGAACAGGGCTATCGCGGCGGTCGCGGCGAGCGCGACGGCCGGCTTCCGGCGGTTTCCGGACATGGTGGTGTCTCCCGGTGAAGGGTGTCGGTCAGGGACGGGGTGTGCAGAGGAAGAGAAGACGTGGAAGGTCAGCGCGAGGTGTCGAACACTTCGTCGCGGGTGGTGGCCAGCGCGCTCTCCAGCGCGCCGCGCAGTACGGGCCGGTGGGTGACGTCCCCGGCGAGCAGCCGGGGCCTGGACGCGGCGAGCTCGGCCAGCTCGGCCGCGACCCGGGCGCGCAGCTGCTCCCCGCCGCGCGCGAACAGCGCGCCGGAGAGCACGACGATCTCCGGGTCGAGGACGGCGACCAGGGAGGCGAGGCCGGTCGCGAGACCGGTGGCGAACCGGTCGAGCAGCGTGGCGTACGGCCCGCCCTCACCCCGCTCCACGGCTTCGGCTGCCCGGCCCACCAGCTCGGCGGCGATCTCGTGGTGGGTGCCGGAGGCCGGTGCGTCCTCGATGCCCAGCTCCCGGGCCAGGCGCGCGAGCACCTGGGCGCCCGCCAGCTCCTGGAAGCCGCCCGCGTTGGCCTTGGTGACCTGGCGGACCAGCGGCGCCCCGGGCACCGGCAGGAAGCCGACCTCGCCGGCGCCCCCGGTGAAGCCCCGGTGCAGCCGGCCGTTGATGACCAGCGCGGCGCCCAGCCCTTCCTCGTTCCACAGGAGCACGAAGTCGCCGTGGCCCCGTGCCGCCCCGCGCCGCTGCTCGGCCACCGCGACGAGGTTGACGTCGTTCTCGTACTCGACGGGCATCGGCAGCACGGCCGCCAGCTCGTCGAGCAGCGTGGGGGCGTGCCAGCCCGGCAGGTGCGAGGCGTAACGCAGCCGGCCCGTGTTCGGGTCGAAGGCGCCCGGCGTGCCGATGACCACCCGGTGCACGTCGGCCCGGGTCAGCCCGGCATCCGCCACCGCGCCGTCCAGCGCCTCGGTCACCTCCCGCACCACGCTGTCGGCGCGCCGCCCGGGGGTCCGCAGCTCGAACTCCCCGACCGTCTCGCCGGTCACATCGGCGACGGCGGCGACGATCCGGTGCGTGTTCACATCGAGCCCGGCGACATGGGCGGCGGAGGCGTTGACGGCGTAGAGCTGGGCGTTGGGGCCGGGACGCCCGGCGGCGGTCCCGGTGGCGACGACCAGTCCGGCGGCTTCGAGGCGCACCAGCAGCTGGGAGGCGGTGGGCTTGGAGAGCCCGGTGAGCTTCCCGATCCGGGTCCGCGACAGGGGGCCGTACTCCAGGAGCAGATCGAGGGCGGCGCGGTCGTTCATGGCCCGCAGCACCCTGGGTGTGCCCGGCGTGGTCCCGGCCATGAGCGTTGCACCAGCCCCTCTGTTAGGAAAGTTTCCTATTCGGTGAGAGGAACGTAGGGCCCTGGCCGCCGGGGCGTCAATGACCTGACCGCCGGTGGCAACCAAAGCGTTATCCGGGCCGGAACGGGGCCGGGGAACGACAACGGCCGGGGACCGCTCGGGTCCCCGGCCGGGCCGGCTACTTCGTGGTGCTCGGCGGCGGGATCGGGGTCGTCGCCAGCGACTGCGGGGAGGTCGCCGACGCGTACGCCGAGGGGGCGGCCATCCCCGCCGTCGGATCGGCCTCCGGCGCGTCCTCGGGGGCACCCGCCACCATGCTGATGCCCGCCGCGTCCAGTGCCACCTTGATGCGCCAGCGCAGCTCGCGCTCCACGCCGACCGCTTGGCCCGGCATGGTTTTCGCGCTCACCCGGACCGTCATCGAGTCGATCAGCACCGTGTCCAGGCCCAGGATCTCGACCGGGCCCCACAGGCGTTCGGTCCAGGGCTCCTCCTTGGCCATCTCCTGGGCGGCGTCGGCGATGACGGCACGGATCTTCTCCAGGTCCTCCGTGGGGCGCACCTGGACGTCCACGTTGGCCGTGGACCAGCCCTGGCTGAGGTTGCCGATCCGCTTGACCTCGCCGTTGCGGACGTACCAGATCGCGCCGTTCTCCCCGCGCAGCTTGGTGACGCGCAGACCCACCTCGATGACCTCGCCGGAGGCGACGCCCGCGTCGATCTGGTCGCCGACCCCGTACTGGTCCTCCAGGATCATGAAGACCCCGGACAGGAAGTCGGTGACCAGGTTCCGGGCGCCGAAACCGAGGGCCACACCGGCGACCCCGGCGGAGGCGAGGAGCGGGGCCAGGTTGATCTGGAACGCGCCCAGGATCATCAGGGCCGCGGTGCCCAGGATCAGGAACGAGGCCACCGAACGGAGCACCGAGCCGATCGCCTCCGACCGCTGGCGGCGGCGCTCCGCGTTGACCAGGAGACCGCCGAGCGCGGTGCCCTCCACGGCCTGCGCGCTGCGGTTCATCCGTTCGATGAGCTTGGTCAGGGCGCGGCGGACCGCGATGCGCAGCACGATCGCGACCGCCGCGATCAGGATGATCCGCAGGCCCGTGTTCAGCCAGGTGGACCAGTTCTCCTCCACCCAGCCCGCGGCGTCCCCGGCCTGCCGCGCGGCTTCGTCCAGCGAGCCGCCGGGCTCCGGTGACGGGGCTGCGGCCAACAGGGCGGACAGGGACACGGCGAAACCTCCAGGGGCGAGCGCTGAGCGGAAGAGCGCTGAACAACCACACTAACGGGGCATCACCCGTGCTCCGTTGCCGTGGACGGAGGGAGAGACACGGCTCACCCGGAGATACGGAACGGATAAGGGCCGGGGGTGCCGCCGGGCACGACCGCGGGAAAAATTCCTTCCGGCCCGTTACCCGCACGTGGTGGCGCTTCGACCAGGCGTGAGGGGAGACTGAGAGCGGAGATCGTCCCGGCGCGAGCCACGCGCCGCCGGCGTACAAGGAGGCATCCGTGCCGCATGTCCTGGTTCTCAACGCGTCGTACGAGCCGCTCGGCGTCGTACCGCTCCGCCGCGCACTCGTCCTCGTCCTCGAGAACAAGGCCATCTGTCTCGAGGAGTCCGGCGCCCTCATGCACAGCGCGACCCGGGCCGTCCCGGCCCCGAGCGTCGTCCGGCTCAAGCGGTTCGTCCGCGTCCCCTACCGCGGTCCGGTGCCGCTGACCCGGCGGGCCCTGTTCGCCAGGGACGGCGGGCGCTGCATGTACTGCGGGGCCGCGGCGACCAGCGTCGACCACGTCATCCCGCGCAGCCGGGGCGGCCTGCACGCCTGGGACAACGTGGTGGCGGCCTGCCGCCGCTGCAACCACGTCAAGGCCGACCGCCACCTGCCCGAGCTCGGCTGGCGGCTGCACCAGCAGCCCGCCCCGCCGACCGGACTGGCCTGGCGGATCATCGGCACGGGGCACCGCGACCCGCGCTGGCTGCCCTATCTGCAACCGTTCGGCGCGGACGACGCGATGGCCCGGATCGACGGCGTCTCCGCCTGAGACCGGGCCCGCGTGCTTCCCGGGGCGGTCCGCCGCACCGGGGCCCCGGCCTGCCGTGCCCCGCTCCGCCGCCGTGCCCCGTCAGCCGTCCTCCGCCACCGCGTACGCCTCGGCCGACCAGAGCGAGATGCCGTACTTCGTGGCCCGCTCGTCGCCCACGACCCGGACGAACCGGGTGTCCTCCGCGTCCATCCGCACCGACTCGCGGCCGCCCCGCCCCTCGCGGACCGTCGCGGCGGTGCGCCAGACGCGGCCGTCCGACGACACCTGGACGCGGTAGCGCGACGGGTACGCGTCCTGCCAGTGCAGCACCACCCGGCCGAGGCGGACCGGGGCGGGCAGTTCCGCCTGCCACCACGCCCCGTCCTCGGCCGGTGAGGACCAGCGAGTCTCCGGGTCGCCGTCGGACGCGGCGGACGCCGGGAAACCGGCGGTCTCGTCGCCCGACGAGGAGGCGGCGGCCCCGCGCAGCAGGTCGGGCCCGGCGGTGCGCGGGTAGGCCCGCACGGTCAGGGTGGTCCGCTCGTCCCCGAAGGCGAACGGCACCGCGTACTCGCCGGCCGGGGTGTCCTCCGGGACCGTGATCTCCACCGGGACCTCGGTCCGCGCCCCGCGCGGCACGGTCGTACGCTTCGGCACCCGGACCTCGACGCCCTCGGGCGCCTTCGCGGTCAGCCGCCCGCGCACCTCGGCCGGGCGCCGGCCGGACAGCCGGGCCCGGACCTCCTGCGGCCCGCCGCCGATGACCGCGTCCGTCTCGCCGCGCACCAGGTCCAGCCGGGCGGCCGGCTCGTCGCCGAACCAGGGCA
>NZ_JAAGNI010000107.1 GCF_010550605.1 Streptomyces sp. SID9727
CGCCGGGGCCCTGCGCGCCGAGCAGCCCGCGTACGGCGGGCAGCACCTGCCCCAGGAGGTGCGCGGCGTCGATGCCGCGTGGTCCCGTGCGCACTGGACTCCCGCACGCGACGGTGGACAGCGGGGCGCCGGCCTCCGCCGTGCCCAGTGCCACCCGGAGCCCGGAGCCGCCCGAATCCACGCCGAGCACGAAGGCGCCCGGTTGTCCGTGTGGCGTCATGGACCGGCTCCCGGGGGCGTAGAGGTGGGGACGGGCAGCACCCTATCCCCGGGGCGCCGCGTTGCGCCGGTAGGGTGATCTTCTGTGACAGCGCGACCGTTGAACGAAGTAGTCGAGCCCGGCTGGGCCGACGCCCTGGCCCCCGTGGCGGGGCGCATCGCCGAGATGGGCGATTTCCTGCGCGCGGAGGTCGCGGCCGGCCGCACCTACCTCCCCTCCGGGGCGAACGTGCTGCGCGCGTTCCAGCAGCCCTTCGAGGACGTACGGGTCCTGATCGTGGGTCAGGACCCCTACCCCACACCGGGGATGGCGATCGGGCTGAGCTTCGCGGTCGCCCCGGACGTCCGCAGGCTGCCGGGCAGTCTGGAGAACATCTACCGCGAGCTCAACGCGGACCTCGGACTGCCCCGGCCGTCGAACGGCGACCTGACCCCGTGGACCCGTCAGGGCGTGCTGTTGCTGAACAGGGCGCTGACCACCGCTCCCCGTTCGCCCGGCGCCCACCGCGGCAAGGGCTGGGAGGAGGTCACCGAACAGGCCATCCGCGCCCTGGCCGCCCGGGGCAAACCGCTGGTGTCCGTGCTCTGGGGCCGCGACGCCCGCAACCTGCGGCCCCTGCTCGGCGACCTGCCGGCCATCGAGTCCGCCCACCCGTCCCCGATGTCCGCCGACCGCGGCTTCTTCGGCTCCAGGCCGTTCAGCCGGGTCAACGAGCTGCTCGTCGCCCAGGGCGCCCAGCCGGTCGACTGGCGCCTGCCGTAGGCCGCTCCCGCACGGCTCACACCTCGACCGACGCCGCCCGTACGCACAGCACGTCCGGGAGATGCGAGGCGAGCTGCTCCCAGCTGTCCCCGTCGTCCGCGCTCGCGTACACCTCGCCGTTGCGGTTGCCGAAGTACACCCCGGCCGGGTCCGCGTCGTCCGTGCAGAGCGCGTCACGCAGCACCGTGCCGTAGTGCGCGCTCTCGGGCAGGCCCGCCGACAGCGGCTCCCAGTGGGCGCCCGCGTCGGTGGTCCGGAAGACCCGGCAGCGGTGCTCGGCGGGCACCCGGTCGGCGTCGGCGTTGATGGGGAAGACGTACGCGGTGTCCGCCCGGTGCGGGTGGGCGGCCACGGCGAAGCCGAAGTCCGAGGGCAGGCCCGCGCCGATGTCCGTCCAGTTGCCCCCTGCGTCGTCACTGCGGAAGACGCCCCAGTGGTTCTGGAGGTAGAGGCGGTCGGGGTCGGCCGCGTCCCGACTGACCTTGTGCACGCACTGGCCGAACTCCGGGTCCGGGTCGGGCAGGAAGACCGCCGAGACCCCCTTGTTGGCCGGGGCCCAGCTCGCGCCGCCGTCGGAGGTCCGGAACACCCCGGCGGTGGAGACCGCGACCGTCACGGCGCGCGCGTCCCGCTCGTCGGTCAGGACCGTGTGCAGCCCCTCGCCGCCTCCGCCGGGCACCCACCGCGAACGCGTCGGGTGCTCCCACAGCGGGCGCACCAGCTCGAAGGACTCGCCGCCGTCCTCGGACCGGAAGAGCGCGGCCGGCTCCGTGCCCGCGTAGACCACGCCGGGCGCCTCGGGCCCCGCCGGCTGCAACTGCCACACCCGCTCCAGCGAGGTCCCGGTGAACTCGGGGAACTTCACCGCCGGGGTCTTCGGCTCGACCCAGCTCGCGCCCAGGTCGTCGGAGTGGAAAACGGACGGGCCCCAGTGCGCGCTGTCCCCGCCGACCAGCAGCCGGGGCCGGCCGCCCCGGGTGTCGATGGCGACCGAATAGATCGCCTGGGCGTTGAAATGCGGCCCCTCGAACTCCCACGTACCGCCGCGCCTGCGGCCGATGAAGAGCCCCTTGCGGGTGCCCACGGTGAGCAGTACCCCGGTCATGACCGAACCTCCCGAAACGCCGTTGTGCCGGATATCGGTCAGTCTGCACCCCGGGACTGACAGCGGCCCGGACCACGGCCCGGGGTGTCCCGGGGCGGGCGGACCTCTCAGCGGCAGGGCGGGGCCGTGCTGCTGCGGACCACCAGATTCGTCGCCAGGTCCACCCGGGTCGTGGCGGGCTGCCGGCCCCGGCCCAGGTCGAGGACCAGCCGGGCGGCCGTCTCGGCCATCTCTATCAGGGGCTGGCGCACCGTGGTCAGCGGCGGGCCGATCCACCGGGTGAGCGGCAGGTCGTCGAAGCCCACGACGCTCAGGTCCTCCGGGATGCGCAGACCCAGTTCGCGCGCCGCCTCGTACACGCCGAGCGCCTGGAGGTCGTTCCCGGCGAAGACGGCGGTCGGCCGGTCCGCCGAGCGCAGCAGCTCCATCCCGGCCGCGTACCCCGCCTCGTGCGAGAACTCGCCCTCGCGGATCAGTGACCGGTCGATCGGGATGCCGGCCGTCTCCAGGGCGGCCCGGTAGCCGTCCACCCGGGCCCGGCTGCACATCATCCGGGACGGCCCGCTGACCACGCCTATCCTGCGGTGGCCCAGGCCGGTGAGGTGGCGGGTCGCGGCCAGACCGCCCTGCCAGTTCGTCGTGCCGACCGACGGGATGTCGTCACCGGGGTCTCCGGCCGGGTCGACCACCGCGTACGGGATGCTGCGGCTGGTGAGCTGCGCGCGCTGGGCGGCGGTGAGGTCGGACAGGACCAGGATGACCCCGACCGGCCTGCGGGCCAGTACTCCGTCGACCCAGGTCTGCCCGGGGCTGAGGCGGCCCGCGCTCTCCGAGAGGACCAGGCTCAGGCCCTCCTCGCGTGCGACGTTCTCCACCCCGCGTACGACCTCCATGGCCCACGCGCTGTCCAGCTCGTGGAAGACCAGGTCGATGAGTTGCGACTGCGTGGTCGAGCCGCGTCTGCGGCGGTAGCCGTGCTGGAGCAGCAGCTCCTCGACCTTCGTGCGCGTACCGGGCGCGACATCGGCACGCCCGTTCAGCACCTTCGAAACTGTCGGAGCCGAGACTCCGGCCGCTCGGGCGATTTCCGCCAGCGTGGCAGTGCCGTCCGACGGCGCTGCGGCAGGCGCATTCTCCTGATGTGACTGGACGTTTGCGGGGCTCATAGAGCGAATCGTAACCGCCCGGCGGCCTCTTGGCGGCGAGGTCCTCCACGAAAAATTCGCTGTCCGCGACCTCTTGACTGGCCGGAAACCCAACCGTACGGTTCCGGCAACATTCGCAAGCAACTCCGAAAGATTCGACAGAGGTGCGGTCATGCGGTCGGGAATTTTCACTCAGGGCAAGCGCGCGGCGAGATGGACCGCCGCCGGTGCGGCCATGGTCATGGCGGGGGTCCTGGCGGGCTGCGGATCGGACGGCGGCAGCGGCGGCGACGGCGGCGGCACGCTGACCGCGTACGTCTACGGCGACGACGCGGTGAAGGTGCAGGAGGCCGCGGTCAAGGAGTTCAACAAGACCTCCGACGTCAAGGTCAAGCTCGTCCCGGTGCCCGGTACCGAGTACGTCAACAAGCTCCGCAGCGCCATGGGTTCCCCCAGCGCCCCCGACATCTTCTTCAACTGGGGCGGCGGCTCCATCAAGCCGTACGTGGACGCGAACCAGTTGGTCGACCTGACCTCGACGTTCAAGAGCGACGCCACCCTGAAGGACGGCTTCCTGCCCTCCATCGTCACGGCCGGCAGCCTCGACGGGAAGGTCTACGGCGTCCCGATGCGCGGTATGCAGCCCGTGATGCTCTTCTACAACAAGGCCCTCTTCGCCCAGAACGGCGTCACGGTCCCCAAGACGTGGGAGGACCTGCAGAAGGCCATCAAGACCTTCAAGGACAAGGGCATCACGCCGTTCGCCCTCGGCGGCTCCGACAAGTGGCCCGAGCTGATGTGGATGGAGTACCTGCTCGACCGGATCGGCGGCCCCGACGTCTTCCGGAAGATCCAGAACGGTGACAGCTCCGCCTGGGGCGACCCGGCCGTCCTGAAGACCGCCCAGACCGTCAAGCAGCTCGTCGACGACGGCGCGTTCGGCAAGAACTTCAACTCCGTCGACTACGGCAACGGCGGCGCGCCCACCCTGCTCAACAAGGGCAAGGCGGCCATGCACCTGATGGGCTCGTGGGAGTACTCCACCCAGCTCGGCAAGGCGCCCGACTTCGCCAAGAAGGACCTCGGCTGGACGAACTTCCCGACCGTCGCCGGCGGCGTCGGCGACCCGGCCGACGTGGTCGGCAACCCCACCAACTACTGGTCGGTGAACGCCCGCACCAAGCACAAGGACGAGGCCATAGCCTTCCTCAAGACCATGGCGTCCAAGTCCTACGCGCAGGCCCTCGTGGACAACGGCGACGTGCCCACCACCTCCAACGCCGCCTCCATGCTGAGCGGATCGCCGAACCCGAAGTTCGCCACCGACCAGTACGAGATGGTCCAGAAGGCGCCCGACTTCACCCTCTCCTGGGACCAGGCGCTGGAATCCAAGATCGCCACCCCGCTGCTCACCGAGATCAGCAAGCTGTTCGCCGGCAAGTCCACGCCCGAGCAGTTCGTCGCCGCAATGAAGGCCGTCAAGTAACGATGTCGCACGTCTCCTCGTCACCGAAGGTGCGCGGAGGACGGAAGGCGGCCGTCGGAAACGTCGGCCGCCCCCCGGTCGCCTGGGCGCTGCCCGGCATCCTCTTCTTCGCCCTCTTCGCGATCGTCCCGCTGGCGATCGCCGTGTACCTCTCCTTCTGCCACTGGGACGGGCTGAACGACCCGACCTCCGCCGGCACGGCCAACTGGACCCGGCTCTTCAAGGACCCCGAGTTCCGCCAGGCCGCCTGGCTCAGCCTGCTCCTCACCACCATCAGCTGGGCCTTCCAGACCCCGGTGGCCCTGCTCCTCGGCGTCTGGGCGGCCGGCCGGCAGCGCAGCCGCGCCGTGCTGTCCGCGATCTTCTTCATCCCGCTGCTGCTGTCCACCACCGCCATCGCGATGCTGTTCCACGCGCTGCTCGACCCCAACTTCGGAGTCATCAAGGAGATCGGGCCCTGGTTCGGGATCGACCCGAACATCATGGGCTCGTCCACCGGCGCCCTGCTCACCGTGGCGTTCGTCGGGGGCTGGCAGTTCATGCCCTTCCACACCCTGATCTACCAGGGCGGGACCCGGCAGATCCCGCAGGTCCTCTACCAGGCCGCCGAGATCGACGGCGCGGGAATGTTCCGGCAGTTCTTCCACATCACCCTGCCGCAGCTGCGCAACACCATCACGACCTCCTCCGTCCTGATGATCGTCGGCTCGCTGACCTACTTCGACACCGTGCTCATCATGACCAAGGGCGGCCCGGGCACGGACACCACCATCCTGCCGTACCTGATGTACCGCACCGGTTTCCAGACCTACGACCTCGGGTACGCCGCCGCGATCGCGACCGCCCTCGTCGTCGTGGCCACCGCGATCTCGCTGATCCTCGTCCGCTTCAGCGGCTTCGGGAACATGCGCTCCACCCGGGAAGGTATGTGACGCGATGTCGATCGACACCCGCCCCGCGGCGCGCCCCGCACGCCCCCTGAACCGCACCCGCCCGGCCACCGCCGCGCGCCGCCGCAAGTGGGGCAACCCGCTGGCCGGCCTCGGCTCGCTGGTCTGGCTCGTGCTCGTGATCGTCCCGCTCTACACGCTGGTCTCGTCCTCGCTGATGCACCAGGACGAGGCGCTGAACGGCGACCCGCTGGCCATCCCGACGAACCCGACGCTCGACAACTACCGCACGGTGCTGGACAGCGGCTTCTCCACGATGCTCTCCAACACGGCGATCGTCGCCGTGGCGACCACGGCGATCGTGCTGGTCCTCTCGATCCCCGTCGCGTACGTCGCGGTACGCACCCGCAGCAGGCTCTCCGGACTCGCCTTCCGCACCTTCCTGCTCGGCGTCGCCATCCCCGCCCAGGCCGTGATCGTGCCGCTCTACCTGCTCATCAGCAAGATGGGCCTGTACGACAGCCTGCCGGCCATCATCCTGCCGACCGCGGCGTTCGCGATGCCCGTGGCGGTGCTGATCCTCAGCGGCACCATGCGCGACGTCTCCGAGGAGATGTACGAGGCCATGGCGCTCGACGGCGCCTCGTCGCTGCGGATGCTGTGGCAGCTGGCGATCCCGATGTCCAAGGCGGGCATCAGCACGGTCGCGATCTACACGGCGCTCCAGGCGTGGAACGGCTTCCTGTTCCCGCTGATCCTGACCCAGTCGGAGGAGAACCGGGTGCTGACCCTCGGTCTCTTCAACTTCATGTCCCAGTTCGGGGTGAACATCCCGGCCGTGCTCGCCGCGATCGTGCTCTCCGTCGTACCGATCTTCGCCGTGTACCTCGTGGCACGGAAGGCACTGGTCAACGGACTGATGGGGGTGGGCGGCAAGTAACGCACCCACGCCGCCGCGTACCACCCCACTCTTGAGAGGATTTTCCGCCGCCATGGCAAACCCCCCTGTTCCGCATGCCCGCAGGACCGAAGCGGCCACCGCCGTCGACGGCCCGTGGCAGGACCCCGCGCTCGCCCCCGAGGAGCGCGTGGCCGATCTCGTCTCCCGGATGACCCTCCAGGAGAAGACCGCCCAGCTCTACGGAATCTGGGTGGGCGCCGACGCCGACGGGGAGGGGGTCGCCCCGCACCAGGACAAGATGGTCGACGCCGTCGACTGGGACGCGCTGATCCCCCGCGGGCTCGGTCAGCTGACCCGCCCCTTCGGCACCGCCCCCGTCGACCCCGCCGTCGGCGCGATCTCGCTCGCCCGCGCGCAGAGGGCCATCACGGGCGCCGGCCGCTTCGGGATCCCGGCGCTCGCCCACGAGGAGTGCCTGGCCGGCTTCACCGCCTGGGGCGCCACCGCCTACCCCGTCCCGCTCTCCTGGGGCGCCGCCTGGAACCCGGACCTGGTCACCGAGATGGCCCACCGGATCGGCAGCGACATGCGGTCCGTGGGCATCCACCAGGGCCTCGCCCCGGTCCTGGACGTGGTGCGGGACCTGCGCTGGGGCCGTGTCGAGGAGACCATCGGCGAGGACCCCTACCTCGTCGCCACGATCGGTACCGCGTACGTGAAGGGCCTGGAGTCCGCCGGCATCGTCGCCACCCTCAAGCACTTCGCCGGGTACGCGGCATCGGCCGGCGCCCGCAACCTCTCGCCGGTCCGGGCCGGGGCCAGGGAACTGGCCGACGTCATCCTGCCGCCCTTCGAGATGGCCCTCCTCGACGGCGGCGCCCGCTCCGTCATGCAGTCGTACGCGGAGATCGACGGGGTGCCGTCGGCGGCCGACCCCGCCCTGCTCACCGGGCTCCTCCGCGACACCTGGGGCTTCGAGGGCACCGTCGTCGCCGACTACTTCGCCATCGGCTTCCTGGAGACCCTGCACAAGGTCGCCGAGGGCCGCGCCGACGCCGCCCGCCTCGCGCTGAACGCCGGGGTCGACGTGGAACTGCCCACCGTCCGCAGCTACGGCGACGAACTCGCCGCCGCCGTCCTGGCCGGTACGGTCCCCGAGGCCCTGGTCGACCGCGCCCTGCACCGGGTCCTGCTCCAGAAGTGCGAACTCGGGCTGCTCGACCCCGACTGGACCCCGCTCCCCGCGCTCCTGCGCGACACCGACCCGGAGCGGGCCCGCGAGACGATCGACCTGGACCCGCCGCGCAACCGCGCCCTCGCCCGCGAACTGGCCGAACAGGCCGTGGTCCTGCTCGCCAACCCGCAGGGGGCGCTGCCGCTCGCCGGCACCGGGCGGATCGCGGTGATCGGCCCCCGCGCCGACGACGCGCTCGCCATGCTCGGCTGCTACTCCTTCCCCAGCCACGTCGGCGTCCTGCACCCCGAGACCGCCATGGGCATCGACATCCCCACCGTGCTCGACGCGGTGCGCGGCGAGTTCCCCGCAGCCACGGTCACCGGCGCCCCGGGCTGCGAGGTGGACGGCACCGACACCTCGGGCATCGCGGAGGCGGTGGGCCTGGCCCGGGACGCGGACGTGTGCGTCGCCGTACTCGGCGACCGGGCCGGGCTCTTCGGGCGCGGCACCTCGGGCGAGGGCTGCGACGCCGACGACCTCGCGCTCCCGGGCGTGCAGGGCGAACTGCTCGACGCGCTGCTGGACAGCGGCACCCCGGTCGTCCTGGTCCTGCTGACCGGCCGCCCGTACGCGCTCGGCCGCTGGGCGGACCGTGCGGCCGCCGTGGTCCAGGCGTTCTTCCCCGGTGAGGAGGGCGGTCCGGCCCTGGCCTCCGTGCTCTCCGGCCGGGTCAGCCCGTCCGGCCGGCTGCCGGTCTCCGTCCCCCGCCACCCGGGCGGCCAGCCGTGGACCTACCTCCAGCCGCCGCTCGGGCTCGCCAACGGCGTCAGCAACCTGGACCCGACGCCGCTGTACCCCTTCGGCCACGGCCTCACCTACACCTCCTTCGCCTGGGAGCCCGGCGCCCCCGCCCCGGAGGAGATCCCCACCGACGGCTCCGCCGACATCGAGCTGACCGTCCGCAACACCGGGGACCGGGCGGGCGCGGAGGTCGTCCAGCTCTACGTGCACGACCCGGTCGCCCAGACGACCCGGCCCGACACGCGGCTCATCGGCTACGCCCGGGTCCCGCTCGACGCGGGCCAGGAGGCGCGGGTGCGCTTCCGGTTCCACGCCGACCTGGTGTCCTTCACCGGCATCGGCGGACGGCGCGTCGTGGAGCCGGGCGCGCTGGAGCTGCGGCTCGCCACGTCCAGCGGTGCCGAGGACATCCGGCACACGGTGCACCTGCGCCTCACCGGTCCCGAGCGCACGGTGGATCACCGGCGCCGGCTGGTGTGCGGCGCGGAGGTCGAAGCCGTGCCGGCGGCCGCCCCCGTACAGGGCTGACCGCACCCCGAACCCCGGGCGGGGGCGCCGCCGCCCTTACCGCAGCGCCCCCGCCCGGTCCAGAGATCCACGAAACTTTCGAAACACCCGTTCCCGCGCACGCCCCCTCGGTCACCGGGGACCGGTCGTGCGCGCTCTCTCGAAGGGTTTCTGTCATGCGCAAGCCAATCAAGGCTGTTCTGGTCGGCACCGCCGCCGCGGCCCTGCTCGCCCCGGGCACCATCAACGCCTTCGCCCGCGACGACCACGGACGCGGGCACCAGGACACGCGGGCCACCACCCTCGGCGCCCTCGGTCTGCGGTCGGGTGTGCGCATCGGCACCGCCGTCGACATGGCGGCCCTGGCGGACGACGCGCCCTACCGCGCCAAGGCCGCGGGCGAGTTCAGCTCGGTCACCCCCGAGAACGTCATGAAGTGGGAGGTCGTCGAGCCGAACCGCGGCCAGTACGACTGGAAGGAGGCCGACAAGCTGGTCGACTTCGCCCGTGCCAACGGCCAGCTCGTGCGCGGCCACACCCTGCTCTGGCACAACCAGCTGCCCGCCTGGCTCACCACCGGCGACTTCACCGCCGACGAGCTGCGCGCCATCCTGCGCAAGCACATCACCGACGAGGCCCGCCACTTCAAGGGCCGCATCTGGCAGTGGGACGTCGTCAACGAGGCGTTCAACGAGGACGGCAGCCTGCGCGACAGCATCTGGCTCCAGAAGCTGGGCCCCGGCTACATCGCGGACGCCTTCCGCTGGGCCCACGAGGCCGACCCGAAGGCCAAGCTCTTCATCAACGACTACAACATCGAGGGCGTCAACGCGAAGAGCACCGCCCTCTACGACCTGGTCGTCAAGCTGCGCAAGCAGCACGTACCGGTCCACGGCGTCGGCATCCAGGGCCACCTGTCCGTCCAGTACAACGCGCCCCACGACATCGCCGAGAACATGAAGCGGTTCGACGACCTCGGCCTGGAGACCGCGATCACCGAGGCCGACGTCCGCATCCCGATGCCCTCCGACAGCACCAAGCAGGAGGCGCAGGCCGAGGGCTACGACGTGCTCCTGCGCGGCTGCCTGCTCACCCGCAAGTGCACCGACTTCACGGTGTGGGGCTTCACCGACAAGTACTCCTGGGTGCCCGGCACCTTCGAGGGCGAGGGCGCGGCCAACCTCTTCGACGAGGACTACAAGGCCAAGCCCGCCTACAGCGCCCTGCGCGACGACCTGCTGCTCGCCGGCGGCCGTAACTGAGTACGGAGAAGGAGAGCAGGATGGACAGCGACACTCCCGGCCCCGGCAGCTCCGCCAACGGCACGCCCCGCCGGGCCACCCGCAGATCGGTCCTCGGCCTCGGCCTGGGCCTCACCGCACTCACCGCCACACCCCTCGGCTCCCTCGTCGGACTGACCGGTGAGGCGTCCGCCACCGGCCACGGCCCCGCGCCCCGGCCCACCGACCCCGGCGCCTACATCTCGTTCACCGCGCGGCGCGGCAGCTTCCCGCTGGTCAGGCACGGACGGGCGGCACCGCTCCTGGTCAGCGACCGCGACTGGCCGGGCGTCGTCAGGGTCGCCGGCGACCTCCGCGACGACATCGAACGCGTCACCGGGGTCCGCCCCGCCCTGTCGCACGGGGCGGTGCCCAAGGCCCGCGAGATCACCGTCGTCGGCACCGTGGGCCGAAGCCCCCTGATCGACCGGCTGGTCGCCGACGGCCGGCTCGACGTCTCCTCGATCCGGGGCAAGTGGGAGACGAGCCTCCAGACCGTCGTCGAGCACCCGCTGCCCGGTGTCGAGCGCGCCCTCGTCATCGCGGGCAGCGACCAGCGCGGGACGATCTTCGGCGCCTACGACGTCTCGCGCGGCATCGGCGTCTCGCCCTGGTACTGGTGGGACGACGTCGTCCCCGTGCAGCGCGACGAGATCCACGTACTGCCCGGACGGCACACCCAGGGCACCCCGGCCGTGAAGTACCGCGGCTTCTTCATCAACGACGAGAACCCGGCGCTCGGCACCTGGGCACCCGCGTACTTCGGCCCCGGCAAGGCGCCCGGCTTCGAGGGCGGCTTCAACGCGGACTTCTACGCCCGTGTCTTCGAGGTCATGCTCCGGCTCAAGGCCAACTACCTGTGGCCGGCCGTCTGGGGCCGTGCCTTCGCCGAGGACGATCCGCTCAACCACGCCACCGCCAAGGCGTACGGCGTCGTCATGGGCACCTCGCACGAGGCACCCATGATGCGCGGCATCGAGGAGTGGAACCGGCACGCCGTCGCCGCCGTGCGCGACAGCGAGGGCACCATCACCACCCCCGGCCACGACCCCTACGGCGGCACCGGCGAGTGGTCCTTCCGGCGCAACGCCGACGCGCTCAAGGCGTACTGGGCGGACGGCATCCGCCGGATGAAGGACGAGGACTTCGAGGGCGTCGTCACGCTCGGCATGCGCGGCAACGGCGACGTCAGCCTCCCGGACGGCGACGGCATCGAGCTGATGAGCGAGATCATCGCCACCCAACGGCAGATCCTCGCCGAGGTCTCCGGCAAGGACGTCACCACCATCCCGCAGGTCTGGACCCTCTACAAGGAGGTCCAGCGCTACTGGGACCGGGGCCTGCGCGTTCCCGACGACGTCACCGTGGTGCTCACCGACGACAACTGGGCCAATGTCCGCAAGCTCCCCGACCCCGCCGAGGGCCCGAGGCGGGGCGGCTACGGGCTGTACTACCACTTCGACTACGTGGGCGTCGGGCGCAACTACAAGTGGGTCGACACCGCGTCCCTCCCCAACATGTGGGACCAGCTCCACCAGTGCCACGCGTACGGCAACCACGGCCTCTGGGTCACCAACGTCGGGGACCTCAAGGGCAACGAGCTGCCCACGCAGTTCTTCCTGGAGTACGCCTGGAACCCGGAGCGCTGGACCCTGGACCGGCTGCCGGAGTGGGAGGAGACGTACGCCCGGCAGAACTTCGGCGAGAAGCAGGCCGCCGAGATCGCCTCCGTCCTGCGTGAGTACGCCCGGCTCCAGGCCCGCCGCAAGCCCGAACTGCTCAACCGGCGCATCACCCTCGACCCGGCCAAGGACCCCGCGACCGACAGCTCGGCCGTGGTCTACGACGACCGGGCGACCCCCTTCAGCCTCGTCCACTACCGCGAGCTGGAACGCGTCACGGACGAGTGGCGCCGGCTCGGCGAGCGCGCCGGGCGGATCGGGCGCAGGCTGCCCGCCTCCGCGCAGGACGCCTGGTACGAACTGGTCGGCTACGAGGTCGCGGCCACCGCCAACCTGTACGCGCTGCGCGAGGCGGAGTTCACCAACATCCACTACGCGGCCCAGGGCCGGGCCCTCACCAACGAGCTGGCGGCCACCGCGGAGGCGCGGCTCGCCGACGACCTCGCCCTGGCCGACCGCTTCAACAAGAAGGTCGCGGGCGGCAAGTGGCAGGGCTTCCAGACCCAGCCGCACATCGACTACGGCGACGTCGAACGCTATGGGCCCAACGCGCCCTGGCAGCAGCCCGAGATCGACAACGTCGCCATCAAGGACGTGCTCTTCCCGGCCGTCAAGCGCATCGACCTGCCGGCGGCGGCCGCGATGGGTGTCGCCGTCGACGGTTCCACGGCGTGGTGGCCGCACGAGACCGCGCCCGCCGTGCTGCCGGTGTTCAGCCCCTATCAGACCCGGCCCGCGCAGTACATCGAGGTGTTCAACCGGGGCCGCGCCCCGTTCGACTACCGGGTGCGGACCGGAGCGTCCTGGCTGACCGCCGACCGGGTGCGCGGACGCGTCACCACGCAGGACCGGATCACCCTGCGCGTCGACTGGGACCGCGCGCCCAAGGGCGTCACCCGCGTCCCGGTCACCGTCACCGGGCCGGACGGGGCCGAGGTGACGGTGACGGCGGTGGCGGACCGCCCGACGCTCTCCCGGTCCCGGCTCGGCGGCTTCGTGGAGGCCGGGGGACACGTGTCCATCGAGGCCGACCACTACCACCGGGCGGTCGGCGGCGGGGGCGTCAGCTGGCAGCGCATCCCGGACATCGGTCGCACCGGGGCCGGCATGGAGCCCTTCCCGGTCACTGCCGCCCGCCGGACGCCCGGCGGCCGGAGCCCGCGCCTGGAGTACCGGGTCAGCCTCTTCACCACCGGGCCGGTCACCGTGTACGCGTACCTCTCGCCCCGTAACAACGCGCTGCCGACCGACGGGCTGACGTACGCGGTCTCCTTCGACGACGCCGCCCCGCAGCGGGTGAACGTCACGAAGGCGACGGGGGCCGACGACGGGACCATGAACGCCCAGTGGGCCCGGCACACCTCTGACAACGTCAACATCACCGGCACGGTCCACCGCATCGCCGGCCCCGGGACGCATGTGCTGAAATTCTGGATGGTCGACCCGACGGTGGTCCTCCAGAACCTGGTGATCGACACCGGCGGCCTCGAACCGAGCTACCTGGGCCCGCCGGAAAGCCTCCGGCTGGACTGAGCCCGGGGGGCACGGAACGTACACGGGAAGGTGCGCACGATGACGGACGAGCACAGGGGCGGCGGAATCCTGGAGGTCGCCCCCGCCGGGGCGGAGGTCGGGATCACGGTCGCCACCCCGTCCGGCGAGCGCACCTTCCTGTGCACCCCGGCCCGGGCCCGGGAACTGGCCGCCGCTCTCGGTCTCGCGGCGGACGAGGCCGAGAGCGGGCCGGCCGAGCCCGTCACCGTCCGGGCGGACGAACTGCACCGGGGCGATGTGCGTGACGGCGACCGCGCCATGACCGTGGAGGCCGTCCGCGTCGAAGCCGGCACCGCCCACGTCACCTGGGCGTCCGGCGCCGGACGCAGCTGGAACCAGATGTACGACGCCGACGCCGCCATCCCGCTCCGGCGCCGGGGCCGGCTGCCGGGCGCCTGAGCGAGGGCCGCCCGTTCGCGCGCGGCCCGGCGGCGGGCGCACCCTGGAAGGGAGATCTTCCGGAGGTGGACCCCATGACCCGAACCGCTGTCGGATGGCACATCGAGCTCGCATTCGAGGAGGACACCCACCGCACCCGCGCGGCCGCCCTGGTGCGGCTCTCCGACGGACAGGAGGTGCGCGCCCACGGCTACGCCAGCCGCCACCCCTCCGACGCCGAGCAGCCCCGGGTGGGGGAGGAGATCGCCGGGGCCAGGGCGCTCAACGAACTGGCGATGAAGCTGCTGACCAAGGCGCATGACGAGATAGACGACGCGGCCGGCCGCAGCTCGTACCCGCTGAAACCCCGCTGACCCCGCCCCGGCGAGGCCGCGGGCCACTTGTACGAGAGGGGTCGTAATTTGACGGGCGTCGTACTACGGGATGTATCGTACTAGCGATCCTTCCGTACCCGGCGAAACGGAGTCCGTCGTGAGTGCCCTCTTCGAGCCCTGCACCCTCAGGTCGCTTGTCGTGCCCAATCGGGTGTGGATGGCGCCGATGTGCCAGTACAGCGCCGCGGTGGAGGGGCCCGAGACGGGTGTGCCCAACGACTGGCACTTCGCCCACCTCGCGGCCCGTGCCACCGGCGGCACCGGCCTGATCCTCACCGAGGCCACGGCCGTGAGCCCGGAGGGCCGCATCAGCCCGGCCGACCTCGGCATCTGGAACGACACCCAGGTCGAGGCGTTCCGCCGGATCACCGAGTTCGTCAAGGCGCAGGGCTCGGTCGTGGGCATCCAGCTCGCCCACGCCGGGCGCAAGGCGTCGACCGCCGCCCCCTGGACCGGCGGCGGCCCCGTCGGCCCCGAGGCGCACGGCTGGACCCCGGTCGGCCCCAGCCCGCTGCCGTTCGACGAGGGCTACCCGGTCCCGCACGAGCTGACCACCGACGAGATCGCGGGCGTCGTGGACGACTTCCGCCAGGCCGCCCGCCGCGCCCTCGACGCGGGCTTCCAGGTCGCCGAGGTGCACGGTGCGCACGGCTACCTCATCGGCCAGTTCCTCTCCCCGCACAGCAATCACCGCACCGACGAGTACGGCGGGAGCTTCGAGAACCGCGTGCGCCTCGCCCTCCAGGTGGTCGACGCCGTACGCGAGGTGTGGCCCGAGGAACTGCCGGTCTTCTTCCGCGTCTCCGCGACGGACTGGCTCACCGAGAACCCCGAGGACGAGCGCGAGGGCTGGACGGCCGACGAGACCGTTCGCCTCGCGGCGCTCCTGCGGGACCACGGGGTGGACCTGCTCGACGTCTCCACCGGCGGCAACGCGCCCCGCGCCCGTATCGCCACCGGTCCGGGCTACCAGGTGCCCTTCGCCGAGCGCGTGAAGCGGGAGACCTCGCTGCCGGTGGCGGCCGTCGGCCTCATCACGGACCCGCAGCAGGCCGAGAAGATCCTCACCGAGGGCCGCGCGGACGCCGTCCTCCTCGGCCGCGAGCTGCTGCGCAGCCCTTCCTGGGCCCGGGACGCGGCCGGCGCGCTGAACGGCACGGTGCACGCCCCCGCCCCGTACGGCTACGCCATCTGACCCGTCCTCAGGGTCCGCCCTTTCGTACCCGGCCGCCCCCTTCGCACCCAAGGTGTGCGAAGGGGGCGGTCTGCGTGCTCCCTCGCGGGGCGCGCGCCGACCGTTCTTTCTATCGTTGAAAAATCCTCGCGCACGACTGTTGTTTTGCGTTTGATGCTGTGGCTCAATGTTCGATTGTGTGCTGTGCCTCACAGGTTCGAGGCACTTCAGCTCTCTCGACAGGACGACGCCTTGAGACCACAAACGCCCCGCCCCCGCGCTCTGTTCAGGACGGCGGCCTGCGCCGCCGCGCTGCTCATCCCCCTCGGTGCCACGCTCGTCCCGGCCGCCGCGGCCGCCCCGGCGAGCGCCGCCTCGACCACCTTCAAGGCCGGTGACCCGGCCACCACCGTCCACGGGCTGAAGGGCGAGTACTTCAGCATGTCCGCGCCCGGCGCGCGGGACTTCGCCAAGCTCGGCGGGGTCGCCCTCGAACCGAACATCAACTTCCCCGGCCTCACGGGAACGTTCGAGTCGACCACCGGGCAGACCGAGAACACCACCGCCCGCTGGACCGGTTTCCTCACCGCTCCCGAGGACGGCGACTACACCTTCTCCGCCAGCGGCGACAACGGCTTCCGGCTCTTCATCGACGGCAAGGCCGTCATCGACCACTGGCAGCCCGACTGGGACAACGAGCAGACCAGCGAGCCGATCACGCTCAAGGCCGGCGAGGCGCACGAGTTCAAGCTGGAGATGTTCCAGGACACCGGCGGCGCGAACATGTTCCTGCGCTGGTCCAGCCCGAAGCTGGCCAGGCAGTTCGTCCCGGAGTCCGCCTTCACCCCGCCCGCCGACTTCGAGGTCTACCCGGTCGGGCTGAGCGTCGCGGACAACGGCACCGAGCTGCACGCCGTCTTCGACGACAAGGTCAGCGACTACGCGGACCTGAAGAACCACCTCACCATCGAGGCCGACACCACCCCGATGCCGGTCAAGTCCGTCACCCGGACCCGCGGCGGCAAGGAACTCGTCGTCAAGCTGGACGCGGCCGTCCTCAAGGACCAGCGCGTCAAGATCGCGTACGACGGCAAGGCCGGCCTGAAGGCGGGCGGCGAGACCGTCCCCGAGATCAACCGCACGGCCACCAACAACTCCACGCACCGCCTCACCACCAAGTGGGGCGACAAGGTCGACCGCGACCACCCGCTGCCCGAGTACCCCCGGCCGCAGCAGGTGCGCGACCAGTGGAAGAACCTCAACGGCCAGTGGGAGTTCGCCGGCGCCAAGGCCGGCGAGAAGCCCGTCTTCGGCAAGAAGCTCGGTGAGCGCATCACCGTGCCGTACCCGGTCGAGTCGCAGCTCTCCGGTCTGGAGCGCCACGAAGACCACATGTTCTACCGCAAGCTCGTCACCGTCCCTAAGAACTGGGCCGTCAAGGGCGACAAGCACGGCAAGAGCAACCGGCTGAAGCTCAACTTCGGTGCCGTCGACTACCAGGCCACCGTCTGGGTCAACGGCAAGAAGGTCGCCGAGCACACCGGCGGTTACACCGCCTTCACCACCGACATCACCGACGCGATCAAGGGCAGCGGCCCCCAGGAGATCGTCGTCGGGGTCACCGACACCACCGGCCCCGACCAGCCCACCGGCAAGCAGTCGGCCAACCCGGGCGGCATCTTCTACACCGCCTCCTCCGGCATCTGGCAGACCGTCTGGATGGAGCCCGTCGCCCCGGCGGCCGTCGACTCCCTGACGACCACCCCGGACATCGACAAGGGCAACCTCGCCCTGACGGTCAACTCCGAGAGCGCCTCGAAGTCCGCCACGGTCACCGCCGTCGCCCGTGACAAGAAGGGCAAGGTCGTCGGCAGGATCAGCGGCCCGGCCAACCGCGAGCTGAGCCTCCCGGTCGCCAAGCAGCACCTGTGGACCCCGGACGACCCGTACCTGTACGACCTGGAGGTCACCCTCAAGGACGGCAGCTCCAAGGACTCCGTCGACAGCTACTTCGGCATGCGCTCCGTCGGCATCGCCAAGGTCGGCGGCTACCAGAAGATCGTCCTCAACGGGAAGCCGTTCTTCTCGCTCGCCCAGCTCGACCAGGGCTTCTACCCGGACGGTCTGAACACCGCGCCCAGTGACGACGCGCTGGTCTTCGACCTGAAGGCGCAGAAGGACCTCGGCTTCAACTCCGTGCGCAAGCACATCAAGGTCGAGCCCGCCCGCTGGTACTACCACGCCGACCAGCTCGGTCTGTTCGTGTGGCAGGACTTCGTCTCCGGCAACCTCACCAACGAGAAGGGCCACCAGGCCTTCCTCGACCAGGGCGCCGAGATGATGAAGCAGCTGCACAACTACCCCTCGATCGGTTCCTGGATCGTCTTCAACGAAGGCTGGGGCGAATGGGACCGCACCGAGACCGGGAAGATCACCGAGAAGGTCCAGGCCGCCGACCCCTCCCGCATCGTCAACGCCCACAGCGGTGTCAACTGCTGCAACTCGAAGGGTGACTCGGGCAAGGGCGACATCATCGACCACCACGACTACAACAACACCGACCCGGCCTTCCCGGACGCGAACCGCGCCGCGATGGACGGCGAGCACGGCGGCTTCACGCTGCGGATGCCCGGTCACATGTGGCCCGGCGCCCCGACCGTGATCTACAGCGGTGTCGCCGACAAGGCCGCACTGACCGCCAAGTACGTCGAGAACACCCGCACGTACTACCTGGAAGCGGCCGGCGCCGAACTCTCCGGCTCCATCTACACCCAGGTGACCGACCTGGAGAACGAGCTCAACGGCCTCTGGACGTACGACCGCCGCGAGATCAAGGTCGACGCCGCCCAGGTCCGCGAGATCAACCGCGAGGTCATCGCCGCCGGCGCCGCGGCCGGCACCCGCACCCCGGTCAAGGGCGGCGGCTCCTGGTCGCTGGACGAGAACAAGGGCACCAAGGCCGCCGACAGCGGCCCGAACCACAAGGACCTGACCCTCTCCGAGGGCACGTCCTGGACCCCCGGCGTGCACGGCTCGGCGCTGAAGTTCAACGGTGAGGGCCAGTACGCGGAGACCGACGGCCCGGTCGTCGACACCACCGGCGACTACACCGTCTCGGCCTGGGCCTCCCTGGACGCCCTCCCGGGCAACTACGCCACCGTCGTCAGCCAGGACGGCCGGCGCCAGGAGAACCCGTTCTACCTCCAGTACGGTCAGGGCGCGTTCGCCTTCTCCACCCCCGGCGCCCACCGGGCCCGGGCGGAGATGACCCCGGAGCTCGGCCACTGGTACCACCTGGTCGGCGTCCGCAGCGGTGACCAGATCAAGCTGTACGTGGACGGCAAGCTCGCCTCCACCACCGCGGCCGGATCGGCCGACGTCAGCAGCGGCGCCCTGTCCGTGGGGCGCGCCAAGTGGTCGGGCAACAACACCGACTTCTGGAACGGCTCCGTGGACCAGGTCCAGGTGTACGACAAGGCGCTCACCGACCAGGAGGTGACCGCGCTCTACGACGGCGGGAAGGCGTAAGCCCCCCCGCTCCCAGAACCGCTCCCGGCGGTGCGCGGCACGGGCCCGCACCGCCGGGAGCTTCCGGCTGCCCGCCCGGCTACCCTCCGCTGCTCTCCCGCACCACCAGCCGGTGCGGCACCACGATCCGGCGCGCCGCCAGCCCCGAGAGCCGCCCGAGCACGCGCTCGCTCAGGCACTGCACCGCCCGCTCGGCGATCTGCGCCAGGTCGGGCGAGACCGTGGTCAGCGAAGGCGTGGAGAACCGCCCGTCCTCGATGTCGTCGAAGCCCACCAGCGCCAGCTCCTCGGGCACCCGCACCCCCCGCTCGCCGGCCGCCCGCAGCGCCCCCAGGGCCAGTTCGTCGCTGAAGCAGAACACCGCGTCCGGGCGCTCCGGCAGCTCCAGCAGCTCGCGCAGCGCCCGCGCCCCCTCCTCCCGGTGCAGGTCCGCCACCTCCACCTCGGCGGCCGGGCTCAGCCCCGCCTCGGCGAGCCCCAGCCGGAAGCCCTCGGCCCGGAGCTCGGCGGTGCCGTGGCCCAGCGCGGACTGGAGGCCGATCGCGGCGATCCGCCGGCGGCCGGCCGCCACCAGATGCCGGGCCGCGTCCCGGGCCGCCGCCACGTTGTCCAGGGCCACATGGTCGATGGACCCGTGCGGATCGAGTTCGCCGAGCACGACGAGCGGCAGGCCGCCCGCGAGCGAGGCCAGTGCGGCGGGGGACGTCGACCACGGGCTGATGACCATCCCGTCCACCTGGTGCCCCTCGGAGCCGTCCAGCAGCCTCCGCTCCAGGTCCGCCCGGCCCCCGGTCCGCTCCACGAGCACCGTCCAGCCGCGCTCCTGGGCCGCGTCGATGAGCAGGCCCGTCAGCGCGCCGAAGTAGGGGGAGTGGATCTCCGGGACGGCCACCCCGATGAGCCCCGTGCGGCCCTGACGGAGGTTGCGGGCGGCGAGGTTGGGCCGGTAGCCCAGCTCCTCCACCGCGGCGAGCACCCGGGCCCGGGTGCCGGGGGCCACGGCCGCGGCGTTGCTCACCACGTTGGAGACGGTCCTGACGGACACGCCCGCGAGCGCGGCCACGTCCTTGAGTCTCGCTGCCACGTTCGGTGCTCCTGCTCTCTGCCGGCGGGCTGTGCGCAGTGACCGTAACAGGTGGCGCGAGGTCTCCCCGTCCACACCCTTGCCACGTTGGTTGCAACGTTGCAATATGAGGGTGCTCCGAACGAAGGAAGGACCACACCATGACCGAGACCGCGACCACCACCGCCCCCTTCCCGCCCGCCGAGGACGCGGTGCGCGACCTGTACGGCCCGGGGATCACCGCCTGCCGCGGGGCGTTCGCCCCGGAGTGGGCGGACCGGATGCGCGAGGACATCGACGCGGCGTTCGCCGAGGCGCGCGGCCGGGAAGGCGGCGCGGTCGGCCGCGGCCCGCACCGCTACTACGTGGAGATCCACCCGGAGCAGCTGCGCGGCTTCGTGGACCTGGTCGACCACCCCTGGGTGCGCGCGGTGAGCGAGGCGGTGCTCGGCCCCGGCTACCGGATCGTGGAGCTGGGCTTCGACGTGCCGCTGGCCGGGGCGGTGAACCAGCCCTGGCACCGCGACTTCCCGATGCCGGAGGAGACCCGCCGCGACCGCAGGCTCACCTCGCTGGCGTTCAACCTCACCGCCGTCGACACCCGCGCGGACATGGGCCCGTTCGAGATCGCGCCCGGCACCCAGTGGGACGACGACGCCCGCTTCGGGCACGCGATGTTCCCGCGCCGTGAGGACTACCCGCGCTACGAGGCCCTGGCCGAGCGCAAGCACCCGCAGCGCGGCGACATCTCGGCGCGCTCGGCCCTGACCATCCACCGGGGCACGGCCAACCAGTCGCAGGACCCGCGCCCGGTCCTGGTCCTCGGCGTGGACGCCCCGGGAGCGGGGAACGACGGCCACCACGACATGGCGGTCACCCGGGGCTTCTGGGAGTCGCTGCCCGAGCGGGTCCGGGCACACCTGGGCTGCCCGGTCGTCGATGAGCTCGCGCCCATCGTGCAGAAGCACACCATCGAGGGCCTGGTCATGGGCGACGCATGACGAAACCGGGGTCCGGCGGCCAGGCCGCCGGACCCCGGTACTCAGCTCATCTCAGGGGGCCCAGGGCGCCTCCACCGCCCAGGTGGTGTCCTCGGTGAAGGTGGCCGGGTTGTCCCAGTCGTGCCCGCCGCCCGGGGTGGCCAGCCATACCTCCGAGTTGATGTGCCGCAGATAGCTGCCCGGCAGGTTCGCGCTGGTCAGCCGCACACCGCCGGAGCCGGCGACCGCACACCAGGTGGCGTCCGCCCTGTAGAGCGCGGAGCCGTCGTTCGCCTCGCGGCGGACCCGGAAGTCCCGGTGGCGCAGATACTCGCCCGGGTAGTTGCGCGACTCGAACGAGTAGCAGTTGCCGTTCGCCAGGCCCGGCACGATCTTCCAGGTGGCGTCGTTCTTCAGCAGCGCGCCGCTGTTGCCGTCGACCACCTCGGTGAAGGCCAGCGAGTCCTGGTGGCGCAGATACTTGTTGGTGTACCCGGGCGTGGTGACCCGCAGGGACGTGTAGCCCCCGGTGGGCAGGGTCACCGGCGGGGCCGGGTTCTTCGAGGCGTTGATGAGGGCCTGGTTCGCGGCCCGCACCCGGGCCGTGTCCACCTTGACGACCTGGCGGTCGTAGGTGAGCAGCCCGTTGGCCTCGTTCTCCACATCGGTGATCTCGGTGTACACCGAGGCGGAGAGCCCTGCGGGGAGCTGGCCGATGCGGATGCCGTCGATCAGCCCGGTGAACCGGTTGTTCAGCGCGGCGATGCTGGGCTGGTCCTCGTAACTGAAGCCGCCGCCGGGAAACCACTCGTGCCCGGGGACCTTGTACCCCAGCCCGCCGAACTCGCCGAGGACGGCCGCCCGGGTCGCGGTCGGCGCGGTGTTGCCCGGGCCGACGTAGATGTGGTTGTCCACGACGTCACCGTTGCCGCCGTCCACCGAGCCGCAGCAGTTGACCCCGCTCATGTTGTCGACCAGCCGGGTCGGGTCGTACGCCTTGACCTCGTTCGCGATCCTGGCCTGGTCGTACTGCCCCCAGCCCTCGTTCTGGTCCACCCACATCACCAGCGACGGAGAGCTGCGGTGCTGGTCGATGATCGCGTGGAACTCGGCCTCCCACTGGGTGCGGGCCGCCGCACTCGGGGACTTGCCGGTGTCCATGGCCGGCATGTCCTGCCAGACCAGGAGGCCCAGCTTGTCCGCCCAGTAGAACCAGCGCTGCGGTTCGACCTTGATGTGCTTGCGGACCATGTTGAACCCGAGGTCCTTGTGGGCCTGGAGGTCCGACTTCAGGGCGGCGTCGGTCGGCGCGGTGTAGATGCCGTCCGGCCAGTAGCCCTGGTCCAGGGTGCCCGTCTGGAAGACGAACGTGCCGTTCAGCACCGGCCGCAGGACGTTGTCGACCTTCGCGATCGCGATCGAGCGCATCCCGGTGTAGCTGCCGACCGAGTCCGTCACCGCCGTACCGTCGAGCAGTTCCGCCCTGACGTCGTAGAGGAACGGGTCGTCCGGAGTCCACAGACGCGTGTTCGGCACCGGTACGGAGACCGTGGAGCCGACCGGACCCGTGGCCGAGCCGACCACCGCGCCGCCGCTGGACACGGTGACCCTGGTCGTACGCCCGGAGGCGGAGGCGGCCTGCACCTTGACCCGCAGGGTGCTGTCGCCCAGGCTCGGCGTCATGTCCAGCCGGGTGATGTGCGCGGCGGCGACCGGTTCCAGCCACACCGTCTGCCAGATGCCGGAGGCGGCGGTGTAGAAGATCCCGCCCCCGCTGTGCGGCCGCACATCATTGATGCGCTGCTTGCCGACCGCCTGGCCGCCGGTCTGCGTCGGGTCGTAGACGGACACCACGATCGTGTTCGTACCGCCGTTCAGCTGCGGCGTGATGTCGTACGAGAACGAGTCGTAGCCGCCCTTGTGCGCGCCCACCTGGGTGCCGTTGACCCAGACCGTGGTCTGCCAGTCGGACGCGCCGAAGTTGAGCACGGTCCGGCGGCCGTTCCAGTTCGTCGGGACGGTGAAGGTGCGCTTGTACCAGAGCTTGTCGTTCTCGGTGATCCTGCGCTGGATGCCGGAGAGCGCGGACTCGGCGACGAACGGCACCCGGATCTGCTCCGGCCACGAGGACGGCTGCCCGGCGTCCCGGCCGGTCACCGCGAAGTCCCAGATCCCGTTGAGGTTGGCCCAGTCGGACCGGGTCAGCTGCGGGCGCGGGTACTCCGGCAGCGGCTTGTCGACCGGGACCTGACTGGTCCAGGGCGTCGTCATCGGCGGCGTCTTGGGCGACCAGGACGCGGCACCGGCCGGCGAGGCGCCGACCCCGACCAGCGCGGAGGACACCAGCGCCAGCAGGCCGGTCGTCGCGATCGCCCGTCTCCACCACGGCCTCCGGCCGGGCACACGTAAACGGCTCACAGGTTCGTCTCCTTGATTCGGTTCGGCCCCCGGGGACGGGAGCGGTATGGGGGGAGTGCGCGGAGCGCCCGGAATCAGACGAGCTGCCAGAGGTGGTCGTCGGTGCCGTTGTCGTCGAACTGGACGACATGGGCGCTGTCGGCCGTGGACATGTTGTCGACGCCGAGGACCTTGCCGGAGTGGCGGTTGCGGATGCGGTACCAGCCGTCGCCGTCCGGGACGAGCTGCCAGAGGTGGTCGTCGGTGCCGTTGTCGTCGAACTGGACGACGTGCGCGCTGTCGTCCATCGACATGGTGTCGACGCCGAGCACCTTGCCGGAGTGGCGGTTGCGGACGCGGTACCAGCCGTCCCCTTCCGCGACCAGCCGCCAGTCGTGGTCGTCGGTGCCCGTGTCCCCGAACTGCACCACGTGCGCGCTGTTGGCGGTGGACATGACGTCCACGCCGAGGACCTTGCCGGAGTGCCGGTTGCGGATGCGGTACCAGCGGTCCGCGAGCCACGGTTCCGCGTCCGGGGCGGCGGTCGGGAACGAGGTGACGCGCAGCCGTGCCGCTCCCATCGGGATGAGGGTGACCTCCTCCACCGGCTCGGTGCTGCGGGCCGGCGAGTCCTGGAGCGGGGCCACCACGTGCTCGTGGTCGGCCGTCCACTCCGGGATGCGGCGCGCCTTCGCGGTGATGGACAGCGGGGTC
Organism: Streptomyces sp. SID9727; assembly: GCF_010550605.1. Lineage (GTDB taxonomy): Bacteria > Actinomycetota > Actinomycetes > Streptomycetales > Streptomycetaceae > Streptomyces. Next base: position 24,140 of record NZ_JAAGNI010000107.1, read on the forward strand.
CCGTCGAGCGTGAAGGGGTTGCCGCCCTTCACCCCGCGGGCGGTGTGGTGGCGCAGGGAGGCGGCGGGCTTCTTCGCGTCCAGGACGAGCCCGTAGTTCCACGGGCCCGTCGCGTGGACCGCGTACTCGGGGAACTGCTCGCTGCCGCCGATGCGCTCGTACGTCTCGCCGATGCGCAGCGAGTACGTGAGCGGGCCGCGGTCCACGCTGACGGAGCCGTGGTTGTGTGCCCAGGTGCGTACGGTGGTGCGCTGCGGGAAACGCAGGGCGACCCGGTCCCCGTCGGCCCAGGTGCGGTCGATCCGGGTGAAGGCGGGGCCGGCCGGGGCGTCCACGCGCCGCCCGTTCACCGTGATCTCGGGGGCGTCGCACCAGGCGGGCACGCGCAGCACCAGCGGGAAGGCCAGCCGCCTCGGGGCCTTGAGGGTGAGGGTGACGGTCTCCTTGAAGGGGTAGTCCGTCTCCTCGGTGAACGTGACCTCGGTGCCGTCGGCGACCTTGGCCGTCACCGTGCAGGCGGCGTACATCGCGGCGGCCAGCCCACCGTCGGGAGTGGCGAGCCACAGCTCCTCGGTGAAGTACGGCCAGCCCATGCCGTAGTTGTGCGGACAGCAGCGGTACTGGTCGACGCCGGGCAGGAACGCCTGCATGGCGAACCCGTTCTGGAACTGGCGCTCCGACTTGGGCACGTTGTCCAGGTCGACGCTGTTGGCGCTGGTGATGTAGTGGACCGCCTTCCCCGACGGGTCGAGGGAGGCGGGCAGCGAGTTGAACGCCAGCTCCTCGCAGCGGTCGGCCCACAGCGGGTCGCCGGTGATCCGGGTCAGCAGCTGGTGGCTGGCCATGAACTCCACGATCCCGCAGGTCTCGAAGCCCTGCCGGGGGTCGCCGTGCCCGGGCCGCGCGTTCTCGTCCCCGGCGAAGCCGCCGCCGGGGAACTGCCCGTACGGGTCCATGGCCTTGCCGTACGTCCCGTACGTGTCCCGGGTGTCCTGGGCCGAGCCGCTGCGCAGCGCGTACTGGGCGGGCTCGCGGAAGCCCTGGGCGATGTTCACGTTGTGCGGGTTGACCAGGTTGTCGCCCCAGTCGGCACCGTACGCGTGGATCTTGTCGGCGAGGTCCAGGAGGAAGGTGTCGCCGGTGCGGTTGAACAGCCAGAAGACGCTGTCCAGGCCGTCGCCCCAGCGCAGGGCGATCCAGCTGGTGTCGAAGGCGCCCGGGCCCTGGGCGTTCATGTAGCGGAAGAACCGGCTCAGGAAGGGGATGATCCGGGCGTCCCCGGTGTACTCCTGCCAGGAACGCAGGGCCTGCACCAGCGGCAGGAACGGCCAGAAGTCCGGGCCGCCGTTGAGCGAGGTGCGCAGTGCCTTCGGGCCGAAGAACCCGTCGGACTGCTGGGTGGCGAGGATCGCGTCGAACCAGCGGCGCACCGCCGCGAGCGCCTTCGCGTCGCCCGTGACGATCGCCAGGTCGGTGTAGCCGCGCAGCCAGTACGGGACCTCCTCCCAGCCGCCGAGTTCGGGGCGGACCCAGCCGGTGGCCGTGAAGTCGAGGAAGTGCGAGAACTCCTCGTACCGGCCGCACAGCCCGTCCAGCTGGAGCTTCAGCTGTCCGGCGAGCCAGCCGCGCGCGGTGACCTGGCCGGGCGGGAGTCTCAGGAAGGCGGTGGGGTGCAGGGGTGCGGCGTTGGGGGAGTAGTGGCCGCCGTGCGCGGGCCGCGCGCGGTGCTCGGCGGCGGTCGCGGTGGCCGACCAGCGGCCGGCGGCCGTGGTGGCGGCGACGGTGGCGAGGGCGCCGGTCATGAGCTGTCTGCGGTTCAGGGGCATGGGAGAGGGCTCCTGCTCTGCCGGACACGGGACTCCGGCTCAAGGAATGCGCATGACAAGAGGGGGGATGCGGCGATGGCGGTGCGGTCCGGACGCGGGCATGACGAAGAGCGCCGTCACGATCCGGGCGGAGGGTGCGGTGCCTCTTCTGCAACGTTGGAAAACAGGGTTCCGGCGGTATGACAGCACGCCGTCGGGCGGCTGTCCAGGGGTGCGGCGGCATCTCCCCCGACGGGCGCCGAAACCGGGTGAGGTCCCTCCCGACACATTTTGGAAACGCATCGACAACGCTCTTGCCGCCCGCGCCGCGCCGCCTATATAACGTTGTAAACCGAGCCGCCGAGAGGCCGCGCAGGCTCTCACGACCGCAGTTTGTGCAGCTAGGGACCGTCTCCTAGCGGGGCCGTGAGTGCAATGCCATCAGCCGCCGCGCAGCGGCCGATGCGTCGTCCAGCCATGACCGACCGCACGTCTTCCGGCGTGCCGTCATCCCGCCAAGGAGCCCCCGCGCATGATGATCCAGCGCCGACCCCGTACCCTCGCCGTGGCCTGCGTCCTCGCCGCCACCGCCACGCTGGCCGTTTCCGGCTGCTCCAAGTCGGAAGGCTCGGACAACAACGCGAGCAGCGACAGCAGCCAGGCCGCGCAGGCGGCCAAGACCCCCGAGTCGTCGTCCGGTTCGGGCTGCTCGCTGCAGAGCTACGGCGCGCCGAAGCTCGACCTGAAGGACGCGGTGGTCGGCTTCTCCCAGTCGGAGAAGGAGGCCAACCCCTTCCGTATCGCCGAGACCCAGTCCATCAAGGACGAGGCGAAGAAGATCGGCGTCAAGAAGCTGCTCACCACCAACGCCCAGTCGCAGCTGTCCAAGCAGATCAGCGACATCCAGGACATGCTCGCCCAGGGCGCCCAGTTCCTCATCGTCGCCCCGCTGAACTCCGACGGCCTGGAGCCGGCCCTCAAGGCCGCCGCCGCCAAGAAGGTCCCGGTCCTCACCGTCGACCGCAAGCTCAACGCCGGCGCCTGCAAGGACTACGTGGCCTTCCTGGGCTCCGACTTCGTGGAGCAGGGCAAGCGCGCCGCCGACGCGATGATCAAGTCGACCGGCGGCAAGGGCAAGGTCGCCATCCTCCTCGGTTCGTCGGGCAACAACGTCACCACCGACCGCACCAAGGGCTTCGTGGACCAGCTCAAGGCCAAGGCCCCGGACATGGAGATCGTCGCCCAGCAGACCGGTGAGTTCGCCCGCGACAAGGGCCAGCAGGTCACCGAGCAGCTGATCCAGTCCAAGCCCGGCATCACCGCCATCTACGCGGAGAACGACGAGATGGGCCTCGGCGCCGTCACCGCCGTGAAGGCCGCCGGCAAGAAGCCCGGCAAGGACATCAAGATCGTCTCCGTCGACGGCACCCGCAACGCCGTCCAGGCCATCGTCAACGGCGAGTACAACGCCGTCATCGAGTCCAACCCGCGCTTCGGCCCGCTGGCCTTCGCCACCGCCCAGAAGTTCTACGGCGGCGAGGAGATCCCGGAGAACGTCATCATCAGCGACCGCTCCTACGACGAGTCCAACGCCAAGTCCACGGTGGGCAACGCGTTCTGACCCCAGCCGGCCCCACCTGCCCGTACCGGCTCCGTCGGTTCACCGCCGCCGTGGCACCCCCCCCGTCACGGCGGCCACCGGGCCCCCATCCTTGGAAGAGCGGAAGGCCAAGACCAGCCATGGCACCACCCGAAGCAGTACCGCAGCCGCCGGAGCCGGCCGCCGATGTGCGGGAGAGGAGCGCGTCCGGAACGGCCCTCGCGGACGAGCCCGGCGCGGCACCGGCCGTCCTGGAGGCCCGCTCGGTCAGCAAGCGGTTCCCGGGCGTCGTCGCCCTCGACGGCGTCTCCTTCTCCCTGCGCGCCGGCGAGACCCACGCCCTGGTGGGGGAGAACGGAGCCGGCAAGTCCACCCTCATCAAGGTGCTGACCGGCGTCTACCGGCCCGACGAGGGCGAACTGCGGCTGGCCGGCCGACCGATCGCGTTCGCCCGGCCGTTCGAGGCGCAGGAGGCCGGCATCTCCACGATCTACCAGGAGGTGAACCTCGTCCCGCTGATGAGCGTGGCGCGCAACATCTTCCTCGGCCGCGAGCCCAAGAACCGCTTCGGCCTGATCGACTTCCCCCGGATGCACCGCGAGGCGAGCGAACTGCTCGACGGCTTCGGCGTCCGCGTCGACCCGAAGCGCCCCCTGCACACCCTGGGCATCGGCACCCAGCAGATGGTCGCGATGGCCCGCGCCGTCTCGGTGAACGCCCAGGTCGTCATCATGGACGAACCCACCTCCTCGCTGGAGCCCCGCGAGGTCGAGACCCTCTTCCGGGTCATCGAGGACCTCCGCGGACGCGGGATCGCCGTCCTCTACGTCAGCCACCGCATGGACGAGCTGTACCGGATCTGCGACCGGGTCACCGTCCTGCGCGACGGCCACCACATCCACACCGGCGACCTCGCCGACCTCGACCGGATGCAGCTCGTCTCGATGATGCTCGGCCGCGACATGGCCGAGGTGCGCCGCGAAGGGCTCACCAGCTTCGGCTCCGAGGGCCACGAGGCCGCACGCACCCCCGTCCTCACCGCCACCGGCCTCTCCCGCGCCCACCAGCTGCACGACATCTCCCTCGACCTGTACGCGGGTGAGGTCCTGGGTCTCGGCGGCCTCCTCGGCTCCGGCCGCAGCGAGACCGCGAAGGCCGTCGCCGGAGCGCTCTCACTGGACTCCGGAGAGGTGAGCATCGCCGGACGCACCCTGCGCCGCCTCACCTCCGCCGGCGCCATCCGGGCCGGGATCAGCCTGCTGCCCGAGGACCGCAAGGCCGAGGGCATCGTGCCCGGGCTCTCGGTCCGCGAGAACATCGTGCTGGCCGCGATGCCCCGGCTCTCCCGCGCCGGCATCGTCTCCCGCGCCAAGCAGGACCGCATAGTCGACATCTTCATGAAGCGACTCAGGATCAAGGCGGCGAGCCCCGAGCAGAAGGTCGGCGAGCTCTCCGGCGGCAACCAGCAGAAGGTGCTGCTGGCCCGCTGGCTCTGCCTGGAACCCAAGGTCCTGCTGCTCGACGAACCCACCCGGGGCATCGACGTCGGCGCCAAGGCCGAGGTCCAGAGCCTCATCGACGACCTCGCCCGCGAGGGCCTGGCCGTCCTGCTCATCTCCTCCGACATCGAGGAACTGATCGAGGGCGCCGACCGGATCGTCGTCCTGCGGGGCGGCGCGGTCGCGGGCGAACTGGCGGGCGACGAGGTGGCGGAGAGCCATCTGCTCGAAGTGCTCGCCGACCACTCACCGGCAGCCGCGGACAAGGCGCCGGCCGCGAAGGAGGACCCCCGATGACCCAGGCCGCAGTCACCACCCCCGCAGCCCGGCCGCTCGCCCGGCTGCGCGACCCCGCCTGGTACCAGGAGTACGGCGTCTACCTCGCCGTCGCGGTCGTCCTCGTCTTCAACGCCGTGTTCACCGAGCACTTCATGACGGTGGACAACCTGCGCACCCAGCTCGTCCAGGTCGCCCCGATCGTCATCGTCGCCCTCGGCATGGCGCTCGTCATCGGCACCGAGGGCGTCGACCTCTCCGTCGGCTCGACCATGGCCCTGGCCGCCGCGCTGCTGCCGCTCTACCTCGGCTACGGACTGGTCCCCGCACTCGTCATGGCGCTGCTGGCCGGCGCCCTCGTCGGAGCGGTCAACGGCACCCTGGTCTCGCTCGTCGGCCTCCAGCCGATCGTCGCCACGCTCGCCCTGTTCGTCGGCGGCCGGGGCCTCGCCCTGGTCATGGCGGACAGCCAGCTCAAGCAGATCGTCAACCCCGACCTGCTCTCCCTGGGCACCGGCTCCTTCCTCGGCATCCCGCTGGTCGTCCTCATCGCCGGTGTCCTCGCCGTCGCCGTGGCCTTCCTGGTCACCCGGACCACCTTCGGGCGCCAGGTCGTCGCCATCGGCGGCAACCGCTCCGCCGCCGCCCTGGCCGGACTGCCCGTACGGCGGGTCCTCATCGGTGTGTACGTGCTCTGCGGGGTGCTCGCCGCCCTCGCGGGAGTCCTGGCCACCGCCCGGCTCACCGCCAGCGACCCCTCCTCGCTCGGCACCCTCATGGAACTCTCCGCCATCACGGCGGTCGTGGTGGGCGGGACCCCGCTCAACGGCGGCTCCATCCGGGTCCTCGGCACCGTCGCCGGCGCCCTGCTGATGCAGCTCCTTCGGGCCACCCTCATCAAGCACGACCTGCCCGACTCCACCGCACAGATCGCCCAGGCGGCCATCATCATCGCCGCCGTCTACGTCGCCCGGGAGCGTCGGTCCCGATGAACGAAACCTCACCTGCCCCGGCGGCCCCCGCCCCGGCCCCGCGCAAGACCCCCGCCGCCTCCGGCGCCACCCCGCCGGCGCCCGGTCCCGCGGCATCGCGGACGACCGGCCGGCGGATCGCCGAACTCCTGCAACGCCAGGGCGTCCTGGTCGTCTTCCTGGCGGTCGTGATCGTCGCGTCCTCCATCTACCCGACCACGTTCTCCACCCTGGACAACGCCCGCGGAGTGACCGTCCAGGCATCGTTCCTGGCCGTCGTCGCGCTCGGGATGACCATGGTCATCATCACCGGCGGCATCGACCTCTCCGTCGGGTCGGTCTTCGCCCTGGGCGGGGTGCTCGCCGCCTGGGCCTCGCAATGGGGCGTCCTGCCCGCCCTGCTGGTCCCGCTGGTGGTGTGCGGTGCGATCGGCCTGCTCAACGGCTTCCTCGTGGCCCGCGCCGGAATGGCCCCGTTCATCGTCACGCTCGCCACCCTCCTGGGGGCGCGCGGACTGCTCCTCGCCCTCACCGACGAGGGCGCCACCACCTACCTGGTGCCCAAGGACTCCGCCTTCGCCGAACTCGGCCAGGGTGCCGTCTGGGGCTTCGGCTACCCGATCTTCATCGCCCTCGCGCTGTTCGGCCTCGGCGGACTCCTCCTCCAGCGCACCTCGTTCGGGCAGTCGATCTTCGCCGTCGGCGGCAGCAGCGACGCCGCCACGCTGATGGGCCTGCCCGTCGCCCGTACGAAGATGCTCGTCTACACGCTCAGCGGGCTGCTGGCCGGGCTGGCCGGCGCGCTCAACGCCGCCCGGCTCTCCTCCGGAGTCACCATCGTGGGCGTGGGCATGGAGCTCGACGCGATCTCCGCCGTCGTCATCGGCGGCACCCTCCTCATCGGCGGCGCCGGCTCCATCAGCGGGACGCTCTGGGGCGTCCTGCTCCTTCAGGTCATCCAGAACCTGATCAACCAGATCGGCTCGTTGAACTCCTCGTACCAGTCGGTCGTCAGCGGCGGTTTCCTTATCGTTGTCGTCGTGGCCCAGCGCTATCTGGCGCGCAGCCGCAGAACCACCTGAACCGGTGCCGGGGCCCCGCGGCCCCGGCACCGTTCGAGCCGATCGAGCCGAACCGGCGGGAGCCGGGCCACCGCGCCTCACCGCGCGACAAGTCGATTCAGGGAGTGCCGTGGGCGTCAGCCTCAAGGACGTTGCGCAACGGGCGGGCGTGTCCATCAAGACCGTGTCGAACGTGGTGAACAACTATCAGCACGTCACACCGAAGATGCGCGCCAGGGTGCAGCAGGCCATCGACGAGCTCGGCTACCGGCCGAACCTGACCGCTCGTCATCTGCGCAAGGGCCGCACCGGGATCATCGCGCTCGCCGTCCCCGAGTTCGGCAACCCGTACTTCGCGGAGCTGGCGGGCGCGGTGGTCGACGCCGCCGCCCGGCACGACTACACCGTGCTGGTCGACCACACCGGCGGGCTGCGCGAGAAGGAACTCCTGGTCAGCCAGGGATTCCGGTCCCACGTCATCGACGGGCTCATCCTCAGCCCGATCCACCTGGAGACCGAGGACCTGATGGCGCGCACCGAGACCGCGCCGCTGGTCCTGCTCGGCGAGCGCGAGTACGAGGCCCCGTACGACCACATCGCCATCGACAACGTCGCGGCGGCCCGCGAGGCCGTACGCCACCTCATCGAGCTGGGCCACCGCCGCATCGCCTTCCTCGGCTCCCGTACCGGCCGCGAACGCCAGCCCGCCCACCTCCGGCTGCGCGGCTGGCGCGAGGAGCTGGCCGCCGCCTCCATCGAGCCCGACGAGGCGCTGGTCGTCGTCACCGACGGGTACGGCCGCGAGGACGGGGCCTCGGCCATGGCCGCGCTGCTGGACCGCGGCGAGCGGCCCGACGCCGTCTTCGCGTACAACGACCTCATCGCCATCGGCGCCATGCGCACCCTCACCGCGCGCGGCCTGCGCATCCCCGAGGACGTCGCCGTCGTCGGGTTCGACGACATCGAGGAAAGCCTCTACGGCGCGACCACGCTCACCACCGTGGCGCCCGACAAGGAGGCCATCGCCCGGCTCGCCGTCGACAGCCTGGTCGAGCGCCTCTCCGGCGAACCGGTGGCGGAGCCCAGGCGGCCCCGGCCCGGCTACCGGCTCGTCGTCCGCGAATCCACCGCCCCCCGGCCCGCCGCCGGCCGGGCCGCGTCCTAGGGCGTGTTTCGAAAGTCCCGCCTGTCCGGCGACGCCTGGCACGCACGCTCGCCGCGTTGTCGGGATCACCCCGATACGCCCAGTATCGGGGCGACCCTCCGCCTTGCGATCGCACGCACCAGACGCCGCCGGACCCGCCCTCCGGGCGGACGGCGCTACTTTCGAAACACGCCCCAGGACAGCCCCTGGGCCGGGTCCGGAACGTTCCGTCCGGCCCCTCCGGCCTTCCGATCGCCCCCAAGGATCATCGATGCCTCGCCCCACCGTGCACAGCAAACCGTTCGGCGCCCACGGGCCCACGGACGTCGACATCTGGACGCTCGACTCCGGTACCGGAGTCCGGGCCGAGATCCTCACCTACGGTGGCGTCCTGCACCGGCTCACCGTGCCCGACTCCGCCGGCACCCCGGCCTCCGTCGTCCGCTCGCTGCCCGCCCTCGACGACTACACGGGCAAGAACCCGTTCTTCGGTGCCCTCGTCGGCCGTTACGCCAACCGCATCGCGCACGGCAGGTTCACGCTCGACGGCGCGGAGCACCAGGTCCCCGCCACCGACCGGGGCCACGCCCTGCACGGCGGGCCGGACGGCTTCCACACCCGGATCTGGCAGGCCGAGGGCACCGCCACGGAGGAGGCGGCCGTCCTGCGGCTCGCGCTGCGCAGCCCCGACGGCGACATGGGCTTCCCCGGGACGCTGGACGTCACCGTGACGTACACCCTCGACGCCGCCGGCACCCTCGCCCTCGACTACGCGGCCACCACCGACCGCGCCACCGTCGTCAACCTCACCAACCACGCGTACTTCGACCTCACCGGCCGGGGCGACATCCTCGGGCACACCCTCCAGGTGGACGCGGGGCACTACCTCCCCGTGGACGAGGAGGGCATCCCCGAGGGCCCCGCCGCGCCCGTCGCCGCCACCCCGTTCGACCTGACCGAGCCGCAGACCCTCGGGGACCGGATCGCGCTGCCGCACGAACAGCTGCGCCGGGCCGGCGGGTTCGACCACTGCTGGGTCCTCGACGGCGCGCAAGCACCGGCGGCTCCCCGCCGCGCCGCCCGCCTCACGGCACCCGACGGCGGGCGCGTCATGGAGGTGTGGACCACCGAACCGGGCATCCAGGTCTACACCGCCAACCAGTTGGACGGCACCCTGGCCGACCCCGGCGGCGGCCACCACGAGCGCCACAGCGCCGTCTGCCTGGAGACCCAGCACCTCCCCGACTCGCCCAACCGCCCCGACCTGCCGGCCACCGTCCTGCGCCCGGGCGAACACTTCCGCAGCCGCACCGAGTACCGCTTCCCGCACCTGGCGGCCCGCAGGGCGTGAGTCCGTACCGGCCGGGCTCCCGTCCCGCACGGCGAATTACGATGAGCCTCGTAGTATGGGAGCCCCGGACGGAGCGACGATGCGGAGAGCGACCGTGACCCCTGCCAGCACCACCGCCCCGGCAGCGGGCGCGCGCGCCCTGGCCCACCCCGCCCGTGAGGAGATCCGGCTCGAAGCGGTCCTGCACGCCCTCTCGGACCCGGTGCGGCTGTGCGTCGTCAGGGAACTGGCCGCCGCCGAGGACGAGCTCACCTGCTCCTGCTTCGACCTGCCGGTCACCAAGTCCACCTCCACGCACCACTTCCGGGTGCTGCGCGAGAGCGGCATCGTCCGGCAGACCTACCGGGGCACCGCCAAGATGAACGGGCTGCGCAGGGACGACCTCGACGCGCTGTTCCCCGGGCTGCTCGACCGCGTCCTCGAAGCGGCGGCCTGCCAGGCGGTGCGCCTCGGCGAGGGCTGAGGGCGGCCGGCCTCGTCACCGTGCGGACCGGCAGCGTGGCGGATCGTAGTACTTCATTGACCGATCAGCCCTGACGGGACATGCTGTACCCCCGCCACGGACCGGTTCCGGCGACGCAGGGGATCGCCGGAGCCGGGACGTCTCAGAACGCGGGCCTCTCGCCGCCCCCGGTCGCGGCGGCCCACTCGACCAGCAGGCTCTGGTACTGCTCCTCGTCCTCCGGGGACAGATGGCCGCCCGAACGCCGCCACAGGTCGCGAATGTCTTCATTCACCACCGCTGCGGGGCGTACGGAGTCGGACGGGCAGGGAGTCGGGCACATGTTCCCCAGGCTAAGGCCATGATGTGACGATCCGACCCATTGCGCGTCAGGGACATCTCTCACATGTGTCTCAGGCAACCTTCTCGGCAAGTCCGAGCTCCCGCAGCCCGTCAGGCCGCTCGTCCACCGGCAGGTGGCGTACAAAACGCACCTCGCAGCCCAGCGCCGCGGCCCCGCCGTCGGCACGCCGGTCGTCGCCGACCATCACCACATCCGCGGGATCCCGTCCCAGAAGTGTGCACGCGGTGTGGAAGAGCCGTGCGTCCGGCTTCTGGACGCCGTGCTCGAAGGACAGGACGTACGCGTCCACGTAGCGGTCCAGGCCGTGCGCGCGGAACATGGGCCGCAGATCCCAGCCGATGTTGCTGACGACCCCGATCCGGACCCCGGCCGCGCGCAAGCCGGCCAGGACCTCTGCCGCGTCCGGGTAGGGCTGCCAGGCGTCCGGGCTCAGATGGCGGTCGTACAGCGCGTCGTACAGCCCGGGGTCGGGCAGGGCCACCTGGCGGGCCAGACCGGTGTACACCGCGCGGTGCAGCTCGGCGCTCTCGTCGCGGTGCGCCCAGCCGTCCACCAGATCCTCAGGCATCCGCTTCGGGTTGGGCCCGCCCGGCAGCGCGCCGAACGCCTCCAGCTCCGCCGCGTACCGCTCAAAGGCGGCCTCGTCCACCCGCACCCCCCGCTCGGCGAGAGTCGCGGCGAGCCAGGAGCGGACCGGCTCGATCCGGAACAGCGTCCCGGAGAAGTCGAAGAGGGCACCCTTGATCGGCATGCCACCGATCCTCGCCGAACCGGCGCGCCCCCGGCAAGGGCGCCTGACCGGACACCACGGCACCCGGCCTGGTCAGAGCCCCCGGCGCGCGGGTGCGCCGGCGCACCACCGGTCGAAGCCCCGGATCGCCAAGGCGGCCAGCGCCGCCCCCAGGAGCCACCCGCCCAGCACGTCGGACGGCCAGTGCACGCCCAGGTACAGCCGGGTGAGCCCGACCCCGAGCACCGAGACGGCCGCCGCGCCCACCGCCGCCCGCCACACGCCGCGCCGCGCACCGGACCGGTGCAGCAGCCACAGCAGCAGCCCGCAGCTCACCGTCGCCGTCATCGCGTGACCCGAGGGATAGGCCGCGTAGTGGGCGGAGTCCACAGGGTCCGCCCACTGCGGCCGGTCCCGGCCGACGGCCGCCTTGACGCCCTGCTGCACGAGCGCCGAGAGCAGCGTCGTCGCCGCGGCCCACACCGCGAGCGGCCGGGCCCCGCGCCACCACAGGGCCACCACCGCGACGGAGATCAGGGCGCGGAACGTCCACGGGTCCCACAGCCAGTCCGTCAGCAAGCGGTTGACGTGGACGAAGCCGGGCTCGGTCACCGCCCGCCGGTGCAGCGCCTCCGCGATCCGGGCGTCCAGGTCCGCCAGCGGCCGCCACCGGGCGGCGACCAGTGCCGTCACCGCGCCGCCGAGCACCGCGCAGACCGCGCCCGCCCGCGAGAGGCGCGAAGCGGGGCGGACCCGGCCGACGGGGGAGAGCAGCGGAATGTGCATGGCACGATCCTCGCCGACGGGCGCCCCCTCCGGCCATTCACGCGCGCCGGGCCACGGGAATCCGGTCCGCTACTTGAGCGCGCTGAGCCCTGGAACGAACGCCACCAGCAGCGGGACGACGGGCACCAGGGCCGCCGCCGCGGTCAGCCGCAGCCGCCGTCCGGCCGTGAGCCTGCCCGCCGGGGCCAGCAGCCGGTTCACCCGCAGCGGCAGTTCCGCGTCCGCGGCCGGGGACGGGCCGAAAACACCCCGGTCCTCGTTGAGTTCGACCAGGGCGAGGGCGAACGTGAGCCGGCCGAAGCGCCGCGAGGCCACATCGTCGGCCGCCAGCTCGACCAGCCGGTGCATCTCGTTGCGGAAGGCCGCGAACACTGGCACCTGCGGGAAGCCGGAGGCCAGCGCCTCCGAGCAGTTGAGCAGCCAGTCGTGCCGGGCCTGCGCGTGGCCCTGCTCATGGGCCAGAACCGCGTCGAGCCGGCGCCCCTTCAGCCGCCCCAGCGCGGCGGTCGTGATGACGAGCCGGGGCGCGGGCCCCGGCAGCCACCAGGCGTCCGGACGCTCACCCTCCAGCACCACGAGCCGCCCCGGCTCCTCGCCGGGCATCAAGGGGGCGCGCGTCAGGAGTTCGGTCCGCCGCTGCCTGCGCCGCAGATGCGCCCGGTGGATCTCGCGGGCCAGCATGGCGGCCGTCCACACCCCGCCGAGGGCCAGCAGCACGGCGATCACCGCCGACCACACCCCGTGGCCGGCGAGCGCGTACGCCTCCACGACGGCGTGCGGCGCGGGCGCGAAGACATGACCCCGTACCGCCTGCCAGGCGGCGGCCGCGCTGAACGTCATGGAGAGGGCGAACGAGAGCAGCACCCCGGCCACCACGCACTGCCACACCCACAGCGCCACCACCGGTTCGCGCTCGGGCCACTCGGCCCGCGCCATCAGGCGCGGGGTCACGACGGCGGCCAGTGCACCGAGCAGCAGCAGCGCTAGGGAGACCCACATGGCGTCAGCCTATGAGGGCCGCACCACACACGGATATGGCTCCGCGCGCCAAGTGACGCACACCACGAGAGGCGGCCCTTCCCGTCTCACAGGGTGAGCAGCATCGCGAACATGGCTATCCCCATGGTCAGCCGGCACGCCAGAGTCAGCTCAGGGCGGGCCCCCGAGCCCCCGGGTGCGGACCCCCCGCCGGTGGCCGTCGCGGCCACCGGCACCAGCCGGGCGCCCGAGCGCAGCACGTACACCGCGTAGTAGAGGAGGAGCAGCCCCGTGAGCAGGGGCATGCCGCCCGCGGCCGCCATGCTGTGGGAGCCCATCGCGTGCGAGCCGTGGCTGCCGCCGTGCCCGCCGGCTCCGGCCATCACCACCGCCATGTAGACCATCGCCGAGGAGCCGACCAGGTGGTGCAGATGGTGTCCGCTGCGCCGGGAGAACCACAGCGCTCGCAGCGCCGCGACCCCGAAGAACAGCGCGTAGAGCCCCCACCCCCACGCGGGCGGGGCGACGGCGGCGGCCGGTATCGCCATCGCGGCCATGCCGAAGCCCATCAGCGCCTCGGCCCGCGCGGCCCTGCGCTCCTCCGCGCTCCCCGTACGGGTGCGCAGCAAGCAGTACGAGCCCGTCACCGCGCACAACGCCATGAGCAGCCATCCGGACATCGCCGGTCCGTGCACAGCGGCCCTCCCCCCGGGCGAACGACATCGCCGTCGAGCAGTAGATGCCCGGGGCCGGACACCTGTACGCGGCGCACGGAGGCGCGAGGGGGCGCACGGCGGGAGTGTTTCCGGGATGCGCCTGGTGCGCGCCCCGCGAGGGCCGCCGGGAGCCCCGGCGCAGCCCCCGGAGTTACGCTGCTCCGGCACCGCCCCCGCACAGAATCCGGAGACCCCCGCCATGGACACCGCCCCGCCCCGGGACACGGGAGCACTGACGTTCCGCGACGCCACCGAAGCGGACATCCCCGCGCTCGTCGAACTCATCGAGTCGGCGTACCGCGGTGACAGCAGCCGCGCCGGCTGGACCACCGAGGCGGACATCCTCCAGGGGCAGCGCACCGACCCGCAGGGTGTGCGCGAGGTGGTCGAGAGCCCGGGCAGCCGGCTGCTCGTGGTGGAGCGGGACGGCACGCCCGTCGCCTGCTGCCAGCTGGAGCACCGCGGCGACGCCGCGTACTTCGGCATGTTCGCGGTCCGTCCCGCGCTCCAGGGCGCCGGCCTCGGCAAGGTGATCATCGCCGAGGCCGAGCGCACCGTCCGGCAGAGCTGGGGCGCGCGGGAGATGCACATGACCGTGATCTCCGTCCGCGACGAACTCATCGCCTGGTACGAGCGCCGGGGCTACCGCCGTACGGGAAAGCTGTCCCCGTTCCCGTACGGCGACGAGCGCTTCGGCATCCCGCTCCGCGACGACCTGACGTTCGAGCTGCTGGTCAAGGAGCTGGCCGGCTGACCGTTACGCGTGGGCGCCGCCCCCGCGCTGGATGTCGGGGTGGTCGGTGGTCACGCCGTCCAGCCCCAGCCCCTCGGCCAGCCGCAGCTGCTTCTGGGTGTTGACCGTCCAGCCGAAGACCGTCAGCCCCTCGGCATGGGCCTTGTCGACCAGCTCCAGCGTGATGCGCCGGACGTTCAGGATGAGCCGGGTCGCGCCCACCGCCTTCGCGCGGTCCAGCAGGTCCGCGCCCCAGCGGCTGGCCACCAGCGCCGTCCGCACGCCCGGGACCAGCTGCGCGATCTCGGCGATCGCCTCGTCGTGGAACGAGATCACCTCGACGCGCTCGACCAGGTCGCGCTCGTGCATGACCCGGGCCAGGGTGCGGGCCGCGGCCACGTCCTTGATCTCCGCCTGGAGGGGGGACCGCACGGCGTCCAGGACCTCCTCGAAGACGGGCACCCGCTCGCCCAGGCCCGCGTCGAGCGCGCGCAGCTCGGCGAGCGTCTTCTCCGCGATCGGGCCCTCGCCGTCGGTCGTGCGGTCCACCTCCGCGTCGTGCATGACGGCCAGCGCGCCGTCCTTGCTGAGGTGCAGGTCCAACTCGACGAGGTCCACGCCCTCCTTCTCGGCACGGACGAACGAACGCAGCGTGTTCTCCGGCTCGAAGCCCGGTGCTCCGCGATGACCGATCGTAAGAATGGACAAGGTCCGCTCGCTTCCGTCGACGCTCTGTTCCCGAGGCAGCCTAGGGCCTGTCTGACCTCCCCGCGCCGCACGGGGGAGGGGTGGCGTCGAGCGCACAGCGACCTGCGAAACCCCCGAAGAAGGCGCCGTGAGGACGTATCACAGGAAAAATGACGGTGGCCATGGGGGGTCGGCAGGATAATTTCCACCATCCCACTTGTCGCGGGGACTCGCACGCGGATACGGTGGTCGGACGCGAGGTTCTCCCGTGGAGGAAGTGTGATGACGGAAATTCTTGTGCACGACGCCGCATCCGGCGACATAGCTGCCGCCCCACGGGTGATCGAGCACCCGGCCTGGCCCGCGCTCAAGAACGCCGTGGAGGAGATCCGCCCCTGGCAGTCGAAGGACGGTTCCATCGACTTCGACGCCGAGGGCGCGCCCGCCCCGGCGCTGGCCGAGGCCGCCGTGGAGCGGGTGATCGGCGCCGTCGAGGAGCTGTCACCGCTGCTGCCGCACGACGCCGCGTACCACCGCGCCCTCGTGAAGGACCTGCGCGGCTGGGTGGGGAGCGGGTTCGACGTCCCCGACTTCCTGGACTCCCTGCTGGCCTTCCAGCCGGCCGAGGGGCGCGCCGACGGCCTCCAGCACCTGGTCGTCTTCGCCATGTACACCCAGAACGGCAACCCCGACCGCAATCTCGAAGCGGTCGTGCTGCGGATGGTCTGGCCCGACTGGCTCGCCGAGCTGGAGGCCACCCGCTACGACAACCCGCTGTTCTGCGGCATCACCTTCGAGGACTTCACCTCCGGCTACGACACCAACTCCGCGGTGCTCTTCCCGGAGACCATCGCCGTCCGCGAGGCCCCCGAGCGCTTCAGCTGGGGCGGCATCTTCTGCGACCGCGAGGCCGCCCGCTTCCGTCGCGTCACCGAGGCGGCCGTCGGCCTCCTCGGCGTCGAGCTGCCCGACGACATCCGCGCGATGATCGGTGACCAGCAGCGCTGCGAGCAGGCGTTCGTGCTCTGGGACATGGTCCACGACCGCACCCACAGCCACGGCGACCTGCCGTTCGACCCCTTCATGATCAAGCAGCGGCAGCCGTTCTGGATGTACGGCCTCGAGGAGCTGCGCTGCGACCTCACCGCCTTCAAGGAGGCCGTGAGGCTGGAGGCCGAGGGCAACCCGCACGGCCGCGACGTGCAGTACGCCGTGCTCTTCGACCGGATGTTCCGCTTCCCGGTCACCGGCGAGCGCGTCCGCAACTACGACGGCCTCGGCGGCCAGCTCCTCTTCGCGTACCTCCACAAGCACGACGTGGTGCGCTGGACCGACAACACGCTCCGGATCGACTGGGAGCGCGCCCCGCGGGTCACCAACCAGCTCTGCGCCGAGATCGAGAAGCTGTACCGGGACGGCATCGACCGCCCCAAGCTGGTCCACTGGTTCGCCGCGTACGACCTCGTCTCCACCTACCTCGCCCCGCACCCCGGTTCCCGCTGGGCCAAGGGCCCCGACGCCCTGGACCTCTCCCAGCCGCCCCGGAAACTCGTGGACGACGTGCTTCCGGACGAGTTTCCCCTGAGCATGTTCTATGAGGCCCTCTCCAAGAAGCTGAAGAGCGTGATCGCCTCGGCCAAGGGCATCACCGGCTCGGACGCGGGGAAGGCTGCCGCGTGAGCACAGGTGCCAAGGAGGCGGAGGCCATGAACGGAACAAGCACGGGCGACGCGGGCGGCGCGCTCGAAGGGGCCGTGGTCGCCGTCGCGGGAGCCGCCGGCCCGGCCGGCCGGGCCACGCTGCTGCGGCTCGCCGAGGCGGGTGCGGTCGTCGTCGCGTCGGACTCCCATCCCACCCGGCTCGCCGAAGCCGTCGACGCGGCGCGCTACGCCCACGGCGGCGCGACCGTCACGGGCGACACCGTCGACCTGCTCGACCTGGGCGCCACCCGGGAGTGGGCTGCCAAGACGGAGAAGGAGTTCGGCCGTATCGACGGCGTCGTCCACCTCGTGGGCGGCTGGCGCGGCAGCGCGACCTTCACCGAGACCGATCCCGCGGACTGGACGCTGCTGGAGAAGCTGCTGATCCGCACGGTGCAGAACACCTCGCTGGCCTTCCACGACTGCCTGCTGCGCAGCGACCGGGGGCGCTTCCTGCTGACCAGCGCGGCCGGCGCGAGCAAACCCACCGCGGGCAACGCCGCCTACGCCGCGGCCAAGGCTGCCGCCGAGGCGTGGACGCTCGCCCTCGCCGACTCCTTCCGCAAGGCGGGGGGCGAGGACGGCCCCCGCAGCGCGGCTGCGATCCTGGTCGTGAAGGCACTGGTGCACGACGCGATGCGCGCCGAGCGCCCGAATGCGAAGTTCGCGGGCTTCACCGACGTCAAGGACCTGGCCGATGCCATCGCCGGCGTCTGGGACCGGCCCGCCCCGGAAGTGAACGGAAAGCGCCTGTGGCTGACCCCGCAACCGTAAGGACCGACGCGCGTCGCCACCACGACCCGCGGGTCCGCGGTTTCGCCAGTGACAACTACGCGGGGACGCACCCCGAGATCCTCGCGGCACTCGCCCTCGCCAACGGCGGCCACCAGGTCGCCTACGGCGAGGACGACTACACGGGTCATCTCCAGCGCGTCATGCACAGCCACTTCGGCCCCACCGCCGAGGCGTTCCCGGTCTTCAACGGGACCGGCGCCAACGTGGTGTCGCTCCAGGCCATGACCGACCGCTGGGGCGCGGTCATCTGCGCCGAGTCCGCGCACATCAACGTGGACGAGGGCGGAGCACCGGAGCGGGTCGGCGGCCTCAAGCTGCTCACCGTCCCCACCGAGGACGGCAAGCTCACGCCGGAGCTCATCGACCGGCAGGCGTACGGCTGGGACGACGAGCACCGCGCCATGCCGCAGGTCGTCTCGATCACCCAGAACACCGAACTGGGCACCGTCTACACACCCGACGAGATCCGCGCCATCTGCGACCACGCCCACGGGCACGGCATGGCGGTGCATCTCGACGGCGCCCGCATAGCCAACGCCTCGGCCTCCCTGGACGTGCCCATGCGCACGTTCACCAACACCGTCGGCGTCGACGTGCTCTCCTTCGGCGGCACGAAGAACGGGGCCATCTTCGGCGAGGCCGTCGTCGTCCTGAACCCGGACGCCGTACGGGCCATGAAGCACCTGCGCAAGCTGTCGATGCAGCTCGCGTCCAAGATGCGCTTCGTCTCCGTGCAACTGGAGGCGCTGCTCGCGGGCGACCTGTGGCTGCGCAACGCCCGGCACGCCAACGCGATGGCCCAGCGGCTCGCCGAGGGCGTGCGCGGGATCGACGGCGTGGAGATCCTCTACCCCGTCCAGGCCAACGCCGTCTTCGCGCGGTTGCCGCACGCGGTGACCGAACGGCTCCAGAAGCGCTTCCGCTTCTACTTCTGGGACGAGCAGGCCGGTGACGTGCGCTGGATGTGCGCCTTCGACACCACGGAGGAGGACGTCGACGCGTTCCTCCTCGCGCTCAAGGAGGAGATGGCCGCCGCATAGGGCGGTCTGGCCGTAGCCGGGGTGCGGACCCGTCCCGCACCCCGGCTACGGCGTTTCAGCCGCGTTCGCGGACCTCGGCCGCCGTCGGAGCCGTACCGCCCAGGTGCGCGGGCACCCACCACGTGTCACTCGCGTCCTTCGGCCGGACCGGATACGCCCGCTGGGCCGCTTCGAGCAGCTCCTGCACCCGCTCCCGCAGCCGCCGTGTGATGGCGCCCGCGTACTGGTCCGTGGGGGCCTCCACGGCCTCTCCGACGCGGATGGTGATGGGGGTGTGGCTGCGCTTGAAGTTGCGCGTCCGGCCCTTGGTCCACAGCCGCTGCGTGCCCCACAGAGCCATCGGGATCAGGGGCACCCCGGCCTCCTGGGCCAGGCGCGCGGCACCGGACTTGAAGCTCTTGAGCGTGAAGGACTCAGAGATCGTCGCCTCGGGAAACACCCCGACGATCTCGCCGGACCGCAGCGAGGCCAGCGCGTGCGCGTAGGCGTCCTCGCCCTGCTTGCGGTCGACGGGAATGTGTTTCATGCCGCGCATCAGCGGCCCGGAAACCTTGTGCCGGAATACGGATTCCTTGGCCATGAAACGCACCAGCCGCTTCTGCGGGAGCGCGGCGAGGCCACTGAAGATGAAGTCCAGATAACTGATGTGGTTGCTGACCAGAACAGCGCCACCGGTCTTCGGGATGTGCTCCGAACCCTGAGTGTCGATCTTCAGGTCGAGCGCCTTGAAAAACGTGCGAGCGGCGCCGATGACCGGCCGATAGACGAGTTCTGCCATCTGGGGAAGGCCCTTTCTCCAGCGCCCGCGGAGGTTCTCCCGGCGGAAGTTACGCAGCCGTAGGTTTTCGGCATTGCGCCGATCGTGCCCCATGCGGCGACGTGGTGGCCAGTCCCGGCGGCGACGGGGCGCGAGATTCTCGTCACGTAGGGGCCCCGGGAATGCCCGCGCCGTCGCGGGCGCTGACCCTCTGCGTAGAGCTCTGACAGGAGGCCGCAGGTGGAAGGGCAGGCAGGTGCCGAGAGGCTGGACGCCGCGCAGATCGGCGCGGAACTGGGGGAGCGGGCCACGCTCGTGCAGTTCTCCACCGCCTTCTGCCAGCCGTGCCGGGCCACTCGCCGCACCCTCGCGGAGGTGGCCGGAATGGTCGAAGGCGTCGCCCACGTGGAGATCGACGCGGAGGCGCGTCTCGCGCTCGTGCGCGCCCTCGGCATCAGCCGGACCCCGACCGTCCTGGTCCTGGACGCCGGGGGCCGGATCGTCCGCCGGGCCGAGGGGCAGCCCCGGACCGTCGATGTCGTCGCCGCCCTCGGCCGGGCGATATGACGGACCGTGATGCTTCTCCCACCTGAGGGGACACCCTTGACTGCACGGACCGCGCATCGTCAGTCTGACGTTATGCCGTCAGATCCCTTCCTCCATGGCCGGGCGTACATCGACCTCGCCCGCACCGCCGGCGCGTGCTGTCCGGGTGCCTGAGCATCCACGACCCCGCATCTCCGACGCGCAGAAGGACATCTCCATGACGGCATCACCCGGGCTCGGCCACACGCGCACGGCGTCCCCGGACCTCCTGCGCTCCGTGTTCCGCCGGCACGCCGCCGGGGTCGCCGTGATCACCGCCGCCGGGGAGCGGCCGGTCGGCTTCACCGCCACCTCGCTCAACTCCGTGGCCGCGGAGCCGCCCCTCGTCTCCTTCGGCGTCGGCACCGCCTCCTCCAGCTGGCCGGTGCTGGCCGAGGCCGAGCACGTGGGCGTGCACATACTCGGCGAACACCAGCGGGAACTGGCCGCGACCTTCGCCCGGAGCGGCGCCGACCGGTTCGGCCCGTCCACCTTTTGGCGCAGTGGCCCGCAGGGCGTTCCGCTGCTCGACGGCGTGCTGGCGTGGCTGGTCTGCCGCGTGGTGACCCGGGTCCCGGCGGGCGACCACCACATCGTGATCGCCCAGGTGGTCGAGGGCGAGCCGGCAGGCGGGGACCGGCCACTCGTCTATCACCAGGGGCGGTTCACGGGTCTGCGGGACTGACGCGGCCCGGGGGGTTCCCGGGTGGATCGCGTTGGGCAGATCACAGTGCAAAGCGCTTGCTCATTGGGCACACGCTCGATGTACTGGCGAGTAATATGACGGTCGGAGCGTCGGTCGCCCCGACCGGAAAACGCCCCATCAGGCGCCTATGCTGCGTGCAACAAGGCAGCCCCGGAAATGACGATGCAGTAGGAGAGCCGGCGTGAGCTTGAGGATCGTTGTCTGTGTGAAGTACGTGCCCGACGCGACCGGTGACCGGCATTTCGCCGATGACCTGACGTTGGACCGTGAGGATGTCGACGGTCTGCTGTCGGAGCTGGACGAGTACGCGGTCGAGCAGGCGTTGCAGATCGCGGAGGCGGCTGACGACGCGGAGGTCACCGTGTTGACGGTGGGTCCGGAGGATGCCAAGGACGCGTTGCGCAAGGCGTTGTCGATGGGTGCGGACAAGGCGGTTCACGTCGAGGACGACGATCTGCACGGTACGGACGCGCTGGGCACGTCGCTGGTGCTGGCGAAGGCGGTCGAGGAGACCGGGTACGACCTGGTGATCTCGGGGATGGCGTCGACGGACGGCACGATGGGTGTGGTTCCGGCGCTGCTCGCGGAGCGGCTGGGTGTGCCGCAGGTGACGCTGCTGTCGCAGGTGTCGGTCGAGGGCGGTGTGGTGCGCGGCCGTCGGGACGGGGACAGTGCGTCGGAGGAGCTGGAGGCGTCGCTCCCGGCGGTCGTGTCGGTGACCGACCAGTCCGGTGAGGCGCGTTACCCGTCGTTCAAGGGGATCATGGCGGCGAAGAAGAAGCCGGTGAAGTCCCTGGACCTGGACGACCTGGGCATCGACGCCGAGCAGGTGGGTCTGGCGGGTGCGTGGACCGCGGTCGACTCCGCGACCGAGCGCCCGGCCCGCACCGCGGGCACGATCGTGAAGGACGAGGGCGAGGGCGGCAAGCAGCTGGCCGAGTTCCTGGCCGGTCAGAAGTTCATCT
>NZ_JAAGNI010000113.1 GCF_010550605.1 Streptomyces sp. SID9727
AGCGCCCTTGCCCGGGCCGCGCGGGGCGTCGGCGCCCGGGTCCCGGCCCGGAAGACGCGCGCGGCGCGGTTCGGGGATTTCCGGGGGTTCCGGCGGCTCCGACGCCCCCGCCCGGGCCGCCGCCGCGACCAGTTCGTCCGGGGTTCCCAGGGTGCCGATGATGCGGCGGACCTGGCCCGGGGTGTGCGCCCGCTGGGCCGTGCGCCGGCGGTCGATCTCCGTCCGGAGCTCCGCCACCAGCCTCATCCGGGCGCCGGACGGCAGCTGTTGCCGCTGGGCCAGGTCGCCGACCCGGCTCAGGTAGTCGTAGACGAGCTGGTCGCTCTCGATCCCCACGCGTCGCTTCCCCTCGGTTCCCCGCCACGGCCTGCACCGACGGTAGCGCCCTCAGGGCTGTCCGGAGCGGCTACCGTGGGTCGGATGGGGACGACCACACCACCGCGGACGCTCGCCGAGGCACTGCGCGCCCGGGACGACGAGTCACTGGCCGGGCTGCTGCGGGCGCGGCCCGATCTCCTCTCCCCCGTGCCGGGCGACATCACGCAGCTCGCCACGCGCGCGGGCACCCGTGCGTCCGTCGTACGCGCCCTGGAACGCCTGGACCGGTTCGCGCTCCAGGCCGCCGAGGCGCTCGCGGTCGCGCCCGACCCGGCGCCGTACGAGACGCTGCTCGGGCTGCTGACCGGGGACGGGCAGGACGACGGCGAACAGCGCGACGACGTGGGCGCCGCGATCGTGGCGGCGCTGCCCGGCGCGGTCGGGACCCTGCGCGAGCAGGCGCTCGTGTGGGGCGAGGACGACCGGCTGCGGCTCGTGCGCACGGCGCGGGAGCTGCTGTCTCCGTCGCCCCAGCACCCCTCCCCCACCGGTCTCGGGCCGACCGTCGCCGAGGCCACCGCGGGCATGTCCCCCGGCCGGCTCCAGGAGATCCTGGCCGCCGCCGGACTGTCCGCCACGCACGACCCGGTGTCCGCGGTGGCGGCCCTGACCGGGCTGTTCACCGACCGGGCCCGGATGGGCGAGCTGCTGGACACCGCGCCGACGGAGGCCCTGGCGGTCCTGGACCGGCTCGTGTGGGGGCCGCCGTACGGGGAGGTGACACCGAATCCGGCGCCGCCCGTGACGTGGCTGCGGGACCGGGGGCTGCTCCTGCCCGTCTCGACCCGGACCGTCGTGCTGCCGCGCGAGGCGGCGCTGCATCTGCGGGCCGGGCGCGCCCACCGGACGCCGGAGCCCCGGCCGCCGGCCGTGACCGCCGCCGCCGAACGCGATCCACAGGCTGTGGACAGCGCGGCGGCCGGGCAGGCGTTCCTGGCGGTGTCCACCGTCGAGGAGCTGCTGAAGCACTGGAACGGCGGCGGCCCGGCCGTCCTGCGCGCCGGCGGGCTGAGCGTCCGCGAACTGCGGAAGACGGCCGCCGCCCTGGACGTCCCGGAGCCCGTCGCCGCGTTCTGGGTGGAACTCGCGTACGCGGCCGGGCTGCTGGCCTCCGACGGCGAGGCGGACGAGCGGTACGCGCCGACGCCGGCGTCCGACGAGTGGCTGGACCTGCCCGCGCAGGAGCGCTGGATCTCCCTCGCCACGGCCTGGCTCACCGCCACCCGGACCTCCGGCCTGGTCGGCGGCCAGGACGCGAAGGGGCGGGCGCTGTCCGCCCTCGGCTCCGACCTGGACCGTTCCGCCGCGCCCGAGGTGCGCCACCGGGTCCTGGCCCTGCTCGACGCGCTGCCGGCCGGCACCGCGCCCGACCCCGAGTCCGTGCTCGCCCGGCTCCGCTGGGAGCGTCCGCTGCGCGGGGCCGCCGCCTCCGAGGGGACCACGGATCTGCGGTCCCGGATCGCCCTGTGGACGCTGAACGAGTCGGAGCTCCTGGGCATCACCGGGCGCGGCGCGCTCGCCGCCCAGACCCGCGCCCTGCTCGCCGAGGGGCCCGCGAAGGCCGCCGCCCTGCTCGCCCCGCTGCTGCCGGAGCCCCTGGACCACGTCCTGCTCCAGGCCGACCTGACGGCCGTCGCGCCCGGTCCGCTGGAACGCCCGCTGGCCGACATGCTCGGCACGCTGGCGGACGTCGAGTCCAAGGGCGGGGCGACGGTGTACCGCTTCACGCCCGGGTCCGTACGCCGGGCCCTCGACGCCGGACGGACCGCCGCCGACCTGCACGCCTTCCTCGCCACGCACAGCCGGACGCCGGTGCCGCAGCCGCTGAGCTACCTCATCGACGACGTGGCCCGCCGCCACGGGCACCTCCGGATCGGCGCCGCGTCCTCGTACGTGCGGTGCGACGACGAGACCGTGCTCGGCGAGATCCTGGCCGACAAGCGGTCCGCCGCGCTGCGGCTGCGCCGGATCGCGCCGACGGTGCTGGCGGCGCGGGCCGATCCGGCGTCCCTGCTCGACGGACTGCGCGAGATGGGGTACGCCCCCGCCGCGGAGTCCGCCGACGGCGACGTCCTGATCACCCGGGCCGGCGCCCACCGCACCCCGCCACGCTCCGCGCCCGCCCCGGTCCCCGAGGGCCCGCCGGTGCCGGACACCACGCTGCTCGGCGCGGCGGTCCGGGCGATCCGGGCCGGGGACGACGCGGCGACGGTGGTCAAGGCCCGGCCGGAGGCCGGACCCGCCGCCCCGCCCGGCGCGCTGCCCCGCACCACCCCGGCGGAGACCCTGGTCACCGTCCAGGCCGCCGCGATGACCGGCTCCGCGGTCTGGATCGGCTACGTCAACGCGGACGGCGCGGCGAGCCAGCGCGTGATCGCCCCGGTCCGCGTGGAGGGCGGTTACGTCACGGCGTACGACCACACGGCGGACGAGATCCGCACGTACCCGCTCCACCGCATCACGGGCGTGGCGGAGCTGGCGGAGTAGGGCGCGCGGTACCGGCCCGTCCGGGCCGACGCCGTGGTGCGGGCACGCTCACCTCTGCACCTGCACCGCGCACAGCGTGCGCGAACCGCTGAAGACCGTCCAGCTGAGCGTCTTGCGGCCGGTGCGCTGCGGGCACTGGCCGTCGCTCACCAGCGCGGTGATGACCATGAGCGCGTTCTGCCCCTTCGGAACCTTGGTCTGGTCGCACCCCCAGACGGTGAACAGCATCCCGGTGCCCTTGATGCTCCCGTCCGCCTGCTTGGTCAGGGAGGCGGGGAAGCACTGGCCCGAGGCGAACCGCCGGTCCAGGCACAGGGCGACGGAGGAACCGTCGGAGTTGACGTGTCCCCAGCTGCGCCGGCCCGCGCCCTCGGGGCAGTTGCCGGCGGCCGTGGTCACCATGGTCACCTGTGTGAAGGCGTAGCTCGCCGCGCAGTCGACGGCCTCGGGCCGGTCGTGGTTCAGCTTGCCCCAGCCGGCGTCGAACACGTTGAGGCAGGTGCCGGCCCGGACCGAGGCGAACGCCAGGTCGACGGGGTTCGGCGGGTCGGGCGTGGGGGTCGGCGTGGGGGTGGGGGACGGGCTGGGCGTCGGCGGGGAGGTCGTCCCGTCCGCATCCGGCTCCTCCTCGTCGTCCCGGCTGTCCGGCGGCGGGTCCCGGTGCGGCGGCCGGGACACGGGCTCGGACACCACGGAGGCGGGTTTGTCGTCGTCGCCCCCGCCCGGCTTCTGCCACGGCTGCCAGAGGGCCACCAGAACGACGAGGCCCGCGAGGGCGAGGACGACCGCGGACGAGACGCTGACGAAGTAGGTGCTGCTGACGTCCCGGCCGGCCATCGTGACCCGGGCCCGCCCGGACGCCCGGGCGTCCATCCGGATGCCGCCGTCGTCGGCGTCGTCCGAGTCCCCTCCCGCGTAACTCAAGCGATCACCCGTTCGTGATGTTGACGTCCCGCCCGGCCATCGTGACGCGGGAGCGGCCGGACGCCTGCACCTTCATGGTGACCGTCCGCGGGGCCGCGTCCTCGGCCCCGGCCGGCCGCAGTTCGTCCATCACGCGCCGGAGTTCGGGCACCAGCTCCGGATGGGCGGCCAGCAGCTGCTGCAGCCGCGCCGCCCACTCGGTGACGAGGCCCTGCTCCAGCACCTCGTTGCCGGTGCTCCGTGCCGTGAGCGCGGCCGCGCGGGCGTCCGTCAGATCGGCCGCCACCCGGTCCGCCCGGTCGGGCTGCACCCGGCTCCAGAGATCGGCCAGCGCCTGCCGGGCGCGCTCCCACCCGGCCGTCGCCAGGCCGTCCACCAGCGTCGACGCCGCCTGGCCCGCCAGGGCCGCCAGTTCGATCTCCATAGCCCGCTCCCTGCGTTCACTCGCCATCGGGAGAACGTGTATATCGCCCAGGACGCGGGGGCGCTGGGGATTTGAGGAGTTCCTGAGCCTGTACACGCGTGGGGTCCGGGCCCACGACACACCGCCCCCGCATGCGGCACACTGGAGGTTTCCCCCGAGCCGAAAGGGCCCACGCGCGTGAGCGGACCCCTCATCGTCCAGAGCGACAAAACGCTCCTCCTCGAAGTCGACCACGAGCAGGCCGACGCCTGCCGTCGGGCCATCGCGCCGTTCGCCGAACTGGAGCGGGCGCCCGAGCACATCCACACGTACCGGTTGACCCCGCTCGGGCTGTGGAACGCCCGCGCGGCCGGGCACGACGCCGAGCAGGTCGTGGACGCGCTCGTGACGCACTCCCGCTACCCCGTACCGCACGCGCTGCTCGTCGACATCGCCGAGACGATGGACCGCTACGGACGCCTCACCCTGTCCAAGCACCCCGTGCACGGGCTCGTCCTGACGACGACGGACCGGCCCGTGCTGGAGGAGATCCTCCGGTCGAAGAAGGTCCAGCCCCTGGTCGGGGCCAGGATCGACCCGGACACCGTCGCCGTGCACCCCTCCGAGCGCGGCCAGGTCAAGCAGACGCTGCTCAAGCTCGGCTGGCCCGCCGAGGACCTCGCGGGGTACGTGGACGGCGAGGCGCATCCGATCGAGCTGGACGAGGACGGCTGGGCGCTCCGCCCGTACCAGCAGCAGGCCGTCGACGGGTTCTGGCACGGCGGTTCCGGCGTCGTCGTACTGCCCTGCGGCGCGGGCAAGACCCTCGTCGGGGCGGGCGCGATGGCGCAGGCCAAGGCGACCACCCTGATCCTGGTGACGAACACCGTCTCCGCCCGCCAGTGGAAGCACGAGCTGGTGAAGCGGACCTCGCTGACCGAGGACGAGATCGGCGAGTACAGCGGGACGCGCAAGGAGATCCGGCCGGTCACGATCGCCACCTACCAGGTGCTGACCACCCGCCGGAAGGGCGTCTACCCGCACCTGGAGCTGTTCGACTCCCGCGACTGGGGCCTCGTGGTCTACGACGAGGTGCACCTGCTCCCCGCCCCCGTCTTCAAGTTCACCGCCGACCTCCAGGCCCGCCGCCGCCTCGGCCTGACCGCGACCCTGGTCCGCGAGGACGGCCGCGAGTCGGACGTCTTCTCGCTCATCGGCCCCAAGCGGTTCGACGCGCCGTGGAAGGAGATCGAGGCGCAGGGCTACATCGCCCCGGCGGACTGCGTCGAGGTCCGGGTCAACCTCACGGACTCGGAGCGCCTCGCGTACGCGACCGCCGAGGCCGAGGAGAAGTACCGGTTCTGCGCGACGACCGCGACGAAGCGGAAGGTCACCGAGGCGCTGGTGCGCAAGCACAAGGGCGAGCAGACACTCGTCATCGGGCAGTACATCGACCAGCTGGACGAGCTGGGCGAGCACCTGGACGCCCCGGTGATCAAGGGCGAGACCAGCAACGCGCAGCGCGAGAAGCTGTTCGAGGCGTTCCGGCAGGGCGAGCTGAACGTGTTGGTGGTGTCGAAGGTGGCGAACTTCTCCATCGACCTGCCGGAGGCGACGGTCGCCATCCAGGTGTCGGGGACGTTCGGTTCGCGCCAGGAGGAGGCGCAGCGCCTGGGCCGGGTGCTGCGGCCGAAGGCCGACGGGCATGAGGCGCGGTTCTACTCGGTCGTCGCACGCGACACGATCGACCAGGACTTCGCGGCGCACCGCCAGCGGTTCCTGGCCGAGCAGGGCTACGCGTACCGCATCGTGGACGCGGACGAGCTGCTGTCGGAGAGCTGAGGCGGGCGCGGGGGTGCGGTCAGCGTCGCCGCACCCCCGCCTCCTCCGCGTACTCGCCGAGGACGACGACCCCGAAGGCGGCCTGCGCGAAGACCTTCACGGCACGCAGGGCGCCGGAGGCGCGGTTGTGGGGGTGACCGGGGGCCGCGGTGGCGCCGGTCCTGCTCGGGTCAAGGGTGACGGTGCTCATGTGTCCATGGTGCTCCGGACGGGTGCGCCGGGGCGTCGCCCCGCAGACGGAAGCCCGACGCCGCCCGCGTACACCTCCGGTCGCACGGCGTCCCCTACGGGAGGGACGACCACGCCCCCGTAAAACCATTCGCGCCCACCCTCCGCCCGCCGGTACACTCCCCGGTCTGCCCGCCTCCCGCACCGTGGTACCGGCGGCCCCGGAGGGGGCCCTACCGGCAGCCGGGGGAGCGCCGCCGACCGGACGGAAACCGGCCGACAACCGTACGCACGATCGATCCCCGAGCGGACCGCACACGCCCCGCAAGCGCCGGAGGCGAGCCGCGGTCCGCCGTCCTGCGTTGAATGCCGGAGGCAACACCGTGCCCGCGCACGAATTCGAGAGCGACACCACCACCGACCCCCTCGCCCATGAGCGCGCCCATCTCGCGGCGTCCCGCGCCGCGCTGCGCGCCATGCGGGAGGACGCCCAGAACCTCGACATCCGCGACGTCACCGCGAACTGGGTGAACGCGGCCGTGCTCCAGGCGCAGATCGACGAGCGGATCAAGTCGCTCGCGGACCTGGCGCACACCCCGCTGTTCTTCGGGCGCCTGGACTACCTGCACGTCGTCGGGGCGGAGGAGGCCGAGGGCGCGGAGGGCGAGCAGTTCTACATCGGGCGCCGCCACGTGCACGACGCCGTGGGCGACCCGATGGTGATCGACTGGCGCGCCCCGGTCTCCCAGCCGTTCTACCGGGCCTCCCGCAAGGACCCGCTGGACGTCGGCCGCAGGCGCCGCTTCGGTTACACGGGCGGCGACCTCACCGCGTACGAGGACGAGCACCTCACCGACCCGGCCGAGGCGGAGCAGACGAGCAAGCTGCTCCAGGCGGAGATCGAGCGCCCCCGCGTCGGCCCCATGCGGGACATCGTGGCGACGATCCAGCCGGAGCAGGACGAGATCGTCCGCAGCGGGCTGGGCGGCACGGTCTGCGTGCAGGGCGGCCCCGGCACCGGGAAGACCGCCGTCGGCCTGCACCGGGTCGCGTACCTGCTGTACGCGCACCGCGAGCGCCTGGCCCGCACCGGCACCCTGGTCGTCGGCCCGAACCGCTCGTTCCTGCACTACATCGAGCAGGTGCTCCCGGCCCTCGGCGAGCTGGAGGTCAAGCAGGCGACCGTCGAGGACCTGGTGACCGCGCAGATCGAGGTCAGGGGCGCGGACGAGGCCCCGGCCGCCGTCGTGAAGGGCGACGCCCGCATGGCGGAGGTGCTGCGGCGCGCGCTGCGCTCGCACGTCACGCCGCCGGCCGAGCCGGTCATGGTGGTGCGCGGCTCGCGGCGCTGGCGCGTTCCGGCGTACGAGATCGAGGAGATGGTCCAGGAGCTGCTGGCCCGGGACATGCGCTACGGCGCCGCGCACGAGGCGCTGCCGCAGCGCATCGCGCACGCGGTCCTGGTGCGGATGGAGCAGGCGGGCGAGGCGCCCGACGACCGGGTGCAGAACGCGGTGGCCCGGAACACGGCGGTGAAGGCGGCGGTCAAGGCGATCTGGCCTGCGGTCGACCCGGCGAAACTGGTCCTGCGGCTGCTGTCCGACGCGGAGTTCCTGGCGGAGCACGCGGAGGGGCTGCTCACCGAGGACGAGCAGAAGGCGATCCTCTGGACCAAACCGGCCCGCAGCGTGAAGACCGCCAAGTGGTCGGCGGCGGACGCGGTGCTGATCGACGAGGCGGCCGACCTGGTGTCGCGTACGCACTCGCTCGGCCATGTCGTGATCGACGAGGCGCAGGACCTCTCCCCCATGCAGTACCGCGCGGTCGGCCGCCGCTGCTCGACCGGTTCGGCGACCGTCCTCGGCGACCTGGCGCAGGGCACGACGCCGTGGTCGACGCAGAGCTGGGAGCAGGCGCTGAGCCACCTGGGCAAGGCGGACGCGGTGGTGGAGGAGCTGACGGCCGGCTTCCGCGTGCCGCGCGACGTGATCGCGTACGCCTCCCGGCTGCTCCCGGTGATCTCGCCGGGGCTGGCGCCGGTGGAGTCGGTGCGTGAGTCGCCGGGTTCCCTGTCCGTGCGCGAGGTGGCGGACCTGGACGCGGCGGTCGTCGCGGCCTGCGAGGAGTCCCTGACGCACGAGGGGTCGATCGGCCTGATCGCCGCCGACGCCCGCGTCCCCGCCCTGGCCGACGCGCTGACGGCGGCCGGTCACACGTACCTCTCGCCCGGCCGGGAGACGACCGCCGAGACCCGGCTGACCCTGGTCCCGGCGTCGCTGGCGAAGGGCCTGGAGTACGACTACGTGGTGCTGGACGAACCGGCCGCCGTGGTCGACGGCGAACCGGACGAACGCACGGGCCTGCGCCGCCTGTACGTGGCGCTGACCCGTGCGGTCTCCGGCCTGACGGTGCTTCACTCGGCGCCGCTGCCGGAGGAGCTGGCGTAGCCGGGAAGTGAACGGGGGCGGGGGGACCGTTGTCCACCCCCGCCCCCGCCCGGTCTATCCGGCGGTGCAGGCCCGCCCGTTCAGCTTCACCGTGCCCGGGTCGGCCGCCGGACCCGTGCGGCTGCTGTTGAACCCGAAGTCCACCGAGGCCCCGGGCGCGATCGTCCGGTTCCAGGACAGCGGGGTCGCCGTCACGGTCCTGTCGTACTGGCCGATCTCGGCGCTCCAGGTGTGGCTGAGCTTCTGGTCACCGGGCAGCAGCCAGGTCAGCGACCACGGGGTGACGGGCTCGGTGCCGGTGTTCTTCACCGTGACCGTGGTGGTCGAGCCGGTGCTCCACGGGTGCGAGGAGTACCTCACCTCGCAGGAGCGCTCCGGGCCCGTGGCGTCGCCCGCGTCGTCCAGGTAGGAGGCGATGTAGGCGAGCGGGGCGTTCCAGTTGATGGCGACCTCGTTGGTGGCGTACGAGCCGTTGTCGTCCAGGTAGCACATCGCCGCCGCGCACCCCTTGAGCTTCGAGGCGGCCTCCGGGTCGCCCGAGGTCGGTGCGGTCAGGTTGGGGCCGCCCGCGAGGGACCCGGCCGGCGGGTGCGGCAGGGACGGGTCGGACTCGTGGGCCCAGAACCGGTGGTGCTGGTTCTGCGAGTACCGCTCGCCGTAGCCGGTGACGTACGACTGGTTGAGCGGGTTGCGCCCGAACAGGTAGTCCGCGCCGCGCAGCACGGCGTCGCGGTAACCGGTCTTACCGGTGAGGTCGGCGGCCGTCGCCAGCACGATCATGTTGTTCAGGACCTGGCTGTTCGATCCCCAGGCGTAGTTCTGGCCCTTGGGCGCGTACGGCACGCCGTACAGCTGGTCCTCGGTCTGCGCCTGGTAGCGGTCGGCGGCCGTCGTCACGACGTTCCGTACGCCGGCGAGCTGCGCGGCCGTCAGGTCGTTGGGGACCGTGGCCAGGGTCAGCACGCCGAGTCCGGCGGTGCCGCCCCACCAGATGCCGCCGTCGGCGGGGAAGGCCGCGTCCACGTCACCGTGCAGCGGCGAGTCCAGCAGCGCCTGCCGGTACGCGTCCTTGCCGGTCGTGGTGAACAGCTCGGCGGCGGCCCAGTAGAACTCGTCGCGCACGTCGTTGTCCTCGTACGTCCCGCCCCCGACGCCGTCCGCCGGGCTGGCGAGCACGTCCGGGTGCGCCTTCGCGGCGGCCCACGCCGTCTCGGCGGCGGTACGGCACTTGGCCGCGAACTCCGCGTCGAACGGGGCGTAGAGGCGGGCGCACTGGGCGGCCGTCGCGGCCAGGTTCAGGGTCGCGGCGGTCGTCGGCGGGTGCAGTTCGCGCTGCTCCGGGTCGAGTTCGGGGCGCATCGGGATGCCGGTCCAGTTGGCGTCGTGCACCTTGTGGTGGACCATGCCCGCCAGCGGCTCCCCGGCCGGGACCTGCATGCGCATCAGGAAGTCCAGCTCCCAGCGCGCCTCGTCCAGGATGTCCGGCACGTCGTTGCCGTGTTCGGGCACCCGCAGCGCGCCGTCGCCCAGCTCGGCGGACTCCGCGCCGTCGGCGGTCAGCGTGCGCTCGTAGGTGTCCATCAGCTCGGCGACCGCGATACCGCCGTTCACGACGTACTTGCCGTGGTCCCCGGCGTCGTACCAGCCGCCGCGCACGTCGAGCCGGTAGTCGCAGACGCCCGCCTGGCACGGCACGTCCGTGTCGCCCTTGTTCGGCGCGACTCCGAGGTGCCCGGCCGGGCGCGCGTACTCCTCGCCGGCCAGGTCCGCGTCGATCGCGATGCCGCTGCGGTTCTGGTAGAAGTACGCGAGCGAGTCGGACCGGAGGCTGTCGTACAGGTCCGCCCGGATCGAGAAGGGCTCGCTGACCTGCCCGTCCGCCTCGATCGTGAAGCCGTCGCCGGTGGCGGTGGCGTCGCTGAAGTCGAAGGTGTGCACGTTCTGCCGCGAGGTCGGGTCCTCGCCGCCGGGCGTGGTCGTCCCGCTCGCGACGGTCGCCCCGCCGGCCGCCTTCAGCGTCCACGGGAGGGGATCGGTCGCGTCGGTGACCAGCGTGCCGGTCTTGGGCCCCTTGGGCAGGTAGCCGACCTGGTTGACGCGGACCGGCGACCCGGTGTCGGGCACGTAGACGGGCGGCTCGGCACCCCCGCGCAGCGACACGTCGTCCACACAGAAGGTCGCCGCCTCCGCGCCCCCGCCGACCTGGAAGGCCACCTGCGCCCCGTCCAGGTCCGCGGCGGCGGTGAACACGTGCGTGTAGGCGGTCGCCTCGGCGCCGATGTGATCGGTCGCGGAGAGGTCGGTGGTGTACGGCTCCGTCGCCATCTGCACGTTCGTGTGGATGGACAGCGGCACGGTCGAACTCGCCGTGTACGACAGCGTGTACGCCTCACCCGCGACGAGCGGGATGTCGTTCTGCCCGATGATCGCGTCCCACGGGTTGGCGGTCCCGCCCGGCACGTCGGCACACAGCCGCCCGTCCACGACGGCGACGGGCGCGTTGGCCGTCGACCACCAGGGCGCGGTGCCCGCGGAGAAGTCACCGTTGGTGATCTGCTCCGGAGCGGGGTCGTCGTCGGCGGCGACGGCACCGGGTGCGGTGAGGATGCCGCCGCAGAGGGCGGCGACGGCCAGGACACCGAGCGCACGGCGTCTGCGCCGGACGGAGGAGGGCGGCGGGGAGGCTTTCACCAGGGGCCTTTCGTCGTGGGGACGGAAGAATGATGGGAGCGCTCCCACAGCGAACGGGCATGCCGGGGAGGCGCGCCATGGGAGCGTTCCCATCACCGCGAGGCCATTGTGGGACGTGGGACGCCGGTTGCGCCAGGGTCATGACAGGCCGGACTCGGCGGGCCGCCCCGCCCAGTCCGGCACCGGCGCCGTCAGCCCCTCCGGCGCCTGAGGAGCGGGGCACGGGGGCAGCACCCCCGGGACCGCGGCGCGCGACGGGGCGCGGCAGGCCCTCCGCCCCGAGGAGCTACGCGTCCAGCACCGCCCGCCACTCCCGCACCGCATCCGCGTCCACCGGCCCGGCCCAGCCCCCAGGCCGCGCCGCGCCCCCGATGTGGACGGCGTCGATCCCCGCGTCCAGGAGCGCCGGCAGGTGCTCCAGCCGCAAGCCGCCCCCCACGAGAATCCGCGGCTCGTACCCCGGCTCGCCCGCCCGCCCGGCCTCGGCCACCAACGTGGGTATCCCCGCGTCCACCCCGGCCGCCGCCCCGGCCGTCAGATACGTGTCAAGACCCGGCAGGTCCGCGAGCGCCTTGCGCAGCGCGTCCCGGTCGGCGGCCCGGTCGATCGCCCGGTGGAACGTCCACCGGCAGCCGTCCAGCACGGCCACGAGCCGCTCGACCGCGACCAGGTCCGGGCTCCCGTCCGCGTCCAGGAAGCCGAGCACGAACTCGTCCGCCCCCTCGGCCCGCAGCTCGCGCGCCTTGCGTACGAGTATCTCGATGTCACCGGCCGCGAAGCCGTCGGCGACCCTGAGCATCACCCGCAGCGGAATGTCCACCGCGGCGCGGATCGCCGCGAAGGTCGCACAGGACGGGGTGAGGCCGTCCGCCGCCATGTCGGTGACCAGCTCAAGCCGGTCCGCACCACCCGCCTGGGCGGCGACCGCGTCCTCCGCGTCGAGAGCGATCACCTCCAGGACTGCACGGTTGCTCATGGGAACCCAATCCTCCAGGAAGCAGCAATAGGTCTAGTCCAATGGCCAGCCTACGGGGCGGTAGGCCGAGGGCGCAGCCCCCACCGTGAACGTGAAGATACGCGAGGCCGAACGGACGCCGGGCGACCGACCGGCGCGCCCTGCGCACCCCATAGAGGATCACCCTTGCCTCCAGATAGGGGGCGGGGGTATACATGACCGAAGAGAGATACCCCCAGGGGGTACCCAGGACGGGGTACCCAGGACCACGAGGAGGCCCCCGTGCCAGCGCACACCGCGCCCACCACGCATACCGCCGAGGCCGAGGTCGAACTGGCCATCGGGGGCATGACCTGCGCCTCCTGCGCGGCCCGTATCGAGAAGAAGCTCAACCGGATGGACGGCGTGACGGCCGGCGTCAACTACGCCACGGAGAAGGCCCACGTGACCTACGACGGCGCCGCCGTCTCCGTACAGGACCTCATCGCCACGGTCGAGAAGACCGGTTACACCGCGCACGAACCCGCGCCCCCGGCGCGTACCGCGGAGGACGAGGCCGTACCCGCCCCACGGGAGGCGGACACCCTGCGGCAGCGGCTGATCACGGCCGTGCTCCTCGCCGTGCCGGTGATCGCGATGTCGATGGTCCCGGCGCTCCAGTTCGACAACTGGCAGTGGCTGGCCCTCACCCTCACCGCGCCCGTCGTCACGTACGCGGGCTGGCCGTTCCACCGGGCCGCGTGGACCAACGCCCGGCACGGCGCGGCGACGATGGACACGCTCATCTCCCTCGGCACCTCGGCCGCGTTCCTGTGGTCGCTGTGGGCGCTGTTCTTCGGCACCGCCGGGATGACCGGCATGACGCACCCGTTCGAGCTGACCATCGGCCGCAGCGACGGCGCGGGGAACATCTACCTGGAGGCGGCGGCCGGCGTCACCGCGTTCATCCTCGCCGGGCGCTACTTCGAGGCCCGGTCCAAGCGGAAGGCGGGCGCCGCGCTGAAGGCCCTCCTCGAACTGGGCGCCAAGGAGGTCACGGTCCTGCGCGACGGCCGCGAGGTGACCGTGGACACGGCGGACCTGCACGTCGGCGACCGCTTCCTGGTCCGGCCGGGCGAGAAGATCGCCACGGACGGGACCGTGGTCGAGGGCTCCTCGGCGGTGGACGCGTCCATGCTCACCGGCGAGTCCGTCCCGGTCGAGGTCGCCGTCGGCGACACCGTCACCGGCGCGACGCTCAACGCGGGCGGCCGTCTCGTGGTCGAGGCGACCCGCGTCGGCGCGGACACCCAGCTGGCCCGGATGGCGAAGCTGGTCGAGGACGCGCAGAACGGCAAGGCGGCGGCGCAGCGCCTCGCGGACCGGATCTCGGCGGTGTTCGTCCCCGTGGTCATCGCGCTCGCGCTCGGCACCCTGGGCTTCTGGCTGGCGGACGGCGCGGGGCTCACGGCCGCGTTCACGGCGGCGGTGGCGGTCCTGATCATCGCCTGCCCGTGCGCGCTGGGCCTCGCCACACCGACCGCGCTGATGGTCGGCACCGGGCGCGGCGCCCAGCTCGGCATCCTGATCAAGGGCCCCGAGGTCCTGGAGTCCACCCGCCGGGTCGACACGATCGTCCTCGACAAGACGGGCACGGTCACCACCGGCCGGATGACCCTCCAGACCGTCCACACCACCCCCGGAACCACCGAGACCGACGCCCTCCGCCTCGCCGGCGCCCTGGAACACGCCTCCGAACACCCCATCGCCCAGGCCGTGGCCACCGGAGCCGCCGACCGCACCGGCACACCCCTCCCCACCCCCGACGACTTCACCAACCTCCCCGGCCTCGGCGTACAGGGCGTCGTCGACGGCCACGCGGTCCTCGTCGGCCGCGAACAGCTCCTCGCCCAGTGGGAGATCCGCCTCCCGGCGGACCTGGCCGCCCGCAAGGCCGAGGCGGAGGCCGCCGGCCGCACGGCGATCGCGGTCGCCTGGGACGGCGAGGCGCGCGCGGTGATCGAGGTGGCCGACGCGGTGAAGGACACCAGCGCGGAGGCGATCACCCGCCTGCGCCGCCTGGGCCTGACGCCCATCCTGCTGACCGGCGACAACCGGGCGGTGGCGGAGTCGGTCGCGGCCGAGGTCGGGATCGGCGAGGTCTACGCGGAGGTCATGCCGCAGGACAAGGTGGACGTCGTCAAGCGCCTCCAGGCGGAGGGCCGCTCGGTGGCCATGGTCGGCGACGGCGTGAACGACGCCGCCGCGCTGGCCCGGGCCGACCTGGGCCTGGCGATGGGCACGGGCACCGACGCGGCCATCGAGGCGGGCGACCTGACCCTGGTCCGCGGCGACCTGCGCGCGGCGGCGGACGCGATCCGCCTGGCCCGCCGGACGCTCAGCACCATCCGGACGAACCTGTTCTGGGCCTTCGCGTACAACGTCGCGGCGCTCCCGCTGGCCGCGGCGGGCCTCCTGAACCCGATGATCGCGGGCGCGGCGATGGCCTTCTCGTCGGTGTTCGTGGTCGGCAACTCGCTACGGCTCCGGAGGTTCCGGGGCGAGGGGTGATTCCAGCCCGTCCGCCACACATCGCCCGCGCCGGGTCCGTCCGGGGCGGGCGGTTCGCGTCTACGCGGCCCCCCGCCGCATCCGCGACTCCAGGCGCTCCCGTGCGTCCGGCCACTCCTGCGCCGTGATGGAGAAGATCGCCGAATCCCGCAGCCGTCCCTCCTCGCCGGGCGCCCACGAAGGGGACCAGTTCCGCAGCACACCCTCGAACGTGGCGCCCACCGACTCGATGGCGGCCCGCGAACGCCGGTTGCGCGCATCGGTCTTCAGGTCCACCCGGGCGACGCCCCACTCCTCGAAGGCGTGCCGGAAGAGCAGGTACTTGGACTCGGTGTTCACCCCGGTGCCCTGAGCGGACGCGGCGAGCCAGGTGAAGCCGACCTCGATGGCGGTGAGGCTGCCGTCGTCCAGCCAGCAGCGCGGTTCCCAGTACGCCGTGGCCCCGATGACCCGCCCGGATTCCCGGTCCACCTGCACGTAGGGGGCCAGCTTTCCCGCGGCGGCCCTTCCCAACTGGGCCTCGATGTACCCCTCGACCTCCCCGGGCCCGGGCACCCAGGTGTACCCGTACGAACTCCGGTCCTCCTGCCCCGCGCGCAACAGGCCCTCCGCGTGCCGGTGTTCCAACGGTTCGAGCCGTACCCGCGAACCTTCCAGAACCGGTCCCACCAGCACGAAAGTCATCGCTCACCCATCCCGGTCGGCAATAGAGGAACAGCGGGCCGGCGCCCGTCCGTAGGGTGCCAGAGCCCTCGCGCGTGTGTCGCGCGCATATGTTTCCGACCGGGTCCCTGCCGACGGCAACCGGATCACCGCTCGCGCGCGTCGTAGTCTGCGGCCGGCCTGCGGAGGACCGCACCACCGCTCCCGGACCGGCACGTCAGTCCGTACGACGAGCAAGAAGAGGATCTATGCAGCGCACCACGACCACGGTTGCAGGCAAGCGTTCCCGCCTGCGCCGCCGGAGCACCGCCGCCCTGCTCGGTGCGGCCGCCGTCGCCGCTCTGACCACGGTCACCGCCACACCCGCCAGTGCCGCCGGAGCGCCGACCGGCATCAACTGGGACCACACCTGGAACGGCAGGGGCGTCCGGGTCTACGTCGAGGAGCACGGCGACATCATCTCCGTGTGCGACACGTCCGCGAACGGTCACGGGGCCTTCGTCACGGTCGATGACTGGGACCTGAACATCAGTCACTACAAGGCCGCCGTGCACACGGGCAAGGGCACCTGCGTCACGCACCGCGCCAGCCAGGGCGGCAGGTACAACCTGCACGAGTACAGCAACATCGGGCTCACCTTCGAGGGCGAGGGCGGCCGGGGCTCCTACGCCGT
The DNA here is from genome assembly GCF_010550605.1 of Streptomyces sp. SID9727. GTDB lineage: Bacteria > Actinomycetota > Actinomycetes > Streptomycetales > Streptomycetaceae > Streptomyces. The sequence goes on from NZ_JAAGNI010000113.1 coordinate 16,182, forward strand.
GAACTTCGTCAACGACCACTGACACCACGCTGAGGGCCCGGCAACGGGGCCCCTTCGCGGCCCCGTTGTCACTCCCCCTGTCTACGCTCACCGCATGACTTGGATCGACAGTGCGTGCGAGTTCCCGGGCCACGAGGTCAACCTCGTGTTCGCCCGGGGCCTGTCCCGGTCCGCGCTCGTCTCGGGGCTGCGGGAACAGCAGCGGGAGGCGCTTGCCGAGGGGGAGGCGGGGGATTGGACATGGGCCGTCCATGAGATGGCCAACTGGGAGATCGAGGACTACGACAACATCGACTACACCCGCCTCTGTGCGTCCGGAGGCGAGATCGTGGTCATCGTGACCGAGCCGTGCAGCGCCAAGGCGCACGGGCCGGACTTCACTTACCTGCGTGACGGGAAGTGGATCGTCCACTTCAGCTTCGAAGACGTGGAACAGCGCGTCGGCGACAACCCCGATCACATGTCGGCCGAACTGCTCGCCGCGAACCTCATAGGCCCCGACGCGGAATGCCTCGCCTGGGAGACCGATCCGGCCCACGACTGCGACGAGCACGACGCCGACAAGGAGGACCGGATCGTTCGCGCGATAGCCGCCTGTTTCGGCCTTCCCTCGCCGCCGCTCGCCCGGGAGGTGGCGGCGCTGTGACCGCACCCTTCATCGCGGCGGACACGTTCGTCACGTACGCCAGGGGCCTCGGCCTACCCGCCCTGAGCGGCATCTACTCCGGCCTGGGCCTCCCCGCCCGTACGGCGGGCGCGGCCGACGGCTGGGTCTGGCTGACGCACGACGCGGCCACGCACACCGGCGGCGACCTCGCGACCCAAGCGGGCTACCTCACCGGATTCCGTTACGAGGAGCGCTTCGGCAGCCCCAACCCCCTGGAGACCGTTTTCCTGGCCTCCACCCCGGCCTGCGAGTGCCCGCACGGGCAGAACTACCTGGTTCCGCACTGCGAGGCCCACCCGTTCCACTTCATCCACAGCAGGCGCGGTTTCTCGACCACGTACTTCAACATGGGCGCCCGCCGCGAGACCCGCCGCCACGGCGACCTGCTGGTACGCGAGCTGCTGGCGGCCGGGATCGTCGGCCGGGAGACCCCGCGTTACGAGGCCGAGCCCGGGTTCAACGCGGACGGCGCGGTGACCCTGCGGATCATCACCGACCACTTCGGCCTACCCTCGACCGCATGACGGACGACCGCGCGCAGTACGAGGAAGCGCTCCGCACCCGCTGGCACGACACCCTCGTCGCGGCCCGGGGCGGGGCGGACGGCCCCGATCCGCTTCCGTACGCCGACAACCTCCTCGCCCGCTGGGCCGAGCCGCAGCGCAGGTACCACACGACCGCCCACCTCGCGGCGGTCCTGGACCGCGTCGACACGCTCGCCGGGCATGCCGCGGACGCGTACGCCGTACGCCTGGCGGCCTGGTTCCACGACGCCGTGTACCGGCCCGACCGGTCGGAGAACGAGGAGCGCAGCGCGGTGCTCGCCGAGCGGGCGCTCGCGGAGGCCGGGGTGCCGGACGCGGTGACCGGGGAGGTCGCGCGGCTCGTCCGGCTCACCGTCACGCACGACCCGGCCGCCGGGGACACCAACGGAGAGGTGCTGTGCGACGCGGACCTGGCGATCCTGGCGGCGGCGCCGAAGGAGTACGGGGAGTACGCGGCGCAGGTCCGCGAGGAGTACGGGTTCGTGCCGGAGGAGGCGTTCCGGGAGGGCCGGGCGGCGGTGCTGCGGCAGCTCCTGGGGTTGCCGCAGTTGTTCCGTACGCCGTACGGGAGGAGGGAGTGGGAGCCGAAGGCGCGGCAGAACCTGCTGACGGAGCTGGAACTGCTTTCGCGCTGACCGGGAGGGGCCGGGGGCCAGAGGCCGGCGGCCGGCAGCCGTCGGCCGGGGAATGTCAGGAACGTTTCCGCTGTTGCCACCTGTCATGCCTGACTCCGCCGTGCGTGCCCCGTCCCGTATGCCCCTGGCCGTATACATCCTCGGCCTCTCGGTCTTCGCCCTGGGCACGAGCGAGTTCATGCTCTCCGGGCTGCTGCCTCCGATCGCCGACGACATGGACGTGTCGATTCCGCGCGCCGGACTCCTCATATCCGCGTTCGCGATCGGCATGGTGGTCGGCGCCCCGCTGCTCGCCGTGGCGACGCTGCGGCTGCCGCGCCGCACCACGCTCATCACGCTGATCTCGGTCTTCGGCCTCGGCCAGGTCGCGGGCGCGCTCGCGCCGACGTACGAGGTGCTGTTCGCGTCCCGCGTGGTCAGCGCGTTCGCGTGCGCCGGTTTCTGGGCGGTCGGGGCGGCCGTCGCCATCGCGATGGTGCCGGTGAACGCGCGCGCACGCGCCATGGCCGTGATGATCGGCGGCCTGTCGATCGCGAACGTGCTGGGCGTCCCGCTGGGCGCGTTCCTCGGCGAGAACCTGGGCTGGCGGTCGGCGTTCTGGGCGGTCGGCGCGGCCTCGGCGGTGGCCCTGGTCGGCGTGGCGACGCTGATCCCGCGCATTCCGCTGCCCGCCGAGAAGCCGCAGCTCAAGCGGGAGATGGGCATCTACCGCGACCGCCAGGTGTGGCTGTCGATCGTGATCACCGCCCTCGCGGCGGGCGGCGTGTTCTGCGCGTTCAGCTACCTCGCGCCGCTGCTCACGGATGTCGCCGGTCTCGACTCCGGCTGGGTGCCGACCGTGCTGGCGCTGTTCGGGGTGGGCGCCCTGGTCGGTACGACGATCGGCGGCCGGGTCGCGGACGCGCACCTCTTCGGGGTGCTGTTGAGCGGAATCGCCGCGTCCACGGTCTTCCTGGCGGCGCTGGCGCTGTTCGCGTCGAACCAGGCGGCGGTGATCACGCTGTCGTTCCTGCTGGGCCTCTCGGCGTTCTACACCGCGCCCGCGCTCAACGCCCGGATGTTCAACGTGGCGGGCGCCGCGCCGACGCTGGCGGGGGCGACGACGACCGCCGCGTTCAACCTGGGCAACACGGGCGGGCCGTGGCTCGGCGGCACGGTGATCGACGCGGACTTCGGCTTCGAGGCGACGGCCTGGGCCGGGGCGGCGATGACCGTGGCGGCACTGGTGGCCGTGGTGTTCTCGCTGCGGCTCCAGCGGTCGCGCGGCTCGGCGGCCTCCCGGCTGGTGGCCCAGGGCGCGGGGGCGGGGGCGGGGGCGCCCAAGGGGGCGCCGGTGGAGTCGACGGAGTGCGCGACGGGCTGAGGCGTACAGCGCCGAGGCATACCGCGCTGAGGCATACGCCTCGATGGCGTACGGCGGGGCTTGAGGGGCTTACGGCTTCGGCGCCGGGCGCCCCTTCGGCCGCCGGAGCCCGGCCTCGGTCAGCCGCCGGACCAGCTCCTTCGAGCCGATCTCCCGCGCCCCGGCCCGTACCGCGTCCTCGTAACTCGCGGCCGGGATGTCGTAGTGGTCGCGCTCGAACGCCCGCGCCGGGGCGCCGATGGACGCCGCGAAGGCGTGCAGTTCCTCGAACGACACATCGCTGACCAGGTGCGACCAGAGGCGCCCGTGGCCGGGCCAGGTCGGCGGGTCGATGTAGAGCGTCATCGCCTCACCGCCGGAGTATGCCGCTGAGCGCGCCGACCGGGGCGACCGCCACGGCGGCCTTGGTGCAGACCCAGTGCGGGTGCGGCCCGAGCTCAGGCTCGACGTCCAGCGCGTGCGGGTCGCCCGCGTCGCAGACCGGGCAGAGCGGCCAGCGGCCGTACCGCTCCAGAAGCGCGTCCTGCACGTCCTGGGCGATGAGGCCGACGACGAACTCCGCACCCTCCGGCCACTGCTCCACCCACCACCGGCGGTGCGTCACCGCGTCCTCGACCATGGACACGATCTGCGCCTCGGCGACGTCTCCGGCGGCGAGGTCGGCCATGACGAGGGCGCGGGCGGTGTGCAGCGCCTGTTCCAGGCGGTCGGGCCGGTCGGTCTCCGGGGGATTCTGCTCCATGCAGCCATTGTCCACCCGCCCAGCGGACGGCCCCCCGGCGCAACGTCAATCGCTTCTTTCAAAGGTCACACCAAAGAGGGTTGACGGGCCCGGGGCTTGAAAATATCTTTCAAGGGTGACCCATGACCTGAAGGAAAGTTTCATTCCGGACTCGCCGCCGGCCCCGGCGGCCCTCGCCGCCAAGGTGCGGACGCTGGCGCCGTCCATGACCCGCTCGATGCAGCGCGTCGCCGAGGCCGTCGCCGGCGACCCGGCGGGCTGCGCCGCCCTGACGGTCACCGGTCTCGCCGAGCTGACGGGCACCAGCGAGGCGACGGTGGTCCGCACCGCCCGCCTCCTGGGATATCCGGGCTATCGCGACCTGCGCCTCGCGCTCGCCGGTCTCGCCGCCCACCAGGAGTCCGGCCGCGCTCCCGCCGTCACCGCGGACATAGCGGTGGACGACCCCATCGCCGACGTGGTCGCCAAGCTGGCCTACGACGAGCAGCAGACCCTCGCCGACACGGCCGCCGGGCTCGACACGGTGCAGCTGGGCGCCGCGGTCGCCGCCGCCGCCACGGCCCGCCGGATCGACATCTACGGGGTGGGCGCGTCCTCCCTCGTCGGCCAGGACCTGGCCCAGAAGCTGTCCCGGATCGGCCTCATCGCCCACTCCCACACGGACCCGCACCTCGCGGTGACCAACGCCGTGCAGCTCCGCTCCGGCGACATGGCCATCGCGATCACGCACTCCGGCTCGACGGGCGACGTCATAGAGCCGCTGCGCGTCGCCTTCGACCGGGGCGCGACGACGGTCGCGATCACCGGCCGCCCCGACGGCCCCGTCACGCAGTACGCGGACCACGTGCTGACGACGTCCACGGCGCGCGAGAGCGAGCTGCGCCCGGCCGCCATGTCGAGCCGCACCAGCCAGCTCCTGGTAGTCGACTGCCTGTTCATAGGCGTCGCCCAGCGTACGTACGAGACGGCCGCCCCGGCCCTCGCCGCCTCCTACGAGGCGCTGGCCCACCGCCACACCCCGCGCACCCGCTGACCGTCACCCGGACGCCTCCGGCAGCACCCCGCACCCGCCCCGCACCCGCACGCCGTACGAGAAAGCAGAGCCGCTCCCGATGACCTCCCTCACCGACGCCGACGCCACCCCCGACGGCTACGGCGAGCTGCGCGCCCAGCTCGCGACCCTCACCACCGAGGCGTTCCGCCCGGAGCTCGCCGAGATCGACCGGCTGGCCACCGCGGAGATCGCCCGGATCATGAACGGCGAGGACCAGACCGTCCCGGCCGCCGTCGCCGAGCGGCTTCCCGAGATCGCCGCCGCGATCGACGCCACCGCCGAGCGCATGGCCCGCGGCGGCCGGCTGATCTACGCGGGCGCGGGCACCGCGGGCCGGCTCGGCGTGCTGGACGCCAGCGAGTGCCCGCCCACGTTCAACACGGACCCGGCCGACGTCATCGGCCTGATCGCGGGCGGCCCGTCCGCCATGGTCACCGCCGTCGAGGGCGCGGAGGACAGCAAGGAGCTGGCCGCCGCCGACCTGGAGGCGCTGGAGCTCACCGCCGACGACACCGTGGTCGGCATCTCCGCCTCGGGCCGCACGCCGTACGCGATCGGGGCCGTGGAGCACGCCCGCGCGAAGGGCGCCCTGACCCTCGGCCTGTCGTGCAACGCGGACTCCGCGCTGGGCGCCGCCGCCGAGCATCCGCTGGAGGTCGTCGTCGGCCCCGAGCTGCTGACCGGCTCCACCCGGCTCAAGGCGGGCACGGCGCAGAAGCTCGTGCTCAACATGATCTCGACCATCACGATGATCCGCCTCGGCAAGACGTACGGGAACCTCATGGTCGACGTGCGTGCCTCCAACGAGAAGCTGCGGGCCCGCTCCCGGCGCATCGTCGCGCTGGCCACGGGCGCGCCCGACGAGGAGATCGAGGCGGCGCTCGCCGCCACGGACGGCGAGGTGAAGAACGCCATCCTGACGATCCTCGGCCAGGTCGACGGCCCCACGGCCGCCGCGCTCCTGTCCGAGTCGGACGGCCACCTCCGCGCCGCACTCGCCGCCGCCCCCCGCACCACCTGACCCACCCCGCACCACGTCCCCCGCACAGCAAGGCACCACGCACCATGGCTACAGAAGACAAGAACCGCGCCACTGCCGCCGCGATCCTTCCGCTCGTCGGTGGCGCCGCGAACGTCAGCTCCATCGCCCACTGCATGACCCGGCTCCGGCTCGGGCTGCACGACCGTTCGCTCGTCCAGGACGACGCGCTGAAGGCCGTCCCCGCGGTCATGGGCGTGGTCGAGGACGACACGTACCAGATCGTCCTCGGCCCCGGTACGGTCGCCCGCGTCACGCCGGAGTTCGAGAAGCTGGTCGAGGAGGGCAAGGCCGAGGCTCCCGCCCCCGCCCCGGCCGGCGCCGCCCCGCTCACGGCGGAGGAGCTGGCCGCGCAGGGCGCCGAGATGAAGGCGGCCCGCAAGGCGAAGAACGCGACGCCGTTCAAGCTGTTCCTGCGCAGGATCGCCAACATCTTCGTGCCGCTGATCCCGGCCCTGATCGGCTGCGGCATCATCGCCGGGCTCAACGGCCTGCTGGTCAACCTCGAATGGCTGCCCTCGGTCACCCCCGCCCTTGCCGCGATGGCCTCCGGCTTCATGGCGCTGATCGCGGTCTTCGTCGGCTACAACACCGCGAAGGAGTTCGGCGGCACGCCGATCCTGGGCGGTGCGGTGGCGGCGATCATCGTCTTCCCGGGCGTCGCGAACATCGAGGCGTTCGGCCAGAAGCTCGCCCCCGGCCAGGGCGGCGTCCTCGGGGCCCTGGGCGCGGCCGTCCTCGCGGTGTACGTGGAGAAGTGGTGCCGTCGCTGGGTGCCCGAGGCGCTGGACGTGCTGGTCACGCCGACGCTGACGGTCCTCGTCTCGGGCCTGGTCACGATCTTCGGCCTGATGTACGTGGCGGGTGAGGTCTCCACCGCGACCGGCGACTTCGCGGACTGGCTGCTGTCCAACGGCGGCGCGGGCGCGGGCCTGATCCTGGGCGGCTTCTTCCTCCCGCTGGTCATGCTGGGCCTCCACCAGGCCCTGATCCCGATCCACACCACGCTCATCGAGCAGCAGGGCTACACGGTCCTGCTCCCGATCCTCGCCATGGCCGGTGCCGGGCAGGTCGGCGCGGCCATCGCCACGTACTTCCGCCTCCCGCGCAACGAGTCGATCCGCAAGACCATCAAGTCCGCCCTGCCCGCCGGCTTCCTGGGCGTCGGCGAGCCCCTGATCTACGGCGTCTCGCTCCCCCTGGGCCGCCCGTTCATCACGGCCTGCGTGGGCGGTGCGTTCGGCGGCGCGTTCGTCGGCTTCTTCAACCAGCTGGGCGACGCGGTCGGCTCGACCGCGATCGGCCCGTCGGGCTGGGCCCTGTTCCCCCTGCTCGACGGCAACCACGGCCTGGGCGCCACGATCGCGATCTACGCGGGCGGCCTGGTCGTCGGCTACCTCGCGGGCTTCCTCGCCACGTACTTCTTCGGCTTCAGCAAGGGACTCCTGGCGGAGTTCAACGTGAGCCAGGAGGAGCCGGCCCCGACGGCCACGCCGAACCCGGCCCCGGCAGCCCAGAAGGCACCCGCGTCGGTCTGACACACAGCACGAAGCGGCGGCCCCTCGACCGAGGGGCCGCCGCTTTGCTGTTCCCCTCAGACCGGAAAGCCGTCCGTGGGCAGCGTGACGTCGAACGGCGCGGGAAGCGCGAGCGGCTTACCGAACGGCACCGCGTCCGCGTGCTTGTACGTGCCGTGCCCGCCCGGCTCCGTGAACAGGGTGGCCATGGCGCCCCGGGTGTCCAACCGGTCGATCAGCAGGTACATCGGCACCCCGGCCCGGGCGTAGGCGCGGTACTTCTTCGTACGGTCCTCGCGGGCGTTGCCCTTCGAGGTGATCTCCACGACGAGGAGGGCTTCGGAGGCGTCCATGGGGGCGCTGACGTCGGGATCGGCGGCGTCGATCAGCTCGGACGGCATCACCACGAGATCGGGGACGTAGAGCTTGTCGAGCGGGGCGACGTGCACGCCCAGCGTCTGGTAGACCCCCAACTCGTCGGGTAGGTTCGCGTAGAGACGGCGCTGCACCCTTTCGGCGATCCCGTTGTGATGCGCGTGCGGCGGCGGTACCAAGACGATCTGCCCTTCGTCGATCTCGGCGCGCCACCCCTCGGGCACGTCCAGTTCCTGCCAGGTGCGCAGGAGGTAGTCCCACTGGCGGCCTTCAGGGCCCTGCTGGTGTTCGACCATCGCGGCGGTCATCGCGGGTCCCTTCTTCTGAAGCCTGTCCGGGGAGCGTGGATCGGCGGTTTCGCGGCATGGGGCCGCATTCCTCAGCGTCCCACGTTCGTGTGAGCGACGCACCGAGCGCCGCTCACCGTTGCCTCTGGACCAGCCCCAGCAGCACCCCGTGCGTCTCCCGGTCCGCAGCCACCACCAGCCCGCCCGCGCCCCGGTCCACCGGCCGGCCGTCGATCCCCGTCACCACGCAGCCCGCCGCCTCGCAGAGCGCGATGCCCGCCGCGAAGTGGACGCTGTCCAGGCGGAGGCCCGGGCCGCCGTCGGTGATGTACGCCGCCCGGCGCCCCGCCGCCACCCACGCGACGGCCACCGTGCTGGAGACGACGCGCGGGCGGAAACCGGCCCCCGCGCCACTCCCCGAGAACTCCGGCGCGACCAGCAGCTCCGCCGCACGGAACTCCGCCCCGTGCGGGAACGGCGGGTCGAGGTTCAGGTCCACCAGGCGGGAGCCCGCCGAGGGTATGAGGCGCTCGTCCCGGCCGTCCGCACCCCGGACCCACGCCCCCGCCCCGTCCGTCCAGAAGACCTCGCCGCTGAACGGATCGGCCGAGGCCGCCGCCACGATGCCGGAAGAGGCGTCCCGCAGCGCGACGTTCACCGCGACGAGCATGTTGCCCACCGCGTAGTTGAGCGTTCCGCACAGCGGGTCCACCAGCCACCGGCGACCCGCCCCGGCCGCCCCCGTGGCCCCGCTCTCCTCACCCGTCACCGCGTCATCGGGCCGGGCCGCGCGCAGCACGTCGAGGACGGCCTCCTCCGCCGCGATGTCGGCGGCCGTGGCGAAGTCACCGCCACCCTTCTCGTACCGCGCCAGCGACGCCCCGTACATCTCGCGTACGACGGCCGCCCCCGCCGACGCGGCCCGCAGGGCGACGTGCGCATCGCTTTCCGTGTCCATGGTCACCATCCCCGCAGGCTAACGGTCACTCTGCGAGCGCCCGGCGGCTGTGCGCAGGAACCGCACCAGGTCCTCGACCCCGTAGCCGAGCTTCGGCCCCCGCTCGGCCGCCATAAGGAGCAGTTGGCCGACGATCTCCGCGCCCCACCCGTCCGTGCCGTCCGACGACCACTCCCACAGCTTCTCGATTCCGAGATCGGTCATCAGCAGGCCGTGCCCGGTCCTGATCTCGGCGCACACCTCGGCCACCGCGTCGAGCAGGGTCGCGCCCTGCCGTTCGCAGGCGAGCCCGAAGTACGCGCCGAACTCCTCGACCCGGCACCCCTCCGGCGGGGCCGCCCTGATCGCCTCGTACTCCGGGCAGTCCGGGCGTGGCCGCCGCCCCACGGGGCAGTGGATCAACGTGAACCGGTGCCCCCTGGAAGGCACCGTCACCTCGGCAACTGCCCTTCCCGGTTGATCTCCGTCACCCGCGCCCGCAGCACCGCCCCCGGCGGCGCCTGCCGTACGGAGTCCGCCGGGCAGTCCCACGCCGGCCCACCGCCCGGGGGCCGCAGCCGCACGTACGGCCCGACGCGCCCCAGCACCCGGCCGATCCGGCCGTCCCGTACATCCACGGCGAACGACCCCGGCTCCGGCGTACAAGCCTCCAGGCCGTCCCCGCCCGTCATGAGGCCGCCGCCTTCTCCGCCAGCACCCTGCTGAGCTGCTGCGCCGCCGCGAGGTTGCAGCGCCCCAGGTCCACCAGGACCGCCGGGTCGTCACCCGCACACGAGGCCGCGTCGATGCGCAGCGAGGGCAGCTTCACCCCGGCCCGCGCGAAGCCCTCTCTCAGCGACGCCACCACCTCCTCGGCCTCCCGAATCTTCGCCACTGCCGCTCTGCGCCGTTCCGTAGTCGTCATGATCCATTCCTTCCACACTGAGTAACGACGATGCATACCCAGAGTGGTGATTCTCTCGCTAGCCTGGAAGAGGCGCAGGCCCAACAAACGCACGTGTGCAACAGGGAGTTGTCATGCCAGGTCCCAGGAAGCTCGACCCCTCGTCATCCCCCCGAGCCCTCCTGGGCGCCGAACTCCGCCACCGAAGAGAACGCGCGGACCTCTCCCAGAGCGAACTTGGCGCTCCGCTGTTCGTCAGCGGCTCGTTCATCGGTCAGCTGGAGTCCGGGGTCCGGCGCATGCAGATGGACCAGGCGGTCAAGTTCGACGAGATCCTGAGCGCGGACGGCTTCTTCAAGCGCAATTGCGCGGCACTGAAGAAGTCGAAGTACCCGGACCACTTCGCGGAGGCGGCCGAGGCGGAGGCCCGCGCGACGGAGATCAGGGAGTACGCGCCGCAGCTCATCCCGGGTTTGTTGCAGACAGAGGCGTACGCGCGAGCCCTGTTCCGAGGGGGTCTTCCCACCGCTACGGAGTGCGCGATCGAAGAAGCAGTGGCGGCACGACTCGAACGCGGACACATCCTCACTGATCCAACCACGCCGTTGTTGTGGGCCGTGTTGGATGAGGCAGTGTTACGCCGACGGGTAGGCGGACCGAAGGTCATGGCGGCGGCTCTCCGCCACATCGCAAAACTAGCGACGCAGCGTCGAATTGTCGTGCAGGTGTTGCCCTTCTCGGCCGGTGCGCACACGGCCATCGAAGGCTCGCTCAAGCTGATGACATTCGCCGACGCCCCACCGCTCGCTTACCTACAAACCTTGGGAACAGGGCAGTTGCAGGACGATCCAGCAACGGTCCGCCAGTACGAACTGACCTACGATCTGGTCGTGGCCAGCGCGCTCTCACCGGCAGCGTCCCTGGCGTTGATCGAGTCGGTGGCGGAGGATTACGAGCATGAAGCACAAGGGCATTGACCACGACTTTTCCACGGCCGCCTGGCAGAAGTCCTCGTACAACGATGCCAGTGGTGGAAACTGCGTAGAGGTCGGCACCTGGCGCAAGTCCACGTACAGCGGTCCGAGCGGCGGGGACTGCCTCGAAGTCCTCGACGGCATCCCGGACATCATCCCCGTCCGCGACTCGAAGGTCATCGACGGCCCAGCGGTCGTGTTCGCAACGGCCGCCTGGCAGCAGTTCGTCACCGACCTCAAGCACGGCTGACCTGTGGGGCCTGGTTCGAGTTCCGGGCCCACGACCACGACGAACGGTGGAGGGCTACGAGCATGAAGCGCAGCGGTTCTGACTACGACCTGTCCACGGCCATCTGGCGCAAGTCCAGCTACAGCGGCGGCAGCGGCGGCGACTGTGTAGAGGTCGCCACCTGGCGCAAGTCCACGTACAGCGGCGGCGACGGCGGCGACTGCCTCGAAGTCCTCGACGGCATCCCCGACGTCGTCCCCGTCCGCGACTCCAAGGTCACCGACGGCCCGGCGGTCGTGTTCGCAACGGCCGCCTGGCAGCAGTTCGTCACCGACCTCAAGCGCGGCTGACGCGGCGAGAACCGGAAGCCGGTACCACTGACGGCGGCGGTGGTACCGGCCCCTTGACCTCAACCATGCTTGAGGCAACACGATCTCTCCCATGCAGACAGCTACGGAATGGATCAGGGAGAACTCCCGCGCGCTCACCGCGCGAAAGCCCGACGAGCCGTTGGACGACCTGCGCCCGCTGGCCCCGCTGGTGCGCGACGCGAGAATCGTGGCGCTGGGAGCCGCCACCCGGCAGACGCGCGAACTGTCGGTGACGGCGCACCGGATCGTGCGCCTGCTGGTGGAGGAGGAGGGGTTCCGGAGCGTCGTCCTGGAGGGTGACGATCCCGGCAGGCTCGGCCTGGCGGCCTACGTGGCCACCGGTGCGGGAGACCCGGCAGCCATGCTGGCGGAGGCGCGGGCGTTCTGGCGGACCGCCGAGATCCACGACCTCGTCCGGTGGATGCGGTCGCACAACGAGCGCCACCCGGACGACCCGGTACGTCTCGCGGAGCCACCGGCCGCACAGGCGAGCGCCCTGGCGGAAGCGGAACGCGCACTCGCCGACGGGGCGGCCTGGTGGCAACGCCACACGGGAGACAAGGTCGTCTACTGGGGCGGCATGGCGCACACCGCCATCGGCAACCCGCGCACCGTGTCCGTGTCCCCCTCCGCGCCGCCGCAGACGCACCAGAACATGGGCGGTTACCTGCGTGAGCGCATGGGAACGGGCTTCCGTTCCATCGGCCTGACCGTGGCGCACGGTTCGATCGGCCAAGCCCTGCCCGCACCGCACCCGGACTTCGTGGACAGCACACTGAGCGCGGCCGCCGGGAACAGGCGGGCCTATCTCCTGGACCTGGCCCTCCCCCGCCCCGAGCCGGTGCGCCGCGTCCTGGACGCCCCGACCCGTACACGCTTGATCGGCCCGTCGTACGACCCCCGGCACGACGACTCCCACCACATGTCCGGCACCTCACTCACCACCTGGTTCGACGCCGTCGTCCACACCGAAGAGGTGACGCCGCAGGGGCCCCTGCCCCAAGGGCCGACCCTCGCCGCCTAGTGCGCGATGCCGTCGATCACGTCGCGCGCCCCCTGCCGGAGGAGGGCGACGGCGACGGACGTGCCGAGCGTGGCCGGGTCGAGGCGGCCCGCCCACTCGTGGGCGTTGAGCACGGTCTTGCCGTCCGGGGAGAACACGCAGGCGCGGAGCGACAGTTCGCCGTTGCCCTCGACCCGGGCGAAACCGGCGATCGGGCTGTTGCAGTGGCCCTGCAGGACGTGCAGGAGCATCCGCTCGGCCTGCGTCTCCCGGTACGCGTCGCGGTCGCCGAGCGGGCTGATGACGTCGATGAGTTCGGTGTCGCCCTCGCGGCACTGGAGCGCGAGGACTCCGGCGCCGATCGGCGGCATCATCGTCTCGGTCGAGAAGACCTCGGTGATGACGTCGGTCCGGCCGATTCGTTCGAGACCGGCGGCGGCCAGGATCAGTGCGTCGGCGTCGCCCGCGTCGAGCTTCGCCAGACGGCTGTTCGCGTTCCCGCGCATCGGGACGCACTCCAGGTGCGGGTACGCGGCGGCGAGCTGGGCGATGCGGCGGACCGACGAGGTCCCGATCCGGGTACCGGCCGGGAGCTGGTCGAGGGTGAGGCCGCCGGGGTGGATGAGCGCGTCGCGGATGTCGTCCCGCTTGAGGAAGGCCGCGAAGGTCGTGCCGGCGGGAAGGGGCCTGTCCGCCGGGATGTCCTTGACGCAGTGCACGGCGAGGTCGGCCTCCCCGGCGAGGAGGGCCGCGTCGACCTCCTTGGTGAACGCCCCCTTGCCCTCGACCTCACTGAGGTCGCCCATCCACTTGTCACCGGTCGTCTTCACCGGGAGGACGGCGGTCTCGACGCCGGGACGGTGCGCGGCCAGCTCGGCGCGCACGCGCTCCACCTGAGCGAGTGCCATCGGCGAGTCCCGGGAAACGATGCGAATCAGATCAACCGGCATAAGGGCACGATAGACCCGCAGCTCCGGCGCTTCCATTCTCCGCGCGCCCTTCCCGCCCCGGGGCTCAAGCCCTGAGTTCCGAGCGCCTTTTGAATGGATTGGTTGGGCGGGCCTTTACCCACCCACCCGCCCCCGTTACCCGCAAGGGTTCACTTTTCGCGATCAAGTTGCGACGGACGGTAGGCACGCTTTAGCTTCAGCGAGGACATAGACCTAAGACGGCCCCCACCGGTGCGCGAACACCGCCAGGGGCCTGACCACCTCGATCGAAGGCTGACGGAGACGATCAGATGGCTGACGACCAGTCTAGTAGCGCGCCCTTCCCCGGCCACCCGATGGCGAGCCCCGGATACGGCAAACGTTCCGCCCCGGACCAACGCCCCCGTACGGGACAGGACTTCACGCACCTCAACCCCCGCGACGCGGCCATCGCGGCGTACATCGACGGGCTGTGCGACGGCGCGGACATCTCCGTGAAGACGCTGGCCAAGACGCTTCCGTACGGGCAGTGCGCGATCCGGACGTCGCTGAACCGCCTTCAAGAGGCGGGGCACCTGCGCCGGGGCAGCGAGTGCGTGGCGAACGGGACGAACCTGCTGTGGGTCACCCGGACGTTCTTTTCCCGCACCGCGCGCGACGACACCTGGTGGGCGGGCTTCAGCCGGGGCGACGTACCCGAGGAGACCCGGCGGGAAACGCGTTCCAAGGCGTTCATCCTGCTGGCGGCGCTGGGCCGCAAGGCCCCCGTGCTGTCGCTGTCGCACCACGACTGCGTGGCGCTGGAACCGCAGACGTCGGAGTGGCTGAGCAGGGGGGCCACGGAGACCGACATCCTCCGGGCCCTCACCGCCGGGCTCCCCGACCGGATCCACCACCCGGCGGCCTTCGTGGCCAAGCGCCTCCAGACGAAGCTGCCCCCGGCCCGCGAACCCCGCCCGGTCCTGCGGACCCTGGAATGCAGCGAGTGCCGGGCCCCCGGCACCGCCGACGCGCTCCCCGGCGGCAAGTGCCGCCCCTGCGCGGGCCATCCCACCCGCCGGACCCCGACCCTCCCCACCCAACAGGTCCGCGCCAAGGCCCGCGCCGTACGAGCGGGCCTGATCCCCAAGTCGGACCGCCCCAAGCGCTGAGCCACCACGGGTGGGACGTGAGCACGCGAAGTCACGGCGCTCGTGACGGCCCGGAACACCGCCGCCCCCGCGCCGGGTGACGGCACGGGGGCGGCGGTGGGGCCTCGGGGCAGGTCAGTGGGTGGTGGGGATGAGCGTCGGGCAGACCTCGCCCTCGATCAGGCCGCCCGAGTACTTGAGGTAGTCGTAGTAGAGGACGTCACCGGTCCTCGGGCCGACGATGCCGTCCGCCGAGAGGCCGTGGTGGCGCTGGAAGTCGGTCAGGGCCGCGTACGTGGCCTGGCCGTACACGCCGTCACGCACGAGGTTGTATCCCGCCAGCTCCAGCCCCCGCTGCACGCAGACCACCGCCGTACCGCGCTGATCGGGCTTGATGTACGCGACACCCACGTCGGCCTGGGCGACGCCGGCGAGCGAGGTGACGGCGATGGCGGCAGTGCCGAAGGCGACGGCTCCGCGCCGGAGAACGGTCTTGAACATGGAAGGTTTCCCCCATCTCGTAAGCGGTCACGAGCTGCCCCGGCAGGGCGGTCCGTGACTCGGACAGGGCTCCATGCTCGGGACCCCGCCACCCGTCCCACCAGGACTTCCCGTCCCAGAGACATCCCGGGCCACGGAGGACGAACCGACCGGGACGTCCACCCGCGTCCCGGTCGCGTCCCGGTCGCGAATCCCGGCGCGGGACGCATGCCCCTATCGCCTATCCGAGAAGAACGACCGTTTCATCCAGGGGTCGGGAGCCGGCCGGCCCGCCGAATGGGTCGTTCCCCCCGGCCGCGCCGACCGGTGAGTCCCGGCCTCCGGGCCGCTACGCCGTACGCACCTCCGCGAACGCCCCCCGCACCTCCGCGTCCTCCGGCGTGCGCCAGGGGCCGGACACGTGGCCCGGCGCGCCCTCCGGTGCGTCGGTGGCAGGTCGCAGGACGCGGTTCACGTGGAGGACCGCACCCGGGACGGGCAGGTCCGTGCCCTCCGGGGTGTCCGTCGCCCCGGGGGTCGCCGGGCCGAAGGGGGCGCCGCTGCGGGCGTGCGTGATCGTCGGGTCCGGGGTGTCGCTCACGCTCTGGGCCTGGGGTTCCGCGCGGCCGTCCAGCAGGGCGAGCAGCTGCGCCACCAGGACCGGGTCCTGGCAGCCGTCGTACACCCAGCGCTTCCCGAGCACGCCGTGCGTGCTCATGCCGATGAGGGCGTCCTCCGCGCCTTCGAGCGCCGCTCCACGGTAGGTGAGCGGCACGAAGTACGGCACCGGCTCGGCGCCCGAGGTGTCGGTGACCACCATGAACTCGATGCCCACCTCACCCTGCGGGTCGTCCAGCCGGAATCCGCCGGACCTGACGAGGGCCGGGGCGGCGGAGCCCACGTACCAGGGGCGGGTCGGAAGCCAGGTGGTGAGCAGTTCGAGCTTGGTCGGCGACAGGGTGGTGCGGTGGATGACGGCCATGCCGGAGGTCTCCCGTGGGTCGCGTGGGTGGCTGGTCATCGTACGCACGGGGCCAGTTGTCGGCCCCGCCCGCCGACTTGAGCGCACGCCTTCAGGCCGACTCTTCCTGCGCGGCGCGTCGGTCCGCAGCGGTTGCACGGAAGCCGCCGAGCCGGACGATGCCGCGCCCGGCCAGTTCGGATCGCCGCAGTAAGGTGAAGGTCGGCTCGGGCACCGCGAGGATTCCTACCAAAGAGGTCGGGTGGCGGTATGGGTCGACGAACTCATGACACGTATTCCGGGCCTTTCTCTACGCAGGCTCCTCCTCTGCGGGTCCGCACTGGTGGCCGCGGCCCTCGTGACGGTGTGTACGGGCGACGCCGACGGCCCGAGCACATCACCGAGCGGTCGGGCCGGGAGGCAGAGCCCTCGGACGCGTCCGCCACCCGTGACGACAGGCTGGGCGAACAGGTCGAGAAGACTCTCGGTCTCGACGGCCACGGTAAGGATCGACGGTGACCGAGTGGGGCGAGCCACCGGAATGGTCGGGTGGCGCCTCGACAAGGTGAAGACGGCTGACGAGTAGGCCGCGACCGCCACAGCCCGCCGCCACAGCCCGCCGCCACGGCCCGCCGCCGGCGCCCATCTCGCGGGCTCCGGCGGCGGAACCACGGGTGAGGTCCGCCCATCAGGCGGCAACGGTCACCAGCCGGACGGCGCCGGGGGCGGGACCACCTCCGGGCGGTCGTCGCAGGTGATCGTGTTCGGCAGCAGCCACGGCGCGAGCCAGCCGCCGTCGTTGCCGCCCAGGTCCGTGAGGCCGAACTCCGAACCGGTCGACGGGAAGTTGAACGAGCCGCAGTTGTTGACGCCCACCGCGCCCACGTTGCGCGCGTCCACGTTCTCGAAGGTGGCCCCGCCCGCCGCGCGGGCGCTCAGCACCGAGGTGCCCGTGCCGTCGACCCGGATGTCCTTGAAGTGGATGTTCTCGATGACGTACCGGTCCTTCACCGCCCAGTCCGAGACCAGCATGACCGCGTTGTACGTGCTGTCGAGGAAGTCGTTGCCCGTCACCCGGATGTCCGCGCCGTCGATGCTCCGGTCCAGGGCGTAGACCCACAGCGCGCCGAGCCCGATCTTCCAGTTCAGCTCGAACGTGCCCGCGCGGACGGTGGTGTTGCGGGCCAGGTCCACCTTCCCGGCGAAGGGCTCGGCGCCGAAGCGGGAGCCGAGGTGCAGCGCGCTGCCCTCGCGGACCGGGTCGGCGACGAGGTTGTCGGAGACGGCGATGTCGCTGCCGCCGTAGATCGCGATGCCGTTGGCGAGGACCGGGGTCTGCACGGTGTTGTGGTCGAAGGTGTTGCGGGCGTTCGTGGTCTTCTCGGCCCACATCGCGAGGCCGTCGTCGCCCGAGTTGCGTACGAAGGTGTTCGTGACGCGTGAATCGGTCACGCCGGTGTGGAAGTTGATGGCGTCCGCGATCTGGTCCACGATCACGGTGTCGGAGACCTTGAGGTTCCTCATCGGGCCGTCGAACCACATGCCGACCTTGGTGTGGCTGATGTGCAGGCCCTCGATGGACGAATCGCTCATCGCGCCGCCGATCGCGTTGACCTGGTCGGTGTCGACGCGCTCGCGCACGTCGCCCTCGATGGCGAAGCCCGACAGATGCACGTCGCGGCTGCCGCCCTCGGCCGCGGACTTCCCGTAGAAGCCGACGCCGGTGTGCGTGGACCCGTCGGCGGCGGGCTCGGCGAGGGCGACCTCACGGCCCTTGATCTTCGTGTACCAGTTGCCCGCGCCGGTGATCGTGACGTCGTCCACCAGGATGTGCCGGTCCACCCGGTACGTGCCCGGCGGGATGTACACCTTCAGATGGGCGCGCCGGGCGAACGCGATCGCCTTCTCGATCGCCCCCGCCGCGTCCCGCCGCCCGGTCGGGTCGGCCCCGAACGCGAGGACGTTGGCGGCGAGCAGTTCGACGTGCGGCAGCCCCACCCGCTCGGAGTCCAGCAGGTCGATCACCGTCCACGCGGCCCGGCTGCCGGCCGGCACGGTCAGCCGTACGGTGTCGCCCGCGCGGTACGTACGGCCGAGCAGGAGGCGCTGCTCGTCGTAGAAGTGGCTGGGCCGGAACGGCTTGTCCACGACCGGGGCGGGCGTGGTCGCGGCGGGCACGCAGCCGCACTCGGTGATCCACCAGTCGGGGTGGAGGAGCCCGGCGCCCGGGTCGTTGGAGAACGGGTACTGGTTGTACAGCCAGGAGTACCGCGAGGTCAGCGTCATCGTGGACCGTTTGTGGCCGTTCACCGAGACGTCGAGCGGCGCCGTGATCCCGCCGCCGCCCGGCGCGTCCGGGATGCTGTAGCGCACGGTGATCGCGTCGGCCGCCGCGGGCAGCGTGAACTCCACGTGCTGCCCGGGCGCCAGCCGGACCGCCCGACGCCCCGACGCCTCGGACGGCAGGGTGTACGCGTCCCGGTCCGGCCCGATCACCATCCCGTCGGTCACCGCGTTCTCGGCCTCCTGCTCCGCGAACGCCACCTTCGCGCCGCGCCCCTGCACCAGCGCGGGATCGAGGGCGGCGCGCGTGACGACCGGGGCCGGGGCGGCGGGGGTCCGGGGCCCGGCGAGCGCGGG
>NZ_JAAGNI010000123.1 GCF_010550605.1 Streptomyces sp. SID9727
GCCGGTTCGGTGGTGCGGGCGCTGGAGGCGGTGGCCCGGGATGGCGGCCGACTGGGCGTCCACCTGGTCGCCGCCTCGGCCCGCCCCGACCGCACGGAGGACACGGAACTGGCCCGCGGCGCGCGGCTGCGCATCGTGCTCGATCCGCCCGCGGTCCCGCCGTCGCCGGACGAACCGGCGCCGGGCCGGGGGCGGCTGGGGCATCCGGACGGGCGGGTGACGCCGTTCCAGGGCGGCAGGGTGACCGGCCGCATCCCGCGTACGGCGACGCTGCGGCCGACGGTCGTCCCGCTGGAGTGGGAGCGGATGGGCGACCCGCCCACCCGCCGCCCGGTCCGCGAGCTGGGCAACGGGCCGACGGACCTCGCGCTGCTCGCCAGCGCCCTGGAACGGGCGGCGCGTTCGGTCAACGCACAACCCCTCGCGCCCCTGTCCACCTGAAAGCCCGCCCAGTCCCGCCCGAGTCGCGCCGGAGCCGCCCTCGAAAGCCCTCGGGCGGTTATCCGGCCATGGCGGCCCGATCGTCCCGCCATAGCCGGATACCGGCACTGACCCCACGTCACGAGGGCATCACGATCAAGGATGTGGGGCCGGGGGCGGTATTGCGGCACCGGGATGCCGGGCATAGGACTGTGCGCACACGACGACGTGACGCTCGACCGGCAGCGCTGGCTTCCCGACCCGGCGCCCGGTGGGCGCGCGCGGACAGAGAGACGGGGCAGGAATGCGCACAACCCTACGGATGCGGAGAGCGGCCGTGGTGTTCACCGCCATCGGCGCACTGGCCCTCACCGGCTGCGGCGGCGACGGTGACGGCGGAGACAAGAAGACGGACGAAGGCGGCTCCACGACGGGCAAGGGCTCCACGCCGAGTGTCGCCTTACCGAAACTGGACGGTGAGAAGCTCTCTGTCGCCGCGGTCTGGACGGGTCCGGAACAGGCCAACTTCGTCAAGGTCCTCAAGGAGTTCGAGAAGCGGACCGGCGCGACGGTGACGTTCGTCCCGGCGCAGGACCCGATCGTCAACTTCCTCGGTACGAAGATCGCGGGCGGCCAGCCGCCGGACGTCGCGATGATCCCGCAGGTCGGGGCGGTCCAGCAGGCCGTGGCGAAGAAGTGGGCCAAGCCGGTCGGCGCCGAGGCGAAGGCTCAGCTGAGCAAGAACTACGCGCAGGTCTGGCAGGATCTCGGCGCGGTGGACGGCACCCAGTACGGGGTGTATTTCAAGGCCGCCAACAAGTCGCTGGTCTGGTACAACACCAAGGCGTTCGAGAACGCGGGCGCGAGCGAGCCGAAGACCTGGAAGGACTTCCTGACGACCTCCGAGACGGTGTCCGCCTCGGGTGTCACCCCGGTCTCGGTCGGCGGCGCGGACGGCTGGACGCTGACCGACTGGTTCGAGAACGTGTACCTGTCGCAGGCGGGCCCGGAGAAGTACGACCAGCTCGCCCAGCACGAGATCAAGTGGACGGACCCGTCCGTCAAGGACGCGCTGACCACGCTGGCCCAGCTGTTCGGCAAGCCCTCCCTGATCGCGGGCGGCGCGGACGGCGCGCTCCAGACCGAGTTCCCCGCGTCGGTCACCCAGACCTTCACCGGCGGCGACCAGCCCAAGGCCGCCATGGTCTACGAGGGCGACTTCGTCGGCGTCAACATCGCGCAGACGAAGGCGAAGATCGGCACGGACGCCAAGGTCTTCCCGTTCCCCGCGGTCGGCGCCCAGTCGCCCGTGGTGACCGGGGGCGACGCGGCGATCGCGCTGAAGGACGGCAAGGGCGCCCAGGCGCTGCTGACCTGGCTCGCCTCCACGGACGCGGCGAAGATCGCGGCCTCGCAGGGCGGGTTCATCTCGCCGAACAAGGGCCTGGACGCCGCCGCGTACCCGAACGACGTGCAGCGCACGATGGCGAAGGCGCTGATCGCGGCCGGGGACGCCGTCCGGTTCGACATGTCCGACCAGGCGCCGCAGTCGTTCGGCGGGACGCCCGGCAAGGGCGAGTGGAAGATCCTGCAGGACTTCCTGAAGAACCCGAAGGACATCGCGGGGACTCAAGCGAAGCTGGAGTCCGAAGCGGCCAAGGCGTACAAGAGCTGACGGGATGACGACAGCGGCAGCGGGGGGCGCCGACGAGGCGCTCCCCGCCGACGGACAACGGTCCGGCGGGCCCAAGGTGCCCGCCCCCAGGAAGGCCCCTCCGGCCGGCTCCCCGGGGCGCGCGCCCCGGAGTGTGACCGGCACCCGCAAGGTGGTCGCGGCGCTCTTCCTGCTGCCGGCACTGGTGCTGCTCGGGGCGCTGGTGGTGTACCCGATCGTGTACTCCGTCTACCGGTCGTTCTTCGACCAGGCGGGTACGGGCTTCGCCGGCTTCGACAACTACAAGACGCTGTTCACGGACGACACCATCCGTACGGCGGTCAAGAACAACGCGATCTGGGTGGTCTTCGCACCGACGGTCTCCACCGCGCTCGGGCTGATCTTCGCGGTGCTCACGGAGCGGATCCGCTGGGGCACGGCCTTCAAGCTGGTCGTCTTCATGCCGATGGCGATCTCCATGCTGGCGGCGGGCATCATCTTCCGGCTGGTGTACGACGCGGCGCCGGAGCGCGGGGTCGCCAACGCGGTGTGGGTGGGCGTGCACGACACGTTCGCCGAGTCCTCGGGCTTCCCGAAGGCGCATCCGCTTCCCGTGGCCCCGTTGAAGGCGGCGGGCGGCGGGGCCTTCGTGACGAAGACGGCCGTGCACGCCGGGCAGCCGGTCCGGCTCCCCCTGGTCGGGGTGCTCCCGGCGAAGATGCCGGGCGACGCGGAACCGGCGAAGACCCCGGCGGCGGCCGCGGACGGCGGGATCACCGGCACCGCCTGGCTGGACTTCACCAAGGGCGGCGGCGGGAAACCCAACGTCGTCGACGCCGAGGAGCTCGGGCTCAAGGGCCTGAAGGTGGAGGCCGTCAAGAACGGCGAGGTGGTCGCGACCGCCAAGGCCGGGGCGGATGGCACGTTCACGCTGCCCGCCTCGGCGGACGGTGCCGAACTGCGGCTCCCGGCCGCCAACTTCAGGGAGCCGTACAACGGCGTGAACTGGCTCGGCCCGACGCTCGTGACGCCCGGGATCATCGGGAGCTACGTGTGGATGTGGGCGGGCTTCGCGATGGTGCTGATCGCGGCGGGCCTGGCCGGTCTGCCGCGTGAACTCCTCGAAGCCGCCCGGGTGGACGGGGCCAACGAGTGGCAGGTGTTCCGCCGGATCACCGTGCCGATGCTCGCTCCGGTCCTCGCGGTGGTGCTGGTCACGCTGATGATCAACGTGCTGAAGATCTTCGACCTGGTGTTCATCATCGCGCCCGGCTCGACCCAGGACGACGCCAACGTGCTGGCGTTCCAGCTGTACCGGTCCTCGTTCGGCACGGACGCGGACCTCGGGGTCGGCAGCGCCATCGCCGTACTCCTGCTGCTGCTGGTGATCCCGGTGATGCTCTTCAACATCAGGCGGATACGGAAGGAGGGGCGCCGATGACGACACCCTCGGCAACGGCGACCCGGTCGGTGGGCGCGCGGCTCGCGGCGCGGGCCGCCGGCGGCGTGATGCGGGTCTTCCTGGTCCTGGTGGCCCTGTTCTGGCTGATGCCGACGGTCGGGCTGCTGCTGTCCTCGCTGCGCAGCCCGGACAAGATCGCGTCGACCGGCTGGTGGCAGGTCTTCACCGCCCCCTCCGAGCTGACCGTCGACAACTACTCCCGGCTGCTCGACAATTCGGCGATCACGGACTCGCTGCTCTCCACGGTCATGATCACCGTGCCGTCCACGGTCCTGGTCGTGGTGATCGGCTCGTTCGCGGGATACGCGTTCGCCTGGATGGACTTCCCCGGCCGTGACTGGTGGTTCCTGCTGGTCGTGGGGTTGCTGGTGGTCCCCGTCCAGGTGGCGCTGATCCCCGTGTCGAAGCTGTTCGGCGAGATCGGGATCTTCGAGACGACGCTCGGTGTGGTCCTCTTCCACACCGCGTTCGGGCTCCCGTTCGCGATCTTCCTGCTGCGCAACTTCTTCGCGGAGATCCCCCGTGAACTCCTGGAGGCGGCGCGGCTGGACGGGGCGGGCGAGATACGCCTCTTCACCCGGGTCGTGATGCCGCTGGGCGGTCCGGCGATCGCCTCGCTCGGGATCTTCCAGTTCCTCTGGGTCTGGAACGACATGCTGGTCGCGCTGATCTTCGCGGATTCCGGTTCACCGCCGATCACGGTGGCGCTCCAGCAGCAGGTGCGCCAGTTCGGCAACAACATCGACGTGCTGGCGCCCGGCGCCTTCGTCTCGATGGTGATTCCGCTCGCGGTGTTCTTCGCCTTCCAGCGCCAGTTCGTCTCCGGCGTGATGGCGGGGGCGGTCAAGTAGCGGGTCCGTGACAGCGCGGGGCATTCCGGCCGGCCGGCGGGGGTGCCCCGCACGCGTGCGGTGCCCCGGACCGCGGGTATCCGGGGCGCCCGCCATGGGCCTGTACGCCCCGTATTGCCCAAGGTTCACTTACTGTCCTGGGTAGTATGATAAGTGGGGCCTTCATCAGCCGCGCGGTCGACCGCTCACAGGCCCGACGCGCCCGTCTCTTCGGCCTTCGTACGCCTGCCCGCCCCCTGACCCGCCCCGCGGAGCCCGCCCCAGTACGCTGTGTGCTCTCCCAGTACGCACAGTCCGAGAAAGAGTCCGTATGCCCCGGCTGAGTGTCATCATCCCCGTCCGTCGCGCCCGAGGAAGTCTGCGCGAGTGCCTGGAGTCGGTGCTCTCCCAGTCGTTCACGGACATCGAGGTCATCGGGGTCGACGACGGGGCGCCGGACGGCTCGGGCCTGGTCCTGGACGAGTTCGCCGCGCGCGACAGCCGCGTCCGGGCCGTGCACCTGGAGCCCGGCGCCGGGGCGCACGGCCGCCGCAATGCCGGGATGGAGGAGGCCGCCGGGGAGTACGTCCTGTTCCTGGAGGGCTACTACGTCCTCCTGCCCGGCGCGCTCCAGGCCGTCGCGGACCGGCTGGACGCCACCGGCGACCCGGACGTGCTGCTGTTCGGCCACCAGAAGCGCCCCTTCCGCGGCAAGGTCCGCTCGACGCGGTCCCTGCAGAAGCTGGCCGCCATGCCGGAGGGCCCGTTCACCCTGGCGAAGCGCCCGGACCTGCTGGACATCGCCCCGGTCTCCTGGAACCGCGCGGTCCGCCGCGCCCTGCTGGAGCGCGAGACCCTGACCTTCGGCCCGGGCCCGCACGGCGAGCGGATGTACGCGCTGGCGACCGTCGCCGTCGCCGCCTCGGTGGCCACGCTGGGCACCGCCTGCGTCGAGCACCGCCAGCAGCGCTACCTGCCCGGCCTCGTGGACGACGTGGAGCCCCGGACCGGCTCGACCCCGCTGGAGCTGGTCGAGGCGTACGACGCGCTGATGACCTTCGTGGAGGCGCGCCCGGCCCTGAAGGACGTGCGCGGCCTCCTCTTCGACCGTGCCGTGCAGGAGCTGCTGACCGCGTACCCGACGGTGACCAAGCGCCGTCGGCAGTACGTCGGCGCGGTCGGCGCGTTCCACGGCGCGCACCGCCCGGAGGGCTTCACCTTCCCCGGCGGCACCAAGGGGCTGCGCCCGCAGCTGATGGGCGGCGGCAAGTACACCGCGCTCGGCGCCCTGGACACCGCGCTCGCCACCCGCCGCAGCCTGCGCGCCGCGCCCACCACGGCCCGGGCGAAGGCGAAGAAGCAGTTCACCAAGCGCTACTACAAGGCGCAGCGCAAGCTGCCCCTGGACCCCAAGCTGGCCGTGTACGCCGCTTACTGGAACCGCGGCGTCAGCTGCAACCCCGAGGCGATCTACCGCAAGGCGAAGGAGCTGGCGCCCGACATCCACGGCGTGTGGGTGGTGTCGAAGAAGAACGTGGACTCGGTGCCCAAGGGCATCGACTACGTGGTGCCCGGGACCCGCCGCTACTGGTCGGTGCTGGCCCGTGCCACGTACTTCTTCAACAACGTGAACTTCCCGGACCACCTGGTCAAGCGTCCCGGCCAGATCCATGTCATGACCCACCACGGCACCCCGCTGAAGATCATGGGCATGGACCAGCAGAACTACCCGGCCGCCGCCCAGGGGCTCAACTTCGACCGGCTGCTCAAGCGCGTGGACCGCTGGGACTGGAGCGTCTCCTCCAACCCGCACTCCACCGAGGTGTGGTCCCGCGCCTACCCGAGCGCGGCACGTCCGCTGGAGACGGGCTACCCGCGCAACGACGTGTTCGCGACGGCCACCGAGGAGCAGATCGCCAAGATCCGCGAGGACCTGGGCATCCGCCCCGGGCAGCGCGCCGTGCTCTACGCGCCGACGCACCGCGACTACGAGTCGGGCTTCACCAACCGCCTGGACCTGGACCGGTTCTGCGCGGCCGTCGGTCCGGACACCGTGATCCTCATGCGCGCGCACTACTTCTACGGCGGCTCGGGTCTCCCGGAGAACGCGTCGGTCATCGACGTCTCCACGTATCCGCGCGTCGAGGACCTGTGCCTGGCCGCGGACGCGCTGGTCACCGACTACTCCTCGCTGATGTTCGACTACGCCCACCTGGGCCGCCCGATCGTGATCCTCGCCCCGGACTGGGACACGTACCGCACGGTCCGCGGTGTCGTCTTCGACCTGCTGTCCGGGAAGCCGGGCGAGACGCCCGGTGCCGTGGCCACGAACACGGACGAGCTGGCGGCGATCTTCACCGACGGCAGCTGGAACAGCCCGGAGAACGAGGCGCTGCTGAAGGCGTTCAAGGAACGGTTCTGCCCGTACGACGACGGCCGAGCCGCCGAGCGCGTGGTGCGCCGCGTGCTCCTGGGCGAGGAGTCCTAGACCGTACGACGCCGAGGGGCCCGCACCGAAGTGTTCCGGTGCGGGCCCTCGGCGTACCGCTCCTAGCCTTGCTGACCGGCCATGACCGTGATCAGGCCGACCACCACGAGCAGCGAGCCGCCCCAGGTCCACAGCGAGGTCCGCTCGTGCAGCACGGTCGCCCCGGCCAGCACGATCAGCAGGTAGCCGAGCGCGTTGAAGGGGTACGCGACGGAGAGCGGCACCTTGGCCAGCGTCGTCATCCAGGCGAGCGCGGACACCGCGAACACCAGCAGCCCGAACACGACCCACGGGCTGCCCGCGGCCCGCAGGGCGACGGAACCGCCGTCGCGCCCGGCGGCGGCCGCGGCACCCTTCATCCCGTGCTTGAGCATGATCTGGCCGCCCGCCGACGAGAACACGGCGAACAGGAGCAGCAGCACACTGGGGAGGGTCAAGGACTTGCTCCTGACTGCGGGAACGGGCGGTTCGGGCGCCCGGACGGGCGCGGGTCCGGGGCGGGGTGCCTCAGACACCGACCCGGTCGGCGGGGACGTACTGTCGGTTGAGGATGTCCTGTACATCGACGTGCTCTCCAGCGATGATCGTCTCGGCCGCGTGCGGGGTGAGCAGGGCGACGTGCTGATAGCCGAACAGGGTCGGCCGGACACGGGTCAGCAGTTTCGACGCCCCGCCGAGCACGGCGGCGAGCGGGCCCCGGCCGAGCAGCGACCAGAACGGCGCGCCGGTGGAGGAGAGTTCGAGGACGTCGTAGCCGGCGGCGCGCACGGTCCGGCGGAGGCTGGCCCGGGTGAAGAAGCGCAGATGCGTCTCGTCGAGGATGCCCCGGCGGTCGTAGTCGAAGGCGCCGAGGGCGACCCGCAGCCGGGAGTACCAGTGGCTGAAGTTGGGAACGGACAGCAGCATCCGTCCGCCCGGCCGCAGCGCGGCGGCCGCCTCGGCGAGGAGGCGCTCGGGGTGGGACAGGTGCTCGATGACGTCACCGGCCACCACGTAGTCGAAGCCGCTCCCGGCCTCGGCGGGCAGCCCTTCCTCCAGGTTGGCGAGGTGGAAGTGGCTGCACCGGTCGCGGACCCCGGGCACCTCGACGTAGTCGACGCCGGTCACCTCGTGGCCCAGGGACTCCAGCCGCTCGGCGAACAGCCCGCCGGAGCAGCCCAGGTCCAGGACGCGGCCGGGGGGCAGCGCGCGCATCTTCTCCAGGATGACCGCGTGCGAGGAGCCGTCGCCCTCCTTGAAGGCGTACTCGACGGGCTTGGGGATCCACCGGCAGGTCCCGAACCCCTTGACGGCGAGCCGGTATTCGAGGACGTCCTTGACGACGTCCTTGGCGTACTTCATGCCGTTGACGTAGCAGATCTCGTCGCCGTAGTACGTGGGGACGGGGATCTCCTTGATCCGCATGCCCGCGTGCAGCAGCTGCACGATGATCTGGGTGTCGAAGTCGAAGGCGTCCGTGTTCCGGTCGACGGGCAGCCGCTTGAGAGCGGCGACGCTGTACGCGCGGTAGCCGGAGTGGAACTCGGTCAGATCCGAGCCCAGGAGGCCGTTCTCCAGCCGGGTGAGGATGCGGTTGCCGAGCCACTTGTACATCGGCATGCCGCCCTTGAGGGCGCTGCCGGACGTCATCATCCGCGACCCGAACACGGCTTCGCACTCGCCGCGTTCGATGGGCGCGACCATGTCGGGGAGCAGCTCGGGGGCGTACTGCCCGTCGCCGTGCAGCAGCACGATGATGTCGAGTCCGTGCTCGGCGGCCAGGGCGTATCCGGCCTTCTGGTTGCCGCCGTAGCCGAGGTTCTTGGTGTGCCGCATCACGACGGTACGGGGCATGCCCTCGGCCTGCGACCAGCGGCAGCCCGCCGTGAAGGTGGCGTCGTGACTCGCGTCGTCGAGGATGAGGATCTCGTCGATCCGCGACCGGAAGTCCTCCGGGATCCGGTCGAGGGTCTTCTCCAGCGTTGTCTCCGCGTTGTACGCGACCACCAGGATGCCGATCCTGGGGCTCGGGCTTTCCTTCACGGGGCGTTCTCCAGTTGCGCTCGGGGTGCGGTGCCGGGGTCGGGGACAGGGGCGTTGCGGGGTCAGTCGACGGTGGAGCGGGAGCGGTGTTCCGTACGGGGTGCGGAGATCGGTGCCCGCTCGGCGGGGAGGGCGTCCGGGGGCGTGGCGAGGAGCCGGCGGACGCCGGTGACCAGGCCCGCCGCCAGGACGAACCAGCCGGCGGCGCCGAGGAACAGCACGGGCTCGCTCCAGCGCACGGCGGACCGGCCGCTGTAGCCGAGGACGGCGACCAGGCCGACGACCGCGCTGTACGCGAACCCTTCGACCGGGCCGAGCACGAACATCCCGGCGGCGGCCCAGGTCAGGTACTGGAGTCCGGACGCGGTGGACAGGACGAGGAGCAGCCCCAGCGTGACGGCGACGACCCCGGGCGCCTCGGCGGGCCGCAGCCAGGCGAGGCGTGCGCCCGCGGCCACGCACACCAGGACGAAGAGGAAGTGGCCGCCGCCCTGCATGAAGGCGATGACCGGCTCGGGCAGTCCGAGGGCGTCCGCGAAGCGCACCAGCCCCCACAGCCGGTACCGGCCGCCCGCGTACTCCAGGACGTTGTGCACCAGGTCCAGGGGCACGGTCAGCAGCGCCGGGCCCCACACGAGCGCGGTGACCCCGGCGAACCCGGCGCCGAAGCGGACCAGGACCGGCCGCCCGCCGCGCAGCGCGGCCACGAAGAGGGCCGGGATCACCACGATCGGGATGAACTTGACGCTGATCGAGAGGGCCGCCGCGACGCCCGCGGCGAGCGGCGCCTTCCGGTCGGCCAGGAGGTGGGCGGCGGCCAGCGCGAAGGCGACGGCGACGGCGTCGGTGTTGCCGTGGTAGCCGGAGGTCGCGAGGAGCACCGGGCTGACGGCGACCCCGATTCCGCAGAGCATCGCGGTACGCGGGGTGGCGCGGCGGCGGACGATCTCGAACACGAGGACCGCGCAGGCGAAGTCGGCGGCCGACGCGGGGAAGCGGATCAGCGTGGCGAAGGAGAAGCCGAGTTCGGTGAGGCGGTCGAGGCCCAGCAGCATCCACCCGGCCAGCGGGGGGTGGTTGTAGACGGGGAGCCCGGGCAGCGGGTGCGCGTAGATGCGGACGGGGCCGTACCCGGTGATGGCCTTGGCGAACCCCGCGAAGATCCGCACGTCGGCGGGGCCGGGCGAGTTGGCCGCGATGATCATGCGGGTGAGGAGGCCCGCGGTCGCCGCGACGAGCACGGCGGCCCTGGCCCGCCGCACGTCCGTTTCGCCCCACATTCGGATACCCATGAAAGCAGAACGTAGCAAGGCGGCGACGCTATGCGATGCACCGAATCGTCACCGTGGCGTAAACCCTGGGCGATGTGGCGCCCGGAAGACGCCGATGCCCGGCCGGTGCGGACCGGCCGGGCATCGGGGTGCCACCACGGGCGACTACAGCATGCGGTCGACCACACGGGCGGTGGCCCGGCCGTCGTCCAGGTCGCAGAAGTCGTGCCGGAACTGCTCGTACGCCTTGGCGTGTCCGGCGATGGCCCCCTCCGGGTCCTTCAGCGCGGCGATCAGGTCGTCGGAGCCCGGGATCAGGGGTCCGGGCGCCCGCTTCTCGAAGTCGAAGCTGAACCCGCGCAGCGTGTCGCGGTAGTGCTCCAGGTCGTACGTGTGGAACAGCATCGGCCGCCCGGTCTGGGCGAAGTCGAACATCAGCGAGGAGTAGTCGGTGACCAGGGCGTCGCTGATGAGCATGAGTTCGCCGACGTCCGGGTAGCGCGAGACGTCCTTGACGAAGCCCGTGCCGCTGTCCGGGAGCCGGTCCGTGACCATGTAGTGACGGCGCACCAGGAGCACGGTGTCCTCGCCGAGTTCGCGTTCGGCGGCGGCCAGGTCGAGCTGGAGGCCCAAGGAGTAGCGCCCGCCGCCGAGGCGCTGGTCCTCGCGCCACGTCGGCGCGTACAGGACGACGCGCTTGCCGGCCGGGATGCCCAGCTTCTCCCGTACCGCGGCGGCGACCTTGGCGCGGTCCGGGGCGTGGAAGATGTCGTTGCGCGGGTAGCCGCACTCCAGCACCTCGCCCTCGAAGCCGAACGAACGGCGCAGGACGGGCGTGGAGAACGTGTTCGGCGAGACCAGGAAGTTCCACTGCCGGGCCCGCTCGGCGAGGGTCGCGATGTACCCGGCGTTCGCCTGGGCGGTGCCCGCGAGTTCGAGGCCGATGCGCTTGAGCGGGGTGCCGTGCCAGGTCTGGACGACGGTCTGGTCCTCGCGGCGCACGAACCACTCGGGCAGCTGCGTGTTGGTGATGACGTAGCGGCTGCGGGCCAGGGCCTCGTGCCAGGCGGCCGAGTCGTGCTCGACGGCGGTGGTGCCCTCGGGGGCGATCGCCTGCTGGTCGCGGACGACCCAGATGTGCTCCACCTCGGTGCCCCGGCGCACCAGCTCCTCGTAGACGGCGCGCGGCGAGTCCGAGTACTGGCGGCCGTCGAAGGCGCTGTAGAGCGCGGCGGCGCGCAGCGGCTCCGAGCGCTGTGCCGCGTACGCCTCGCTCAGCAGGCGCTTGGCGCGCGGGCCGCGCTCGGCGGCGCTGAGCACGGAGCCGGAGACCACGAGGAGCTGGTCGCCGAAGCGGCGCTCCAGGGTGTAGTCGCGGCCGCCGAGCGAGCGGGTGGCGGGCAGGGTGTGGAAGGCGGAGGCGGGGATCCGCAGCGCGCGGTCGCCGCTCTCGTCGGCGGCGCCCTTGACCCGGAAGAAGAAGTACCAGTTGCCCTCGCCGAGCGGCACGGCGCCGCCCGGTCCCTCCACGGCGTCCGGCCGCAGCTCGGCGCGGAAGCGGCGGGCGCCCTCGGGTCCGGTGAACTCGACCGGGAAGACCTGCTCCTCGCGGTGCGCGCTGTTCTGCACGACCAGCTCGACCGGGTGCTCCGGGTCCTCGGGGAAGGTGCCCTCCAGGAACAGCCTGCCGTCGTCCGTCCAGCTGGCCAGCTCGACGGCGGGCTGCACGGGGCGGTCGCTGATCACCAGGTTGCCGCGCGCGCTGGCGACGAGGGCCAGCTCGCGGCGGGCACCGTCCGGCCCCGCGGCGAGCGGGTAGCGGCCGGGGTGGACCGAGCCGGGCGCGTCGAGCGACGCCTTCAGGCCCGTGCCGACGAGGTGGACGCTGTACGCGACGCTCTTCGGGGCGTCCTCGTCGGCGGGGCGGCTCTCCTCGACGGCGGCGAGCGGCAGCTCGGCGGTGAAGCGGCTCCAGCCGGCACCGGCGCCGGAGCCCACGGTGACGGGCACCTCGACGGTGGTCTTGGTGGCGCCGTGCGTCAGGACCAGCGTCAGCTCGTCCTTGACGAGGCGGGCGCGGACCACACCGGTCACCTTGACGGTGCCGGACCGGTCGCCGGGCCCGTGGGTCTCGAAGCGGGCGTCGACGCGCTCGGAGTGCAGCACCAGCTTGTCGCCCTCGAAGGCGGGGACGATGCGGTGGTCGCCGTCGGGGCGGTGGACGGGAGGCGCGACGGACGCCTCGCGGACCGAGGGGAAGGCGCGGCGCAGCAGGCCGCCCCGGGCGATCCCGACCTGGAACTGGAAGGTGAGCTGCTTGGGGCCGCTGTCCGCCTGGACGCGCAGCTTGGAGGCGTCGACGGTGGTCTCGAAGCCGGCGCGGTGGTAGTCGTGCAGGCTCTGCCGCGAGCGGGCGGTGGCCTCGGGCTCGTCGGTGCGGCGCAGCCGGAGCGGGACGACATGGCGCCGTCCGGCGCGCAGCCAGCCGATCCGGAACTCGCCGGCCCCGGAGGTGACCGGCAGGTTGCGGATGTACGCGTAGCCGCTGAGGTGCAGCTTGCCGTCGCGCCACTGGGCGTCGCGCAGCCGGGCGGCGAGCGGCAGGTCGCGGTCGGCGACGCGCGCCACGGGCGCGGGCACGGGCCGGGTGAGCACGGGGTAGTGGGCCACGCGCTTGCGCATGCCGCTGACCTCGAACGCGCCGGGCTCCCGCTTCTCCTGGAGGAGCAGCGCGATCAGCTCGTCCATGCGGTGCTCGCGCACCAGGTACCACATCACCCGCAGGCGCAGCGGCAGCCCGTCGAGCACCGAGGGGTCGACCTGGTCGATGAACTCGTTGGTGTGCGTCAGGAACGCGTCCCGGTACTCCTGGTCGCCGTCCGGCAGGACCTCCATGAAGTACCAGAGGTCGTTGGCCAGGGCGTACGCGTCGTAGCGGTTCTTGGCCTCGCCCGGCCGGTTCTGGGCCAGGAACACCGAGACGCCCTGCACGTGCGTGGCACGGTCGCGGACACCGCGGACGACGGCCCGGCTGGCGGTGATGGAGCCGGGACGGTCGCGCCAGTAGTAGACGGGGTCCTTGAGGATGTCCACCGAGCCGGCGAGGAAGTGGGCGGGCAGCACGACGGGGGCGTCCTCGTACAGCGTCCCGACCGGGAAGGCGAGTTCGTGCTTGTCCCAGAAGGAGCGGCGGAACACCTTGTTGCAGGCGATCCGGTCGCTGAAGAGGTCCCAGTCGCGGGAGATGTGGGTGCGCTTGCGCGTGGTGGCCATCGGCTTGCGGAACATCGGCGACTGCACGAGCTTGCCGCCGGCGCGCAGCCGCAGGACGTTGCCGGACGCCAGGTCCGAGCCGGTCTCCTCCAGCGATTCGACCAGCAGCTGGTAGGCGTCCGGCGGGATGATGTCGTCGCTGTCGCAGAAGGCCAGGTAACGGCTCTCCGGGTCGCAGTTGCGGAACCCGGTGTTACGGGCGTGCCCCAGTCCGCCGTTCTCCTGCGTGACCAGCTTGAAGCGGTCGTCGCTCGCGGCGAACTCGGCGGCCAGCGCGGCGCTGCCGTCGGTGGACCCGTCGTCGACCATCACCACCTCGAGGTCGGTCATGGTCTGCTCCGCGAGGGACTTCAGACAGTCCGTCAGGAAGAGTTCCACGTTGTAGACGGGGACAACGACACTGAGCCGTGGCGGCATGTTGAGCACGTCCGTTCATCAAGGGCCTGGCTATCCGTAGGGCTCAACCGCAGGGGCGGTCGGGGTCACCGGTTACGGTCCCGAACGAGTGACTACGCCTGCACCGTGCTCGCCCCGTGCACATGCTCCGGAAGGCCCGGTGGGCGGCCCGCCCACCAGATTAACCGATCGAAGGGTGACCCCTACAAGCACGCTGGCGCACCCCCGCGGGCCGTCATCGGGCGGGGTCCGGGGCGTGTGTGAGCGCCGCCACCGCCGCAGCCGCGAGGTCGTCCAGATACCCCGGGGGCACCTCGCCGCGGACCACCGCGAGCCGCCAGTAGAGCGGCCCGACGATCAGGTCGAGGGCGCGGTCGGGGTCACTGCCGGGCGGCAGCTCGCCGCGTGCGACGGCGTCCCGGACGACCACGGCGGCGACGCCCTGCTGCGGGTCGAGCAGGGCGGCCTTGATGGCGTCGGAGATCTCCGGGTTCCGGGCGGCCTCGACCAGCAGGTCCGGGATGACCTGCGAGGCCAGCGGGTGGCGCAGGGCGTACGAGGCGAGTTCGAGGACGGCGCGCACGTCCCCGTACAGGGAGCCGGTGGCGGGGGCGGGCATGCCTTGGGCGGCGACGGCCGAGACCAGGTCCAGGACCAGGTGCAGCTTGGACTTCCAGCGCCGGTAGACGGCGGTCTTGCCGACACCGGCGCGGCGGGCGATGCCCTCGATGGACATCCGGGCGAACCCGACCGCCGCGAGCTCCGCGAACACCGCGCTGCGGATGGCGTCGGTCACGTCCTCGCGCAGGACGGCGGCTCCCGCCGGGGCTCGGCGGCGGCTTCCGGGGTCGGTGGTCATGGCCGAATCATAGTCCGCGACGACGAAACGGTTGCGTTCCGACGTGAGTACGTCCTACCCTCGGCGTTGCGACGATACGGTCCCGTCCCGTCGTCGGGCGCGTCCTTCTCCGCCCGTACGCCGTGCCCCCGCCTGCCCGCCTCCCGTCGAAAGCGATCGTGGTGAGCCAGACAACAGCCCCGGCCCCGGCAGACAGCCCGCCGCCCCTCTCCCCGCCCGTGTACGGCTTCGGCGAGCTCGCCGCGCTCGCCGCCCGGCACGGGCTGACCGTGAGCGGCGCGCGGCCCACGCTGCCCGCGTACGTACGGCAGCTGTGGGGGCGGCGGCACTTCATCACGGCCTTCGCCACGGCCAAGCTCACCGCCCAGTACAGCCAGGCGAAGCTGGGCCAGATCTGGCAGATCATGACCCCGCTGCTCAACGCGACGGTCTACTACTTCATCTTCGGCATCCTGATGAAGACGAAGCACGGCGTGCCGGACTTCGTCCCGTTCCTGGTCACGGGCGTCTTCATCTGGACCTTCACCAGTTCCTCGATCACCGCCGGCACCCGCGCGATCAGCGGCAACATCGGCCTCGTACGGGCGCTGCACTTCCCGCGCGCCTCGCTGCCGATCGCGCTCGCCCTGCAACAGCTCCAGCAGCTGCTCTTCTCGCTGGGCGCGCTGGTCCTGATCCTGCTGGCCTTCGGGCAGTACCCGCAGCCGGCCTGGCTGCTGGCGGTGCCGGCCCTCGCCCTCCAGGCCGTCTTCAACACCGGGATCTCGATGGCCATGGCCCGCCTCGCCGCGCGCACCCCGGACATCGCCCAGCTCACCCCGTTCGTGCTGCGCACCTGGATGTACGCCTCGGGCGTGATGTGGAGCATGGACACGATGCTGCGCGGCGACCGGGTGCCGGACTGGGTGAAGCTGGCGCTCGAACTGAACCCGGCGGCCGTCTTCATCGACCTGGTGAGGTTCGCGCTCATCGACAGCTTCGGCGGGAACCAGCTGCCCCCGCACGTCTGGGCGGTCGCCGCCGGCTGGGCCCTGGTCTGCGGCGCGGGCGGATTCGTCTACTTCTGGAAGGCCGAGGAGAGTTACGGACGTGGCTGATTCCCGGGTGCCCACCGTCGTCGTGGACGACGTCCACATCACGTACAAGGTCAACGGCGCCCGCACCGGCCGGGGCAGCGCCACCTCCGCGCTGAGCCGGATCGCCTCGCGCCGGCAGGCCCCGGGCGTACGCGAGGTGCACGCCGTCAGGGGCGTCAGCTTCGCCGCGTACAAGGGGGAGGCGATCGGGCTGATCGGCTCCAACGGCTCGGGCAAGTCCACCCTGCTGAAGGCCATCGCGGGCCTGCTCCCGACCGCGAAGGGCCGCGTCCACACCCATGGCCAGCCCTCGCTGCTCGGGGTCAACGCCGCCCTGATGAGCGACCTGACCGGCGAGCGCAACGTGATGCTCGGCGGCCTCGCCATGGGCATGAGCCGCGAGGAGATCCGGGAGCGCTACGACGGCATCGTGGAGTTCTCCGGCATCAACGACAAGGGCGACTTCATCACCCTGCCGATGCGCACGTACTCCTCCGGGATGGGCGCCCGCCTCCGCTTCTCCATCGCCGCCGCCAAGAACCACGACGTCCTGCTGATCGACGAGGCCCTCTCCACCGGCGACGCCCGCTTCCAGCAACGCAGCAAGGCCAGAATCCTCGAACTGCGCGAACAGGCAGGCACGGTGTTCCTGGTGAGTCACCACAACAAGTCGATCACCGAAACCTGCGACCGGGCGCTGTGGCTGGAGTCCGGGACCCTCCGCATGGACGGCCCGGCGAAGGACGTCATGGCGGAGTACGAACGCTTCACGAAGAAGCGGTAGGCAAAAAAGCTGCCCTCATGTCGCCGGGAGGGCTCCATGGAGCCCTCCCGGCGACATGAGACCTGCCGCACTTCCCCAGCCCGCCCGGCCACATCCAGCCCGCCCGGCGCTTGAGGGCAAGGGGCGAGCGGCCACGAACCCGCAGCCGCCCACCCCACCCTCGGCGCAGCCACACCGCGGCGCAGCCACACCGCGGCGCAGCCACACCGCGGCGCGGCCTAGCCGTGCGTACGCAGCAGCGTCCGCATCGTCCGCATGGCCACCGAGAGATTCGCCAGGTCGAACGCGTCCGACCCCTGGATCTCCTCCAGCGTCGACCGCGACCGGGCCAGAATCGCCGCGTTCTTCTCCTCCCACGCCTCGAACCGCTCCTGCGGCGACGACGACCCGTTGCCCACGCTCAGCACATCGCCCGTCAGCGCCGCGTGCGCCGCGTACAGGTCCTCGCGGATGGAGGCCCGCGCCATCGACTGCCACCGGTCCGCCCGCGGCAGCTCGATGATCCGGTCCATCAGCTGCGTGATCCCCAGCCGGTCCGCGAGGTCGTAGTAGACCTCCGCGACGGCCAGCGGCTCCTTGCCCGTACGGTCCGCGATCGCCACGATGTCGAGCGCGGGGAAGACGGAGGAGAAGCCGGCGACGCGCTGCGCCAGCTCGTCCGGGACGCCCGCCTCGGTCAGCTCGTCCAGGATGCCCTGGTACCACTCCTGGTCGGCGCCCTTCAGCATCTTCGGCAGCGCCGCCCAGACCTGCTCGACGCCCTCGCGGAAGAAGTCGACCGTCTCGGAGATCGCCAGCGGCTGCGGCCGGTTCCCCAGCAGCCAGCGCGAGCCGCGCTCGACCAGCCGCCGCGAGTGCAGCCGCACCCGGGTCTGGACGTCGGCGGCGACCTTGTTGTCGAGGGCCTCCACCGCGTCCCAGACCTCACCGAGTCCGAAGATCTCGCGGGCCGCGAACTGCGCCCGCACGATCTCCTCGATGGAGGCCCCGGTCTCCTCCCGCAGCCGGTGCAGGAAGGTCGAACCACCGCTGTTGACCGTGTCGTTGACCAGCACCGTGGTGATGATCTCGCGCCGCAGCGCGTGCGCGTCGACCGCCTCGGCGTAGCGCGTGCGCAGCTGCTCCGGGAAGTAGGCGTGCAGCAGCTTCTGGAGGTGCGGGTCGTCCGGCAGGCTGGTCCCGATCAGCTCCTGCGCCGCCGTGATCTTCGTGTAGGCGAGCAGCACGGCCAGCTCGGGCTGCGTCAGCCCCTTGCCGGCGTTCAGCAGCTCGCGGATCTGCCGGTCGTTGGGCAGGAACTCCAGCGCCCGGTCGAGGTAGCCGTCGCGCCCGAGCCGCCGCATGAAGCGCTGCTGGGCGTGGAGCAGGGACGGCGCCTGGGCGACCGAGTTCGCCAGGGCCGTGTTCTGCGCGTAGTTGTTGCGCAGCACCAGGTGCCCGATCTCGTCGGTCATCTCGGCGAGCAGCTTGTTGCGCTGCTTGACGGTCATGTCGCCGTCCCGCACCAGCCCGTTGAGCAGGATCTTGATGTTGACCTCGTGGTCGGAGGTGTCCACCCCGGCGCTGTTGTCGATCGCGTCGGTGTTGATCCGGCCGCCGTCCCGGGCGAACTCGATCCGGCCGAGCTGGGTGGCACCGAGGTTGCCGCCCTCGCCGACGACCTTGGCGCGCAGGTCGGCTCCGTTGACGCGGATCGCGTCGTTGCCCTTGTCGCCGACGTCCGCGTTCGACTCGGCGGTGGACTTGATGTACGTGCCGATGCCGCCGTTCCAGAGGAGGTCGACGGGGGCCTTGAGGACGGCCTGCATCAGCTCGGCGGGCGTCATCTTGGTGACCCCGGCCTCGATGCCCAGCGCCTCGCGCACGTGGCCGTTGACCGGGATGGACTTGGCGCTGCGCGGGTGGATGCCGCCGCCCGCGGAGATCAGGTCCTTGTCGTAGTCGGCCCAGGAGCTGCGCGGCAGATCGAAGAGGCGGCGCCGCTCCGCGTAGGAGGTGGCGGCGTCCGGGTTCGGGTCGATGAAGATGTGCCGGTGGTCGAACGCGGCGACGAGCCTGATGTGCTCGGAGAGCAGCATGCCGTTGCCGAACACGTCACCGGACATGTCACCGACGCCGACGACGGTGAAGTCCTCGGTCTGGGTGTCGTGGCCGAGCTCCCGGAAGTGCCGCTTGACGGACTCCCAGGCGCCCCGGGCGGTGATGCCCATGCCCTTGTGGTCGTAACCGGCCGAACCGCCGGAGGCGAACGCGTCCCCGAGCCAGAAGCCGTACGCGACGGCGACCTCGTTGGCGATGTCGGAGAACTTCGCGGTGCCCTTGTCCGCCGCGACGACCAGGTACGTGTCGTCCTCGTCGTGCCGGACGACGTCCTTGGGCGGAACGACCTCGCCGGCCACCATGTTGTCGGTGATGTCGAGGAGCGCCGAGATGAAGGTGCGGTACGCGGCGATGCCCTCGGCCATCCAGGCGTCCCGGTCGGACGGGTCGGGCAGCTGCTTGGCGACGAAGCCGCCCTTCGCGCCGACCGGCACGATGACGGTGTTCTTCACCATCTGCGCCTTGACCAGGCCCAGGATCTCCGTACGGAAGTCCTCGCGCCGGTCCGACCAGCGCAGGCCACCGCGGGCGACCTTGCCGAAGCGCAGGTGAACGCCCTCCACCCGCGGCGAGTAGACCCAGATCTCGAATGCCGGGCGGGGCGCGGGCAGGTCCGGGATGGACTGCGGGTCGAACTTCATCGAGACGTACGCGTGCGGCTCGCCGTCGTCCGCGTGCTGGAAGAAGTTGGTGCGCAGGGTGGCCTTGATGACGGTGAGGAAGGAGCGCAGGATGCGGTCCTCGTCGAGCGAGGCGACCTGGTCGAGGGCCCCGTCGACCTCTTCGAGGAGCCCGTCGGTCAGCTCCGTGCCCGCGCTCTGGCGGCCCGGGGACATCCGGGCCTCGAAGAGCGAGACGAGCAGCCGGGTGGTGTGGACGTTGTTCTGGAGGGTGGACTCCATGTAGTCCTGGCTGAACGTGGAGCCGGCCTGGCGCAGGTACTTCGCGTAGGCGCGCAGCACCATGGCCTGGCGCCAGTCGAGGCCGGCGCTCAGCACCAGCGCGTTGAAGCCGTCGTTCTCCGCCTCGCCGGTCCACACGGCGGCGAAGGCCTCCTGGAACCGCTCGCGCGCACCGTCGGCCAGGTAGCCGTCGTTGGCGGTGGCCCGCGGCATCCGCAGCCCGAAGTCGTAGATCCAGGCGTGCGTACGGTCGGCGCAGCGCAGCTCGTACGGGCGCTCGTCCACGACCTCGACGCCGAGCCGCTGGAGGGCGGGCAGCACGGCGGACAGCGAGACCTGCTCACCGGTGCGGTAGATCTTGAAGCGCCGCTCGCCGGGGGCGGCGCCGACCGGCTCGTAGAGGCTGAGCGAGAAGTCCCGCTCGTTCTCCTTGAGCGCTTCGAGGTGGACGAGGTCGGCGACGGCGGCGCGCGCCGAGTGGTCGGCCTTGTAGCCCTCGGGGAAGGAGTGCCCGTACTGGCGCAGCAGTTCGGCGGCACGCTCCTCGCCGCACTCGGCGTTCAGCGCCTCCTGGAAGCCGTCGGCCCAGGAGCGGGCGGCCTCGACCAGGCGGGCCTCGATGCGGTCGGCCTCGGCGTCGGTGAGGCTGGGCAGCTCGCTGCCGGGCGCGACACGGACGACGAAGTGCAGCCGGGAGAGGATCGACTCGGTGTTCCAGGCCGTGAAGTCGACGCTGGTGCCGTTCAGTTCCTCCTTGAGGATGTCGATCAGCCGCAGCCGCACACCGGTGGTGTAGCGGTCGCGCGGCAGGTAGACGATCGCGGAGTAGTAGCGGCCGTACTCGTCCTGGCGCAGGTAGAGGCGCAGCCGGCGCCGCTCCTGGAGGTAGAGCACCGAGGTGACGACCGAGCGGAGCTGGTCGACGGGCGTCTGGAACAGCTCGTCGCGGGGGTAGGTCTCCAGGATCTGGAGCAGGTCGCGGCCGTCGTGGCTGTTGGGCGTGAACCCGGCGCCCTCCAGCACCTCGGCGACCTTGCGGCGGATGACGGGGACCCGGCGCACGGACTCGGTGTAGGCGGCGGACGAGAAGAGGCCGAGGAAGCGGCGCTCGCCGATGACGTTGCCCTCGGCGTCGAACTTCTTCACGCCGACGTAGTCGAGGTAGCTGGGGCGGTGCACGGTCGCCCGGCTGTTGGCCTTGGTCAGGACGAGGAGCTTGTGCTCGCGGGCCTTGGCCCGGGCGTCGGCGGGCAGCCGGTCGAAGGACGGGCTGACGGGGTGCGCCTCGTCCTCGGTGTGGTGCGGGTCGGAGCGCAGGATGCCGAGTCCGGTGCCGGGGACGGCGGCCAGCGAGTCGGTGTCCTTCAGCTCGTACTCGCGGTAGCCGAGGAAGGTGAAGTGGTCGGCGGCGAGCCAGCGCAGCAGCTCCCTGGCCTCGTTGACCTCGTCGTCGGCGAGGTCGTCCAGCGGTTCGCCGGGCAGGTCGTCGGCGATCCGGAGCGCCGCGCCGCGCATCTTCTCCCAGTCCTCGACGGTCTCCCGTACGTCGGACAGGACGCGCAGCAGGTCCGCCTGGATCTGCTTGAGGTCGGCGCGGTCGGTCTCGCGGTCGATCTCGACGTGGATCCAGGACTCCACGAGTGCGTCGTGCGGCAGGCCCGCCTTGGCGTCCTTGGGCCCCTTGCCGCCGTTCCCGCGGGTGCCGTCGGTCAGGACCTCGACCAGCTTGCCGGTCACATCGCGGCGGACGACGACCTGCGGGTGGATCACGACGTGGATGCCGCGGCCCTGGCGGGAGAGCTCGTTGGTGACGGAGTCGACCAGGAACGGCATGTCGTCGGTGACGACCTCGACCACGGAGTGGCTGCACGTCCAGCCGTTCTCCTCGACGGTCGGGGTGTGCACCCGGACGTTCGCCTTGCCCTGGGGGCGCTCCTCGGCCAGCCGGTAGTGGGAGGAGGCGGAACCGAAGACGTCGATCGGGTCCCGGCCCACGATGTCCTCGGGGGCCGTGTGCAGGTAGTAGCGCTGGAGGTAGGAGAGCAGGACGTCCTGGGAGGAGTGTTCCTGCCCGGCCCCCGAGCCGCCGGCCCCGGCGGCCGCGACGTGCACCCGGGGGGCACCGCCCGGCCCGCCGACACCACCGCCCGGGCTGTTGTCAGCTACCTTGGCGGCCCGTGCGAGCAGCTCGGCCTTGGCTTCGTCCAGCTTGGTCTGCATGTCCTCTGGCTCCTGTCGCGCGCCGTTGCGTGACGTAGGTGAAAAGGTGGGCGTAACGCCACGACGCGGGGTTTCCGGTCAGGGTCGACGCTATGCCGCGATGAGAGACCGCCGGGACCGTATCGGCCGTTTCCAGCGGCCGGCCCGGGCGGGAGGGATCAGCCGAGGCAGCCCGGGCACGGTGGCGCTCCGGGCGCGGGCCGGGGGCTTCGCTGCCCCCGAGGCATATCGCGCTGATCACGGGACCAGGCTATCTCGCCCGCACCGGTGACCGTCACGATCCGGATGTGTACAAAAGAAGGCCGCGGAATTGGACACTATGGACAGCGCGGACGCGCCGGAGGAAGCCGTCCCCCGGCCACCCGGGGCAGCCACTCGACGAGCGCGACCTGCTACCGGGTCAGCTGCTCGGCGAGCGCGATGGCCTCGGTCAACGTGTCCGCGACGGGCACACCGGCCTTCTCCAGGCTGGCACGGCTGTGCGAACCGCCCGTGTAGAGGACGGCCTTCGCACCGGCGTGCGCGGCGGCCACGGCGTCGTCCACCGCGTCACCTATGACGACCGTGCGCTGCGGGGATATGTCGTCCATCGCGGCGAGATGCCGCTCCATGTACTCCGACTTGCTGCCGCCGGACGGACCGGTGCGCCCGTCCACACGTACGAAGTGCCGCTCGATGCCGAATCCGCGTACGACGGGAACCAGTTCCTCGTGCCGGTACATGCTCATGATCGACTGGCTGTGCCCGGTGAGCTGCCACCGGGCCAGGAGTTCGGCGGCCCCGGCGGTCAGCCCGCAGGCGTCGCGCTGCTCGGTGTAGTGCCGGTGGAAGACGCCGTCCATCCGCTCCCACTCGGCGTCGGTGGGGAGCCTGCCCATCAGCCGCTCGTAGAACCGGGGTATCGGGATGCAGTACATCTCCCGGTACTGCTCCACGGTGATCGGCGCCACGCCGACCTCGCCGAAGGCTGCGTTGGTCGCGCCGACGACGGCGGTGTTGTCGTCGAGCAGCGTGCCGTTCCAGTCCCAGACCAGATGCGTGCGGTGGTCCCCCGATGCGATCCCCATGCCGGAAAAGGTACTCGCCCCCACTGACAACGACCCCGTCTACCCGATCAGCCCGGGGATCTCCTGCACCCCGAACCACAGCAGCTCGTGGTCCTCGGCGCCGTCGACGGTGAACTGCGCGTCGTCGTCCCCCAGGTCCGCCGCCCCGAGCGCGGCCGCGGCGGCCGTGACGTCCTGGTCCGCGTCGTCGGAGTCGACGTGCACCGCGGCGGCCTTGGACAGCGGGACGGCGGACGCGATCACGACCTCGCCGAGCGAGGAGGCGTCCAGGATGTGGTCCGGGTCGGCGACCGCGTCCCCGTCGGCCACGTCGACGGCGACGACGACGCGGCGCCGCACGGCCTGCGGGTCCCCCGCGATCAGCCGCAGCGAGGCGGAGGCGGCGCGGTTGAGCGCCGCGTACTCCAGCTCCTCGATGTCGTCGGAGACGTACCACTCGCGCAGCGCCGGGGTGACGGCGTAGGCGGTGAGCGGACCGGGCCCCAGCTCACCGGCCCGGTGCGCGGCGGCGAGCCCGGCGAGGGTCAGGGGTACGTACACGCGCATGGGCTCGGCCGCTTTCGTAGTCGGAGACGCCCTCAGGATACGTGCGGCATCCCCCTTTGGGGTTACGCGCACACCCCCGCCCCCGTCCACCCGGCGACGCGCCACTCACCCCCGCGCCCCGCACCGCGCCCGGCTCCCCCGCCGTCCCGCCACCCGGACAGGTGAACCCCACCGCCCACCGGCCCCTCCTCCCGACAGTTGCGACAAATCCGACTCCCCCGTAGAAGATCCCCAACAGAAGTTACCGCCCGGTAAAGCCGGGCCTCTGGAGCACGGGGGCGACAGATGACCACGAACAGGACCCGGCCCGCAGGACGCCGCGACACCCGCAGGCCCGAAGCCGTACCCGCCCAGCGCCACCGCGTCCCGAGGCGCATGCGCCCCCACCACTGGTTCGCGGAACGCCTGCTCGCGGTCCTGAGCGGCCAGCGCCCGGTCCACTGGATGCTGGGCCACACCATCGGCGACGCCTACGACCAACTGGCCGAACTGGCCCCCACGACCCCCTTGCGCACCCGGGGCACCCGCCCGGTCATCCGCATGTGCCGAGGCGCCCAGCCGGCCCCCGGCGTGGTGGAGGCGTGCGCGAGCATCGCCGCAGGCGAGGAGGTCCGAGCCATGGCCTTCCGCCTGGAGCAGGGCCCGGACCTCCGCTGGCGCTGCGCGGCGGTGGAACTGGGCAACACCCCGGTGCGAACGCGATGAGGGCGCACGAGGGGCTGGGCCGGGGCCCACCGGACCCACGGGCCCCGGGGCCCGGCCGGCGGCGGCGGCGGCGTACGAGCACACCGGGGGACGACGGGAAAGCCCGGCCGCGGAACGCGCAGAGGAGGCGCTGACCGCGGCGTGCACGACAGCGGCGGTGGCCTGCACGCCGCGTCGCCGATGTCGGGGGGTCCGCGACTGACCGGACGGCCCGAGAGCGCAGGGAGGCGGTGAGGGCCGCAGGGCGGGCCTTGTGGGCTGTCAGGCCGTCCGGCATGATCGCGAGCATGATGACCGACCGAAAGGCCCATGCCGCGTAGACGGCCCGGCGCGCTGCGCGCCGAGAATCCGGCCCCGCCCGTCTGGGGCCCTTGGACCTGTCGCATTCCGGGGTTGTCCGAGCGCACCTGCGCCGAGATCCAGCGCACGGAGCACGAGCACGATGGCTCCTGGGCCGGGCTGTGGGACGGCTTGTGGGACGGGGCGGTGGAAGCCGCGCTCAGGCACTACCGGGCGTTCCTGCGCCGGCCCGGCCGCTACCTGGACCTGTGCTTCCCGGCCTCTCCCCATCCGGAGTCGTCGCTCGTCGACGTGGCGAACGCCCGGGACATACTGCAAGAAGCGTTGCGTGCGCTTCCGCAGCCGTCCCGCGCCGGACTCGGGCGAGTGGTGGCGTGTCTGGACGCGGAGTTCCGCCGCCGGACCTTGCCCGACCCACACGCCCACCGGCGCCTGCGGTGGCATGGCGAATGGTGGCACCGACGCCTCTACGACGGTGAATTCCGGTGGTGAGGGTCCGGCCGCCCGAGGTCTCTCGGCAGGACAGAGCCTTTCGCCCTCAGTCGTGCACCACGTCGCAAGGCGACGGGGGGCGCGCAGGGCCGGGGAGCCGCGCCCGGGCTCAGAGGGCCGGGGAGCCGCGCCCGGGCC
Source organism: Streptomyces sp. SID9727 (assembly GCF_010550605.1). Taxonomy (GTDB): domain Bacteria; phylum Actinomycetota; class Actinomycetes; order Streptomycetales; family Streptomycetaceae; genus Streptomyces. The sequence continues at coordinate 25,006 of NZ_JAAGNI010000123.1, forward strand.
CAGAGGGCCGGGGAGCCGGCCCGGGCCCAGAGAAAGGCACGCAGAGACCGCAAGGGGCCGTACAGGGCCCGTGGGGGCCCGTACAGGCCCACCGTGCCGTGCGGGCCCCGCCCCCACCCGCACTCCCCCGGCCCCACCGGCCCCTCCCAGCCCCGCCGGCGTTTGAGGCGCGGGGCCCGGGGCGGAGCCCCGAAACCCACCCCGGCGCGCACCCCGGCCCCTCCCCCTCCGGCCGCAAGGAGCGGGGTCCGGGGGCGGAGCCCCCGGTTTCGGGAAGGGGCGGGGAGGGGACCAAGCCCGCCGCAGGCGCAACGCACCCGCACCCGCACCCGCACCGGTCAACCCCCACCCCCCCACCCCAACAACGCCGCGCCCCCCGAACACAACCGGGCCGGACACCACCCGGTGCCCGGCCCAGCTACAACCCACAACCCACAACGTCAGCGCACGCTACTTCTTACGCCGCCGCCCCCCCGAAGACTTCTGCGCCTTACGCCGCTCCGCCCGGGTGAGCCCGTCCGACCCGGCCCCGGCCCCCGACCCGGCGTCCGCATTCGCGAAGTCGCCCTCGACGACCCCGCCCTCCCCGTCGACCGTGGGAGCGGAGAAGTGCAGCCGATCCGGCCGCTGCGGAGCATCCAGTCCCTTGGCCCGGATCTCCGGCCGCCCGGCCGGCACCGCGTCCTCCTTGGACAGCGAGGTCGCCGCCTCCTCCACCGGCACCTCCTCGACCTGCTGCTCGACCTGGACCTCCAGGTTGAACAGGTAGCCGACGGACTCCTCCTTGATGCCCTCCATCATGGCGTTGAACATGTCGAAGCCCTCACGCTGGTACTCGACCAGCGGGTCCTTCTGCGCCATGGCCCGCAGGCCGATGCCCTCCTGGAGGTAGTCCATCTCGTAGAGGTGTTCACGCCACTTGCGGTCCAGGACGGACAACACCACGCGCCGCTCCAGCTCACGCATGATCTCGGAGCCGAGCGTCTTCTCCCGCTCGTCGTACTGCTCGTGGATGTCTTCCTTGACCGACTCGGCGATGAACTCCGCGGTGACCCCGGCCAGATCCCCCGCGGTCTCCTCCAGCTCGGCCACGGTGACCTTCACCGGGTAGAGCTGCTTGAACGCGCCCCACAGCCGGTCGAGATCCCACTCCTCGGCGAAGCCCTCCGCCGTCTCCTGGCGGATGTAGTCGTCGATCGTGTCGTCCATGAAGTGGCGGATCTGATCCTGGAGGTCCTCGCCCTCCAGGACCCGGCGCCGCTCACCGTAGATGACCTCACGCTGCCGGTTGAGCACCTCGTCGTACTTCAGGACGTTCTTACGCGTCTCGAAGTTCTGCTGCTCGACCTGCGACTGCGCGGACGCGATGGCCCGCGTGACCATCTTGTTCTCGATCGGCACGTCGTCCGGCACGTTGGCCATCGACATGACGCGCTCGACCATCTGCGCCTTGAACAGCCGCATCAGGTCGTCACCGAGCGACAGGTAGAAGCGGGACTCGCCCGGGTCGCCCTGACGGCCGGAACGACCGCGCAGCTGGTTGTCGATGCGGCGCGACTCGTGGCGCTCGGTGCCCAGCACGTACAGCCCGCCGAGGTCCTTGACCTCCTCGAACTCCGCCCGCACGGACTCCTCTGCCTTCTCCAGCGCGGCGGGGAGGGCGGCCGCCCACTCCTCGACGTGCTCGACGGGGTCGAGACCACGCTGCCGCAGCTCCGCCTCGGCGAGGTCGTCCGGGTTGCCGCCGAGCTTGATGTCGGTGCCTCGTCCGGCCATGTTCGTCGCGACGGTCACCGCGCCCTTGCGGCCGGCCTGGGCGACGATCGTCGCCTCCCGGTCGTGCTGCTTGGCGTTGAGCACCTCGTGCTGGACACCGCGCTTGGAGAGCTGCTGCGAGAGGTACTCCGACTTCTCGACGGAGGTGGTGCCGACCAGGATCGGCTGCCCCTTCTCGTGCTTCTCGGCGATGTCGTCGACGACGGCGGCGAACTTCGCGACCTCGGTGCGGTAGATCAGGTCCGACTGGTCGACGCGCTGCATCGGCCGGTTCGTCGGGATCGGCACGACGCCCAGCTTGTAGATCTGGTGGAACTCGGCGGCCTCGGTCATCGCCGTACCGGTCATGCCGGAGAGCTTGTTGTAGAGGCGGAAGAAGTTCTGCAGGGTGATCGTGGCGAGTGTCTGGTTCTCGTCCTTGATATCCACCCCTTCCTTCGCCTCGATCGCCTGGTGCATGCCCTCGTTGTAGCGGCGGCCGGCGAGGATACGGCCGGTGTGCTCGTCGACGATCATGACTTCGCCGTCGATGACGACGTAGTCCTTGTCCTTCTTGAAGAGTTCCTTGGCCTTGATGGCGTTGTTGAGGTACCCGACGAGGGGGGTGTTCACCGACTCGTACAGGTTGTCGATGCCGAGCCAGTCCTCGACCTTGGAGACACCGGACTCGTGGATCGCCACGGTCCGCTTCTTCTCGTCGACCTCGTAGTCGCCGGTCTCCTCGATGCCCTTGAGCGGGTTGCCCGCCTCGCCCTTGGTGAGGCGCGTGACCAGCTTGGCGAAGTCGCCGTACCACTTGGTGGCCTGGTCGGCCGGGCCGGAGATGATCAGCGGCGTACGGGCCTCGTCCACCAGGATCGAGTCGACCTCGTCCACGATCGCGAAGTTGTGGCCGCGCTGGACCAGCTCGTCCTTCGCCCACGCCATGTTGTCGCGGAGGTAGTCGAAGCCGAACTCGTTGTTCGTGCCGTACGTGATGTCGCAGGCGTACTGCTCGCGGCGCTGGGCCGGCGTCATGTTCGCGATGATGCAGCCGACGCTGAGGCCGAGGAACTTGTGGACCCGGCCCATCATCTCGGAGTCGCGCGAGGCCAGGTAGTCGTTCACCGTGATCAGGTGGACGCCGTCACCGGACAGGGCGTTCAGATACGCGGGCAGCGTGCCGACGAGGGTCTTGCCCTCACCGGTCTTCATCTCGGCCACATAACCGAGGTGCAGCGCTGCGCCGCCCATGATCTGGACGTCGTAGTGGCGCTGGCCGAGAACGCGCTTGGCCGCCTCGCGGACGGTGGCGAACGCCTCGGGGAGCAGGTCGTCCAGGCTCTCGCCGTCCGCGTACCGTTCCTTGTACTCGTCGGTGAGCGCCCGCAGCTCGGCGTCGGAGAGGTTGACGAAGTCCTCTTCGATGGAGCTGACCTGGTCCGCGATGCGGTGCAGTTTGCGCAGGATCTTGCCTTCGCCTGCACGCATGAGCTTGTTGAAGACGGACACTGAGGCTGGTCTCCTTGCCGGTCGGGCCTGGGCACTGGGTCGTGTGATGGACTCGGGCACGGGCACGGCAGGTGGGCCCCACCGCAACGGTCATCGTAAGCGAGGACCCCGCCGCGCCGGGAGGGCTGCCACCGCGTTGTCCCCGCGGTGCCCTTCAGAGTCAACGGACGAAGGGCACCGAAGGTGCCGGGGAACCACGAAAAGTAGTCGCTTCGCCACCGGCACCTCACCAGAATCCCCGCATGGAGCCTTTGGAACAGATCACCCTCACCACCGACCGCCTGCTGCTGCGCCCCTTCACCTCCGAGGACACCGACGCGGTGTACGAGGCGTGCCAGGACCCGGACATCCAGCGCTGGACGGTCGTTCCCTCGCCGTACGCGCGCTCGGACGCGGAGTTCTTCACCGACCGCCTTTCGCCCGACGGCTGGCGGGACGGCTCGATGTACAACTTCGCGGTGCGGACCCGTGAGGACGGGGTGCTGACGGGCGCGCTCGGCGTCAACCGGCGCAGCCGCTCGGGTACGTACGAGATCGGCTTCTGGACCGCCTCGGAACGGCGCGGCCGCGGCTACATGACCGAGGCCGTCCTGTGCGCCGCCCGCTGGTCCTTCACCGCACTCGGCTGCGACCGGCTGGAGTGGCGCGCGGAGGTCGGCAACGTCCCTTCCCGGGCCGTCGCCCTGCGCGCGGGCTTCCGCATGGAGGGTGAGCAGCGCTCGGGCCTGCTCAACAAGGGCGTGCGCCGCGATACGTGGGTGGGCGCGCTGCTCCCCGCGGACCTCGGCCTTCCGGGCACCGCCGCCTACGTACCGGCGACCGGTGTCAGTGCCGCCCCCTAGAGTGCGGAGCATGACGTCTGTGCAGCCACCCGCAGTCGAACTCTCCGCCGACCAGGCCCGCCGGATAGCCCTGCGTGCCCAGGGTTTCCTGGGCGCACCGGACCGGCGGTCGGGGGTCCCCGGGGTGCTGCGCCACCTCGGCGCCGTACAGCTGGACACGATCTCGGTGCTGGCCCGCTCGCACGAGCTGATCCCGTACGCGCGCCTCGGCGCGATCGGGCGGCGCACGGTCGAGGAGGCGTACTGGTCGGGCGGCCGCGCCTTCGAGTACTGGTCGCACGCGGCGTGCATCCTGCCCGTCGAGGAGTGGCCGCACTTCGCGTTCCGGCGGCGCGCCTACCGGGCCCGGCCGCAGTGGTCCCACGACCTGCCGGACGGCGCGTACGACACCGTCATCAAGCAGTTGACCGCCGAGGGCCCGCTGACGGCGACGGAGCTGGGCGGCGCGAAGAACGGCGGGGAGTGGTGGGACTGGTCCGCCTCGAAGGTCGCCGTCGAACGGGCCCTGATGTACGGCGAGGTGGTCTGCACCGAGCGGCGCGGCTGGAAGCGGGTCTACGACCTCGCGGAGCGCGCCCTGCCGGACACCGTGCTGCACGACGACCTGGACGACGCGGAGTGCCTGCGCCGGCTCGTGGCGCTCGCCGGGCAGTCGCTGGGCGTGGGCACCCGGGCGGACATCGCCGACTACCACCGCCTGAAGGGCGAGCAGTTCGACGCCGTGGTGGCGGACTCCGGGCTCGTGCCGGTGGCCGTGGAGGGCTGGTCGAAGCCGGCCTGGGCGGACCCGGCGGCACTGGCCACCGAGCCCCGCGGCCGGCACCGGACGACGCTTCTCTCGCCGTTCGACTCGCTGGTCTGGGAGCGGGCGCGGACCGAGCGGGTCTTCGGCTTCACCCACCGCCTGGAGGCGTACGTGCCCAAGCAGAAGCGGGTCCACGGCTATTTCGCGATGCCACTGCTGGCCGGCGGCCGGCTTCAGGGCCGCGTCGACCCGGCCCGCGAGGGGACGACGCTGATCGCCCGGCAGGTGTCCCTGGCGGGCGCGAAGGCCGTGGCACCGATGGCTCAGGCCCTGGTGGAGGCGGCTTCCTGGGTCGGTTGCACGGATGTCCGCCTGGAGCGGGTGGAGGCTCCGGAGCTGCGCGGTCCGCTCACGGCGGACATCGGCCGCCTCCTGAGCTGACCGCGCCCGGTGCGCCGGCCGTCGCGCCGGTTCACCGGATCTCCAGGATCTTCTCCCGCATGGCGTAGACGACCGCTTCCATCCGGGAGTGGAGCTGGAGCTTCTCCAGAATGTTGCGGACGTGGTTCTTCACGGTGTTTTCGGAAATGAACAGTTCCTTCGCGATATCGCGATTGTTCATGCCGGTGGCGACCAGTTTGAGGACTTCCAGTTCCCGCTCGGTGAGCCGGGGTGCCGGGACCAGCCGGCGTTCGTCGGTGCGCTGGATCATCGACTTGAACTCGGTGAGCAGTTTCGACGCCATGGACGGGCTGATCTGGGACTGCCCGTCGGCGACGGCGCGAATCGCGGTGGAGACCTCGTCCGTGGAGATCTCCTTGAGGAGGTATCCCGTGGCCCCGGCCTTGATCGCCTCGTAGAGATCGGCTTCCTCGTCGCTGATCGTCAGCATGATGATCTTCGCGCTGGGGGCCACTTCCTTGATGGACGTGCAGGCTTCGATCCCGCCGCGCCGGGGCATCCGCACGTCCATCAGCACGATGTCCGGGAGCAGGTCGGCCGCCTTGTCGACCGCCTCGGCGCCGTCCCCGGCCTCGCCGACGACCTCGATGTCCTCCTCGTGCGCGAGGACGATCTCCAGGCCTCGGCGGAAGAGCGCGTGGTCGTCGACCACCAGGACCCGGATGGGCTCCTTGCGGTAGCCGCCGTCCCGGTCCGCACCGCCGAGGCCGCGTGGGGCGTCGTCGGCCTCACTCGCGTCGCGCACGGGCCCGAAGGTGTCCGCCATCGTTCCTCCCCCTGAAGGCCACGGCCTGAAGTTCACGCATGTCCGCCAACGGCAGTTCACAGACCACCGTTTGGCTTGGCTGCCATGATTTCATGCCGGGACGTCAGTGCGGTGATGACTTGGTGACAGACGGGTGCCCCTGGGGGCGCACGGACGCTCCAGGGGCACCACTCGATGGTGGCGTCAGCCGCCGAGCGCGCCGCCCGCGCCGCCCGCCTCGTCGGCGGCCAGCGGGTCGGTCCTCAGATGAATGACACCGTAGTCGTAGGCGTGCCGCCGGTAGACGACACTGGGTTCCTTCGTCTCGTTGTCCACGAACAGATAGAAGTCGTGTCCGACCAGTTCCATCTCGTAGAGGGCCTGGTCGAGCGACATGGGCGCCGCGACGTGCGTCTTCTCGCGCATCACCAGCGGTCCTTCGCCCTGCACCTCGAGCGAACCGATCCTGGTGGTGGGTACGGCCTGTGCCGTCTCGTCGGGAATCAGCTCGCCGTCACCGTTGAAGGATGCCGCGTCCGGCACCATCTCTCCGACCTCGGCAGCGGGAATGCGTCCCGTGCCCCGGCGGCTGTAGCGCTTGTCGTGCTGCTTGCGCAGCCGGGCCTCCAGCTTTCCGGTGGCCAGGTCCAGCGCTGCGTACGGGTCGCCTGCGGCCGCTTCTGCCCTGATGACCGGCCCGCGCGAGCGGAGAGTGATCTCCACCCTGTCGGAGCGGTCTGCCTGACGAGGGTTCGGCTCCTTGGACACCTCCACGTCGAGGCTGATCACCTTGCCGTCGAACTTCTGGATCTTGTCCAGCTTCAGCTTCTCGGCCACGTGCTTGCGGAACCGCTCGGGCACCTCGGTCTTGCGGCCCTTGACGACGATGTCCACGCAGAACTCCGTTCCCGGATCGCTCCGCTCGGCGGCGGAGCATCTCCCTTTTGCACCAGGCCCCGGTGATGGCCGGGGCCGCGGACTCGGTGACTTCCACCTCCTCCTCCCCAGCCGGCTGGGTTTCCACCCCACCGGATTTCCGGTTTCCGAACCACTGGTGGGTCGTCTGCCCGAAACCTGATGGTGCATTCGTCGAGAGCCGGCATTCACCATTCCTCACAACCGAACATAGCCTGCTCGGCCGGATGTCGGCACCCGCTACTCGCGCGTACCTCCGTTCAGGTCACTTCGCCCACTCACCACCTGCAACGATTCAAGTTCATTTCCAGTTCCGGTTTATTTCACGGCCGAGGGGACATGCTGCGTCGAAGGCCTGCGGGGAAGCCGCGACCACGGCCGCGGCGCGTACGCCTGGCTCCGCGCGCCCACACGCGGCGTCGAGTGCCCGGGCCGCCTCGGCCAGCGTGGCCCCCGTGGTGAGCAGGTCGTCCACCAGCACCACCCGTCCGGCGGAGAGCAGCCGTCCACCCCCGGCCACCACCCCCAGCGCACCGGCCAGGTTGGCCCGGCGCTCCGCCGCGGTCAGACCCGACTGGTCGGTCACCGGCCGCCGCTGCCGCAGCACCGCGGCAACGGTCGCCGGGGCGCCCGTCCG
>NZ_JAAGNI010000138.1 GCF_010550605.1 Streptomyces sp. SID9727
CCCCGGACGGCGGCGCGGGCGGCGGAGGGCCCCGCGTCGGGCTGGGGGGCGGGCGGGACCGGTGCGTGGGCGAGGGCCTCGGGGCCGGGCACGTACCCCATGGCGGGGCCGGGGCCGGTGGTGGCGAAGGACGCGCCCCGCTCCAGCCGGTCCAGCCGGGCCTGCAGGGAGCGCTCGTCGTCGAAGGCGGCGGGCAGCAGGACCCGGGCGCAGATCAGCTCGACCTGGAGGCGGGGCGAGGTGGCGCCGCGCATCTCCGTGAGCCCCTCGTTGACCAGGTCGGCGGCGCGGCTCAGCTCGGCGGCCCCGAACACGGACGCCTGGGCCTGCATCCGCTCCACCACATCGGCCGGAGCGTCGATCAGCCCCTTCTCCCCGGCGTCCGGCACGGCGGCGAGGATCACCAGGTCGCGCAGCCGCTCCAGCAGGTCGGCGACGAACCGGCGCGGGTCGTTGCCGCCCTCGATGACCCGGTCCACGGCCTCGAAGGCCGCGGCCCCGTCGCCCGCCGCGAAGGCGTCCACGATCGAGTCGAGCAGCGAGCCGTCCGTATAACCGAGCAGTGCCGTCGCCATGGCGTACGTCACACCCTCGTCACCCGCGCCGGCGAGCAGCTGGTCCATGACGGACATCGAGTCACGCACGGACCCCGCGCCGGCCCGCACGACGAGCGGCAGGACGCCGTCGTCCACATGGCTGTTCTCCCGGCCGCAGACCTCGGCGAGGTAGTCGCGCAGGGTCCCCGGCGGCACGAGGCGGAACGGATAGTGGTGCGTACGCGAACGGATCGTCCCGATGACCTTCTCGGGCTCCGTGGTCGCGAAGATGAACTTCAGGTGCTCCGGCGGCTCCTCCACCACCTTCAGCAGGGCGTTGAACCCCGCCGACGTCACCATGTGCGCCTCGTCGATGATGTAGATCTTGTAACGACTCGACGCGGGCCCGAAGAACGCCTTCTCCCGCAGATCCCGGGCGTCGTCCACGCCACCGTGCGAAGCGGCGTCGATCTCGATCACATCGATGGACCCCGGCCCGTTGCGCGCCAGGTCACGACAGGACTGGCACTCTCCGCAGGGCGTGGGCGTGGGCCCCTGCTCGCAGTTCAGGCAGCGGGCCAGGATGCGCGCACTCGTCGTCTTGCCGCAGCCCCGCGGGCCGCTGAACAGGTACGCGTGATTGACCCGGTTGTTCCGCAGGGCCTGCTGGAGCGGGTCAGTGACATGCTCCTGACCGATGACCTCGGCGAACGACTCGGGGCGGTAGCGGCGGTACAGCGCAAGGGACGACACACCTACGAGGTTATCGGGGCGCACTGACAACCGGCCCCGTCCGTGACCCGCACCACCCGCAAACGCAAGGGCCCCCCACGCACCCGCCAGAGCCGACCTACCCTTGCTGCCTTCCGGCCCTGGGGGAGTTCAGTCAGATAGCGCCACGTGAGGGGCTGACGCCCACCTTAACCGATCCCCACCCCCACAAGTCCACCTCGGGCACCGCCCCGACCCCTCCCCGGGGAACGGGTTCGCGAGCACTCCTCAACGTCTTGTATTGTTTGCGGCGGAGGATTCGCCTAGTGGCCTAGGGCGCACGCTTGGAAAGCGTGTTGGGGGCAACCCCTCACGAGTTCGAATCTCGTATCCTCCGCCATTGCTCTCACCGGGCAATACGTTGAAGGGCCCCACCGCTTGCGGTGGGGCCCTTCGACGTTCTCGCGCCCGCAGTCGCACATGCCGCAAAGCCCTCACCCGCCCCGACCGCAGCGTCTAAGGTTCGCTCACCGGTCTCATCGCGGAGGGTCATATGTCCGAACCCAGCGCGTCACCCACACCGCCGGACCCCGGGGCTGCCGGAGGGCCGCTGGAGTTATGGGAACAGATCCTGTCCGCCGCCTCCGACGTGCTCGCCAGCATCGCGGAGAGCCTGAAGGTCGAGCCGGTCCTGCTCGCCGGGTTCGCGACCATGTTCCTCGTCGAGCTGGCGGGGGTCCTGTACGGCGGGACCTTCCTGCTCGTCGCGTCGCTGATGTTCGGCGCGTACGCCCTGTCCCTCGTCGCGCTCTTCGTGTTCCGGCGGTGGGGAAGCCCCCGTACCGCGCGAGCGGCGGGGGACAGCCGACGGGCGAAGGTCCGGCGCTCCCGCCGGGTGCACGTGCCCGACTTCGGTGCGTGGCGCGGGGACTCGCGGGTGGATGTGCGCCGCAGCGAGGACGTGGTCATCGGCGGCAGCCCCGCCCGGGACTCCGCGCCCCCGGCCCTGCCGGTGCCGGAGAGCGAACCGGCCGCCGAGAGCGCCGAGCCCGAGCCGTTCACGCCGCGCAAGCCGTACACCCCCACCCTGGCCCGCGCCCGCGACACCGTGCTGAGCGCCGCACGCGGCGGTGCCGGTGGAACGGGCGTGCGCTTCGAGGTCGTCGCCGACAGCGGCTGCGGCAAGACGCTGTTGCTGGAGGAGATCGCCGCCGGGCTGAAGGAGGACCGCCGGCTGGTCCTGTTCATCACCGCCGGCGCCCCGCAGTACGGCGAGGCCGGGGCCATGGGAGCCGCCGGGCGGGAGATGGCCGAGTACGCGGCCTGCCGGCAGATCATCGACGCGATCGCCACCGACGTGCACCGGGCGTACGTCCCGGAGGGCGGCGAGGCGCCCCTCCTCGATGCCGCTGCCGGGCGCGAGCTGGAGACCTCGGTCCTGGGCACACGCGACGTCTGGCAGCGGGAGTCGCGGTCGGCCGGCACAAACGTCGTCATCGATGTCAGACGCTCTCGCGAGGTGAGCGTCGGCGACATCGGCGAGGCGGTCGCGGGTGCGCTCCCCCGTGAGCCCGCGCTCTCCCGGCTCGCCGAGATGCAGCAGCAGCTGACGCGGGTCATGGACCAGGCGGCCCGGTCCCGGCCGACCGCCCTGCTCGTGGACGACGTGCACGCCGTGGCCGGGACGCCGGTCGAGAACTGGCTGATGGGCGTACTCAGGGGGATGTCCACCGCCGTGGTCGTCCATGCCGGGCGCCCCGCGGACAACGGCGGCGAACGCGTGCCGGCGCCGGGCGACCGACGGCTCAGGCTGGGCCTGCTGGCCCACGACGAGACCACCGCGTTCGTGAAGGAACGGCTGGTGGAGGCCGGTTGGCAATCGGCCGGGGCAACCGCCGCCGCCGGCGAGATCGCCGTCCTCACCCGGGGCCACCCGATCGGCGTGGCCACCTGCACCACGATCGTCTGCGACTCGCTTCCGGCCGACGCCTCGACGGCGGAGCTCCGCGCGCTGCTCCTCGGCGGAGCGGGGCACTGGGACGACGACGGTGCCTTCGACGCGGTACGCACGTACGTCGACGACTACGCGGCACGCATCGTCGGCCGCCCGCTCCCGCTCTTCGACCTCCTCGTCGTCCTGCGCCGGTGCACCGCCCCGATCCTCGCCGCGGTCCTCGGCGAGACCGAGGGGATCGGTGAGAGACAGGCGTCCCGGATCTACGACTGGCTGTCGCGCTGCGCCTTCGTCACGCCCTTCGACGACGACGAGAACGAGGGCTGGCGGCTGCACGACTATCTGCGGGAGAACCTCGACCTGCGGTTCCGGCGCACCCGGCCGACACAACACGCGGCCCTGCACGCCGCGGTGGAGCGCTACTACCGGACCAGGCTGAACTTCGACGAGGAGCGCGAGGAGCAGCCGATCGGCGCGGTCGGCGCGCGCTACGAGGACGCGGACTGGCAGCGCGACTCCCAGGAGTGGCTGCACCACGCCGCGTTCCTGCCCCGCGAGGCGTACGAGAGCAGCAAGCGCGCCATGATCCGGCTGTTCCTGGAGGCCTTCTTCTGGTGGGACATGGAGGTCTCCTCCAGCTACTGCGCCCAGCTCGTCTCCGCCTACCGGGCCCTGCCCACCGAACGCGACCTGCGCTGGGTCGACTGGCTGGACGATCTGCGCACCGGCTACGTCGCCGGACGCGTCAACCAGGTGCCCGGCCGGGACCGGGAACGGTGGGAGCGGGCCGGCACGGCTCTGGACGCCGTCACCTCATACCTCGGGCTGCGGCGCGGGCACATCCCCGCCGACCCCGACCTGCGGCGCATCTACATCATCTCCGCCCTGCTCCAGGGAGAAGCCCTCTGGTTCGCGGGCAGCGGAGGCGACTCGGAGCGCGACCGAGCGGCGGCCTGGTTCCGGGCGGGCGGCGCCGCGTGCACGGACGAGAACGAGTTGTGGATCGGCAACTGGGCCGTCCACGAGGAGGCCAGTCTGTGGTCCACCTCGGACCCGGCCCGGGCCCGCGCGCTCCTGGCAGGTTTCGAGGACCGCCTCGCGGCACAGGAAGACACCGAACTGCCGGTGTGGCTGGCCGACACGTACGCCGACATCGCCTGGGCCGAGAACGATCCCCGGCGGTGCTTCGACGCCCATGCCCGCGCCGCCCTGCACGGCTTCGTCTACCACGTACGCCAGGAGACCTACGGCCAGTACCCCAACCACTACACCGACTCGCTCTACCGCAGCGTCCTCACCCACGTGGAACGGAGGGAACGCGCCGCCCTCGACGCCGGCCTCACGGACGAGGTCGCCGCCGCGAAGGCGCGGAGCCGGGCCCTCTTCGCGCCGTACTGGCGGCACGTCGGACGGGACCCGGGTGACACCTTCGGCCTGCCGGACCCGCCGGACGCCACCGACCTCGGCAGCGACCTCACCCCGTTCGCGAGAGCGGCGAAGTGGGTGGTCCGGAACATGGAGGAGGAGCTGGAGAAGTCCGTCGAGGAACCGTTGCGCGATCCGGCGGCGCCCTGACACGCCCGTCGGTGTCCCGGGCGGGCGGCCGCCCTGGGTAACGTCAGGACCGAGTGTCTGAGTGAGGGCGGTATGCGAGTAATTGACGTCGGGTCGGATGATCCGCTGCTGGACGTGGTGTACGACGAACTGCTCGTCCCCAACTTCCCGGCCCACGAGCTGGTCACTCCAGCGGCGCTGCGGGCGGGGCTGGCGTCGGGGCTCCAGTGGATCTCGGCCGTCGTCCGCGACGGCCGGCCGGACGGTGCCGCGGTCGCCGAGTGGTCCCCGGACAGCGGGGTCCTGCTGCTCTCCTATCTGGCGGTGCGTCGGGACCTGCGGTCCGGGGGCATCGGGGGCGCCCTCCTGTCAGAGGTCCTCACCGGCTGGCAGCAGCGGGTGCACCCGCTGCTGACCCTCGCGGAGATCGAGCACCCCGCCGCGCACACCCCGGACGACGACAAGGGCGACCAGTCCGCCCGGCTGCGCTTCTACGCCCGGCACGGCGCCCGTGTCCTCGACGTGCCCTACTTCCAGCCCGCCCTGCGGCCCGGCGCCGCCAGGGTGCCCGGGCTGGTCCTGGCCCTGCTCACCTCCGCACCGGAACTGGCGGACGCGGAAGTCGTGCCCTCCGAGCCCGTACGCGCCTACATGACGCAGTACTTCGAGGAGAGCGAGGGCGGGGTGCCCGACGACCCGGCGGCCACCGCACTGTTCGCCGCGATGGTTCCGGGTGGGATCAGGCTGCTGCCCATGGACGACGTCGCCGCGCTGCCCTGCACCGAAAACGTGTGACACCCACGCCGCGGGCTCCGTAGCGTTGGACCCTTCGAAGCGGGTTCGATCCGCGGTGCGCCTCGCGCGGCCACGAGCAGCCGGAGCACGACAGGCCGAAGGGCCGTCGAGCGGTACGGGGACACGTGCGCCTGCACGGGGTTCCGGCTCCGGGAGCGGCCGGACAGGCCCTGAAGCCCGTCCGGCCGGGGGAGAACCCGCGCCCGCTACGCCTCCGGCGTCCCGTCCGGCGCGATCCGGCGGAAGCCCAGGTACGGAACCAGGGCCTCCGGAAGCACCAGCGAGCCGTCCTCCTGCTGGCACTGTTCGAGAAGGGCGGCCAGGGTGCGGCCGATGGGCAGGCCGGAGCCGTTGAGGGTGGCGACGAGCTTGGGCTTGCCGTTCTCGTCGCGGGTGCGGATGTTCGCCCGCCGGGCCTGGAACGTACCGAAGTCGGAGACCGAGGAGATCTCGCGGTACGTGTTCTGGCTCGGGATCCAGACCTCGATGTCGTACGTGAGCTGCGCCGAGAAGCCCGTGTCGCCGGCGGCGAGCATGACGACGCGGTAGGCGAGGCCCAGCTCCTTCAGGCACGCCTCGGCGTGGCCGACCATCCGCTCCAGCTCGGCCCCCGACTCCGCCGGGTCGACGATGCGCACCATCTCGACCTTGGAGAACTGGTGCTGGCGGATCAGGCCGCGGGTGTCCCGTCCGTACGAACCCGCCTCGGACCGGAAGCACGGCGTTTGCGCGGTCAGGGCGAGGGGAAGCTCGGCGGGCGGGATGATCTCGTCCGCGTACAGGTTGGTCAGCGGGACCTCGGCCGTCGGGATGAGGAACAGCTCGCGGTCGGCCACGCCGGTCTTGAACAGGTCCTCCTCGAACTTCGGGAGCTGTCCGGTGCCGGTCATGGTCTTACGGGTGACCAGGTACGGGACCGCGTGCTCGACGTAGCCGTGGCGGCGTGTGTGCAGGTCGAGGAAGAGGGTCGCCAGGGCCCTCTCCAGGGCCGCGCCCGCGCCGCGCGTGACCGCGAAGCGGGGGCCCGAGAGCTTGGTCGCCCGGGCGAAGTCGAGGATGCCCGTCGCCTCGCCGAGGTCGACGTGGTCCTTCGGCTCGAAGGAGAACACCGGCGGCGTGCCCACGCGCCTGACCTCGACCGCGTCCGCGTCGCTGTCGCCGTCCGGGGCTTCGTCGGCCGGGAGGTTCGGAATGCTGAGGAGGAGGTCGCGCAGCTGCTCCTGGATCTGTTCCTGGCCCGCGTCGATGTCCCGGATCTCGTCCTTCAGCTCGCGGGCCCGCTCCTTCAGCTTGGAGATGTCACCCCCGGCCTTCGCCGTCTGCTGGACCTCGCTCGCCACCCGCTTGGACTCCGCCCGCAGCTCGTCGGCCGAGCGGATGTTCTGGTTGCGCCGGGACTGGAGGTCCTCCAGCGCGGGCAGGTCCAGCGTGTAACCGCGTCGAGCGAGCCGGCGTACCGCTTCGGCACCCATGTCGATCAGGGCGCGGGCATCATGCATGAGGGAGATCCTTCTGGTCCGGCGGACGGGTCGGTGCGTTGTGGAACCGACGGTAGCAATCAGCGCACCCCGTGCGACCCGCAATATCGGCGGGGCCGCCCCGCCGGCCGCGCGCGGACCGCAATCGGACTTCACGGTTCCTTCACCTGTGGTCCATACGGGCGATACGGTTCTCCCGTGTGCGGCGAGTTGCGCTGTGTCACGGAAGAACCTGCTGCCGTCGCCAGGGTGCGACCCGACGCGGCCGCGCGTCTGGGGGACTGCATGCGTGAGATGACCAAGGGCGCCAACGTCGGGCTGGCGGACCTCAGCGACGATGCCGGCACGGTCATCGCGAGTCTGAGCTGGAGCAGCACCGCCGGGGACGGTGACGCGGACGTGTCCGTGCTCCTGCTGGACGCGGGCGGGAAGGTCCGCGGCGACGCCGACTTCTTCTACTACAACAACCCTTCCGCGGCCGACGGCAGCGTGCAGCTGCTCGGCAAGACGCCGACGGACGGCGGCAGCGAGGACCGCATCAGCCTCGACCTGACCGCCGTCCCCGAGGACGTCGAGCGCCTGGTCGTCGCCGCGAGCCGGTACGGCGGCTCCCGCTTCGGCGATCTGGACGACCTGCGGATGACCGTCGCCGACCGGTCCGGCGAGGTGCTGCTCGGGTTCTCGATCGGCGACGCGTCCGTGGAGAGCGCCTTCATCTTCGGCGAGCTGTACCGACGCGGTACGGAGTGGAAGTACCGGGCCGTCGGCCAGGGTTACGAGACCGGGCTCGCCGGCCTCGCCACCGACTTCGGCATCGATGTGGACGACGAGGGGGAGAACGAGACCGCCGACGGGGTCGCGGAGCCGGCCGTCGGGGAAGGCGCCGCGCCCGCCGTCGAGTCCGCCGGTCCTTCTCAGCCGCTCCCCGCCGTTCCCGCGCAGCCGGGCCCGCGAACCGTGGCGGTCGAAGAGCAGCCGGCCCCCGCGCCCAAGCGGCCCCGCGCCCGTACGGCGAAGAAGAAGGTGACCCTGCCCGCCGTCGCCACGAAGTCGCTCGCCGAGAACGACTCCTGGCGGGCCGCACGGCTCTTCCCCGCCTCGAACCTCAAGAGCGACAAGGAACGCGAGGTCCGGGCGACCTCCGTGCTGCTGTCCGTGATGGCGCAGGTGCCGGAGTTCGGGCGCCGGCTCACCGCCGCCTTCGGGGCCCCGGCCGGGCGCATGCAGACCTTCACCGAGGTCTCGCTGCCGCACGGCGAGACCCCGAAGCGTCCCGACGGGGTGATCCGGGTCGAGCGGGCGGGGAAGCTGTGGACCGCGCTCGTGGAGACGAAGACCAACGGGAACGCGCTGAAGCCGGAGCAGGTCCAGAACTACATGGACATCGCCGCCCGCCGCGGCTACGAGGCGGTGATCACGCTCTCCAACGACGTGGCGCTGGAGGGCAGCCCGCTGGTCGAGGTCAAGACGGACGGGCGGCGCAAGCACAAGGTGGCCCTGTGGCACCTGTCCTGGGCGGAGGTGGCGCACCAGGCCCAGATGCTCATCCGGCACGAGGGCGTGGGCAACGCCGCCCACGCGTGGCTCCTCCAGGAGCTGCTGCACTACCTCCAGCACGAGAACTCCGGCTGCCACGGATTCCAGAACATGGGCCCCTCGTGGGTGCCCGTGCGCAACGGCATCGACGAGGAGACGCTCAGCCAGGGCGACCCGCGTGCCGTCGAGGTCGTGGAGAGCTGGGAACGGCTCATCCGCCAGGTCTGCCTGCGGATCGGCGGCGAGCTGGGGCAGAAGGCCCTGCCCGTCCAGCGGACCCAGCGTGGCACCACCGCCCTCTCCCGGCGCGCGGCGCACGCCGACCGGCTCTGCGAGGAGGGGCGGCTCGCCGCCGAACTGCGGGTGGACGGGTCGCCCGGCACCATCGGGATCGTCGCCGACCTGCGGACCGGGAAGCTGCGCACCTCCGTGGAGATCCCGGTGCCGGAGGGGGCCTACCCGCTGACGTCGGCCAAGCGCCTGATGCGGCAGCTCGCCGAGGCACCCGCGGATCTGCACGTCGAAACGCTGGTCGAGGGGCAGAGCGGCCCGCGCGGCACCCTGGAACGCCTCCGTCCGGAGCCGGGCGACGTACTTCCCCGCGACGGCGGCCGGATCACGGGATTCCGGCTCTCCCTCTTCAAGAGCATGGGCGCCACACGGGGCAACGCGGAGACCGGGTTCATCCGCAGCGTCGACAACGCCGTGGACCGTTTCCACTCGCACGTGATCGCCCACCTCGCGCAGGCCGAGCGCCGGACCCGCCGCGCCACGGCCCCGGAGCCGGGAGACGCCCCGGCCCCGGCGCCCGCGGGGGCCTGAGCCGGTCCCCGCTGACCGGCAAACGGCTGCAAACCGCTCGGTCGGCGGTGGTTGTGCTGGCCGTCGCCCCCGGCGCTCGCCATGATGCCGCCCATGACCAAGAGCGACGATGGCCGAGACATCACCCTCCGGATCGCCCAGGAGCCGGCGGCGGACGAGCTTCTCGCACGCAGTCCGCTCGCCGCCCTGGTGGGCATGCTGCTCGACCAGCAGGTGCCCATGGAGTGGGCCTTCGCGGGTCCGTACGCCCTGGCCCGGCGCATGGGCAAGGACGATCTGGACGCCCATGAGATCGCCACGTACGACCCGGAGGCGTTCACCGGACTGTTCACCGCCAAACCCGCGCTGCACCGCTATCCGGGCTCGATGGCCAAGCGCGTGCAGCAGCTGTGCCAGTTCCTGGTGGCGCAGTACGACGGCGAGGCGGGCGCCGTGTGGAGCGATGCCTCGACCGGGGCTGAGCTGCGCCGGCGGCTCAACGCCCTGCCCGGGTTCGGAACGCAGAAGGCGCAGATCTTCCTCGCGCTCCTCGGCAAGCGGTTCGGGGTCCGGCCGCCGGGCTGGCGGGAGGCGGCGGGGCCGTACGGGGAGGAGGGCTCGCACCGGTCCGTCGCGGACATCACCGGCCCCGAGTCACTGGCCGAGGTGCGCGCGTTCAAGCAGGAGGCCAAGCAGGCGGCGAAGGCCGCGAAAGCCGCGGCGAAGGGCAAGTGAGCCTTCTCGTACGCGGCGTGGTGGCGATCGTGGCTGCGCCCGGTGGCTCCTGACCGGTAGGCTTTCCGTGTGATCTTCAAGCGCATCGGAAATGGGAAGCCTTATCCCGACCACGGCCGGGAAAGCACCCGGCAGTGGGCGGATGTCGCGCCGCGCCCGGTCCGCCTCGACCAGCTCGTCACCACCAAGGGCCAGCTGGACCTCGAAACGCTGCTCGCCGAGGACTCCACGTTCTACGGCGACCTCTTCGCGCACGTCGTGAAGTGGCAGGGCGACCTCTACCTGGAGGACGGGCTGCACCGCGCGGTGCGTGCCGCGCTCCAGCAGCGCCAGGTGCTGCACGCCCGCGTGCTCGAACTCGGCTGACGCCTCGGAGCCCGTACGGGGTTCGTTCGGGTGTTTTCCCACCCGGACGGGTGCGATCCATTGATCATTTAGTAGGCATCATCACCGGCTCGCACTACGCTGCGCCCATGAGCATGCTCACTCCCCCCGGCATGGGCGGAAAGTACCGCATCACGGGTGACAAGTACCCCCGCATGCGCCGCCCCCGCCGCCGTAGCAAAGTGGTCCTCGCGGCCATCGCCTCCGTGGTCGCCCTCGGGCTGGCCGGATGGGGCACGCTGCAGCTCATCGATGTCTTCACGGGCGGCGACAAGACGGCCAGCGCCGCCGACCGGACCGAGCGCTGCCCGTCCCCGAAGGCGTCGAAACCCGCGAAGGTGCTGCCCCAGCCCGCGAAGATCACGGTCAACGTCTACAACGCGACCACGCGCGGCGGTCTCGCGAAGTCCGCCGCCGACGAGCTGAAGAAGCGCGGGTTCAAGATCGGCGAGGTGGGGAACGCCACCGCCGCGTACGACAAGAAGGTGCCGGGTACCGGCATCCTGCTCGGCGCCCCGGCCGCCACCGACGGCACGTTCCCGGTGCTGGGCGCCCAGCTGCCCGGGGCCACGACGAAGACCGACGCCCGCAAGAACGGGGAGGTCGATCTGATCATCGGCAAGAAGTTCACGGCGTTCAGCAAGCCGCAGACGGCCGCCGCCGCGCTGTCCGCGCTGACGAAGCCGGCCCCGGCTCCCTCCTCCTGCTGACCGCGG
This sequence comes from Streptomyces sp. SID9727, assembly GCF_010550605.1. Classification (GTDB taxonomy): domain Bacteria; phylum Actinomycetota; class Actinomycetes; order Streptomycetales; family Streptomycetaceae; genus Streptomyces. Next base: position 11,201 of record NZ_JAAGNI010000138.1, read on the forward strand.
AGGACGGAGCCGGGGCGGGGCGTCCGGTGGGAAGTGCCTAGTCCACGGTGCCGTACATGCGGTCACCCGCGTCGCCGAGGCCCGGGACGATGTAGCCGCTCTCGTTGAGCCGCTCGTCCACCGAGGCGGTGACCACGGTGACCGGCGTGCCGGCGAGCTCGCGCTCCATGACCTCGACGCCCTCGGGGGCGGCCAGGAGCACGACCGCGGTGACGTCGTCGGCGCCCCGCCTGATCAGCTCCTGGATGGCCGCGACGAGGGTGCCGCCGGTGGCCAGCATCGGGTCGAGCACATAGACCTGGCGGCCCGAGAGGTCATCGGGCATCCGGCTCGCGTACGTGGACGCCTTGAGCGTCTCCTCGTCGCGGATCATGCCCAGGAAGCCCACCTCGGCGGTCGGCAGCAGCCGGACCATGCCGTCGAGCATGCCGAGACCGGCCCGCAGGATCGGGACGACCAGCGGGCGGGGGTGCGACAGCTTCACGCCGGTGGTGGGTGTCACCGGGGTCTCGATGTCGACCTGTTCGGTGCGCACATCGCGGGTCGCCTCGTACGCGAGCAGGGTCACCAGCTCGTCGGCGAGGCGCCGGAAGGTCGGGGAGTCGGTGCGCTTGTCGCGCAGGGTGGTGAGTTTGTGCGCGACCAGCGGGTGGTCGACGACGTGGATCCGCATGGCTCCCAGCGTAGCCGCGCCTTCCGCACTCGCGCGCTGGCATCATCCGCACGTTCGGGGGGAAGGTGGTGGCGTACGGACCCAGCGACGCAGCCAGCCTTGGGGGTGGAGAGCCGATGGCCGACCGGACACGGAGCGCCGAGAACCCCGGGAACGCGCTAAACCCCGGGAGCACACCGGACTCCCCCGACGCGCCGGACTCCCCCGACACGCCTGAGACCGACGCACAGCGCCGACGGCGGCGCGCCCAGTTCCTCCGTGAGCTCCACGAGGCGAAGGCGCTGCGCGACCGGGTCCAGCCCCGGCGGGTCAAGGCCGCCCGAATGCGCCAGGCCATGCGGATGCGCACGTTCCGCTGGTAGCCCCTCCGGCCTGCGGAAAAGTCGCTGGTGACGGTGGTGGAGAGAACTGATGGCCGACTCAACCGCCGAACTGCTCTCGCGGAGCGCCGGTTTCTGTCACGATGCCGAATGGGCGGGACGCAGGGCAGCCGGAGCACCGGCTGCTCCCCGCCCGGACCGGCCCTTGGCCCCGAGACCAGTGGGAGAGTCACGGTGTACTTCGCCGCACTGCTCGCGCGCACCGAAGACGGGTGGGAAGCGAGCGACACGGAGCTCGATGATGTGGAGACCCTGTCCGACCTGACGGATCTGGCCCGTGACGCCTCGGTTGACGAGGACACGGTGCTCGTATTCATCGAGCAGGAGGACGCCTGGTTCGGCGTCGTCCGGGTGGACGGTGAGGAGGACCCCCGGATCTACGTCTCGGATGCCTCCGCCGCCGCCCGCTCCTCGTACGGGGAGATCCTGCTCACCGACGAACTGCTCGGCCGCGAACCAGGGGCCGAGGACACGATCGCCGCCCTGGAGGAGCTCGTCGGCCTCGACGGCACCGAGGACGGCGAGCCCGAGACCACCGCCAACGACGACGATGACGACGACGGGCCCTCCGCGGGCGTCGTCCCGGCCGGTCCGATCGGCGACTCCGGGGTCCTGTCCGACCTCGGGCTCCCCGAGGCCGAGCTGCTGATGCTGCGGACGGACGCCCTGGCCGAGATCGCGGACGCGCTGGGAGCGGCCGAGGTGCTGGAGACGGTCCGCTAGGGTCTTTCCTTCGGATCAGGCCGCTCCCTGATCCGGCATGATCCAGAGGAAAGGCCCTGGGGTCCGCTCGTGACCGAAGCATCCCGCCCGCACACCCCGGACCCGCCCGATCCCGTACGGGACCCGTGGCGGGCGGTGATGCGCCGCGCCCTGGCCGAGGCCGGCCGTGCGGCGGCGACCGGTGACGTACCGGTCGGTGCCGTCGTCCTCGGCCCGGACGGGGCGCCGCTGGCCGCCGGGCACAACGAACGCGAGGCGACCGGCGACCCGACCGCGCACGCCGAGGTCCTGGCGCTGCGCCGGGCCGCCGCGGCGCTCGGAGAGTGGCGCCTGTCCGGCTGCACCCTGGTGGTCACCCTGGAGCCCTGCACGATGTGCGCGGGCGCCCTGGTGCAGGCCCGGGTGGACCGGGTGGTCTACGGCGCCCGGGACGAGAAGGCCGGTGCCGCCGGCTCGCTCTGGGACGTCGTACGGGACCGCCGCCTCAACCACCGCCCCGAGGTGGTCGCCGGGGTCCTGGAGGCAGAGTGCGCGGCTCCGCTGACGGCCTTCTTCCGGGACCGCTGACCTGCCGGTGCCGGGGCACGCGGCGCCGCCCGGAAACGGATTTCGGCGTACGGCCAACATGGTCTAAGCTCTCTCTCGGTAGCGTGTCCGAGCGGCCGAAGGAGCTCGCCTCGAAAGCGAGTGTGGGGAAACTCACCGAGGGTTCAAATCCCTCCGCTACCGCCATCGAGAACCGCCCCCGAACCGTGCGAACGGATCGGGGGCGGTTTCGCGTGTGCCCGTGCCCGGTGCCGGTTGGTCTCCGGGCGCCGCGCTGGGGGATCATGCCGGGGGCGGCGGGACGCCCGCCGGGGCCGGCCACCGCCGGCCGGGCAGCCGAGAGAAGAAAGCACTGGCCGTTATGCAGATCGTGCGGGGCAAGAAGCTCGAGAAGGCCGCCGAGGGCGAATTCGAGCGGCTGGTCCAGGAGAGTTCCCGGGTCGTCGTCGATGTCGGCACGGGAGACGCCCGGGCGTCCTATCGCATCGCCAAGGAGAATCCGGACTGGCTGGTCGTGGGCGTGGACCCGGCCTGGCAGCGGATGACGCAGACGAGCATTCGCAGCCGCCGCAAGCCCGCCAAGGGCGGCGTACCCAATCTGCTGCTCGTGAACGCGTCGATCGAGAATGCCCCGGAGGAGCTGCTGGGGGCCGCCGACGCCTTGCTCGTCCTGATGCCGTGGGGGAAATTGCTCCACGGTCTCGTACGCGGCGACGAGGACATCTGGGGCGGGCTACGGACCGTCGCCAAGCCGGGTGCGCCGCTCACCGCGACGGTCGGCACCAGCATCTGGCGGGAGCCCGTGCCGCGGGACATCCAGGGACTTCCGGAGCTGACCCCTCCGTACGTCGAGGAGGTGCTCACCGGAAAGGCGCTCGCCGCCGGCTGGAAGGTCACCGGTTTCCAGCTCACGAAGGCCGAGGAGGCCGCCGCCGTCTCCTCGTCGTGGGCGCGCAGGCTGGACTCCGACAGCACCGAGGTCATCGCCACCCTGACGGCGGTCACGGCCGGTCCCGAGGAGTGAGCCCGGCGGGTCAGCCCGTCGGGAACTGCCGGCAGTACTCGTACATGGCCATGGCGCCGGCCGTGGCGACGTTGTAGCTGTGCGGGGAGCCCCAGACCGGGATCTCCACACACTCGTCCACGCACGCGAGCTCGTCCTCCTTGAGGCCGGTCCGCTCGTTTCCGAGGACGATGACCGACTTACGGGGAAAGCTGATCTCGTGCAGGCTCTTTGAATTGGTGGCCTGTTCGAGCGCGATGATCGTGTAACCGTCCTCGCGCATCTTCTTCAGCACCGGCGGAAGGCTCCGGCGCATTTCGATCTCGACGTTCTCGGCACCATCGCGCGCGATCTTCGGGTCGAGTTTCACATTGCCGCAGGCGATGATCCGCTCGACTCCGCAGCACCCCGCCGTACGCACCACGCTGGACAGGTTCACGCGGCTGCGAAACGCCGAGCACGCGATGACGAGCTCGCGGTTGCGGAGCAGAGGGGTGCCCGGCTTGTGGCGGAGGTGTTCGAACATGCCGGGAAGTCTACTGGCCCCCGCCGGACCGCTCCGCGCCTGCGCGCGCGGACTACGATGGCCGGTCCGGACAACGCACCTAGGCCCTGGAGAAGGCAATGAAGATCCACGCCCGGGGCCACGGACACGTCCGCGCGACCCACGCCAAGACGCTGGAGTTCACCGGCGAGCAGGAGATCACGCCCCGGGCGACCTGCGTCGTAGGGGTGGGCGCCGCCTTCGACCAGGAGGGTCTGGCCCTCCTGCGCGGCCCGGTCGCCGTCCGCCTCGCGGCCGGTCCCCACGTCGCGACCGGCACCGCCGTGGTCAACCCGCACCACGAGGTGACCGACCGCCTGGTGCTCCGGCGCAGCGATCACGCCTCACCGGACACCTTCGCCTTCCGCAGCACCCTGGTGGCGAGCGACCTCGACCCGGACTTCGCGGCAGCGCTGGGAGACCCGGCCACGGAGGTGACCCTGACGCTCACCGAGACCGGGCCGCGCCGGCCGCTGGTCCTCGTCCACCGCCGCGGCCGGCCGGACCCGGAGGGGCGTCCGGGGCTCCTGTGGCGCACGGCGGACGCCTCGGTCGACCTGGACGCGGCCCGTGTCCCCGACGAGGCGCGCGCGGCCCTCGCGGACGGCGGGGTGATCGCCGCGTCCGTCTCCGGCCCGCTGGAGGGCGTCTCGCAGGCGGCCGGGGCGTGGCT